>NZ_CP089985.1:375000-750000 GCF_021390155.1 Pseudomonas sp. HN11
CAACTCCATCACCATGGAAAACGCCCTGAGCAGCAATGACATCCAGGTCTTCGCCGAAGAGTGGGTGGGCCGTAGTGAGGTCTGGAACAAGGCCGAGAAGGCCGGCAAAGTCGTCGGCGTCGGCGCCCCGGTGGTGGGTGCGATCGAGGGCTGGTACGTGCCGCGTTATGTGATCGAAGGCGACGCCAAGCGCAAGCTGGAACCCAAGGCGCCGGACCTGAAAAATATCGCTGACCTGGCCAAGTACGCCTCCGTGTTCAAGGACCAGGAAGAGCCGTCCAAAGGCCGATTCTACAACTGCCCTGCCGGTTGGACCTGCGAGCTGGACAACAGCGAGATGCTGAAAAGCTACGGCCTGGAAAATTCCTACACCAACTTTCGCCCAGGCACCGGCCCGGCGCTGGATGCGGCGGTGCTGTCGAGCTACAAGCGTGGCGAGCCGATCCTGTTCTACTACTGGTCGCCAACGCCGCTGATGGGCCAGGTTGACCTGGTCAAGCTGGAAGAAAAACCTGGTGTGGATAAAAGCGTGAGCATCAAGGTCGGCCTGTCCAAGACCTTCCACGAGCAAGCCCCGGAGCTGGTAGCCGTGCTGGAAAAGGTCAACCTGCCCATCGACCTGCTGAACCAGAACCTGGGCCGCATGGCCAAGGAGCGAATTGAGTCGCCAAAACTGGCGAAAATTTTCCTCAAGGAACATCCTGAAGTCTGGCACGCCTGGGTGAGCGACGACGCAGCCAAAAAAATCGACGCGGCCTTGTAGGTCAAGTCTGTCCGGCTACCCTGAGGGGCTAGTCGGACAGCCGGCCACAACCCACTGGATCGAGAGCACGATATGTTTCCTGAGAGTTTTACGTTTTCCATCGCCGACTGGGTCAACGGTTGGGTGGACTCATTGGTCACCAACTACGGTGATGTGTTTCGGCACATTTCCGACACCCTGTTATGGGCCATCGTCAACCTGGAAGGGGTGCTGCGCGCAGCGCCCTGGTGGCTGATGCTGGCCATTGTCGGCGGTGTCGCCTGGCACGCCACCCGCAAGGTGGTGACCACGGCGGTGATCGTCGGTTTGCTATTCCTCGTTGGCGCGGTTGGCCTGTGGGACAAGCTGATGCAGACCCTGGCCTTGATGATGGTGGCCACGGTGATCTCGGTGTTGATCGGCGTGCCGCTGGGCATCCTGTCGGCACGTAGCAATCGCTTGCGTTCGGTGCTGATGCCGCTGCTCGACATCATGCAGACCATGCCGAGTTTCGTGTACCTGATTCCGGTGCTGATGTTGTTCGGCCTGGGCAAGGTCCCGGCGATTTTCGCCACGGTGATCTACGCCGCGCCGCCGCTGATCCGCCTGACCGACTTAGGGATTCGTCAAGTCGACGGCGAAGTCATGGAAGCCATCAACGCCTTTGGTGCCAACCGCTGGCAGCAACTGTTCGGCGTGCAACTGCCGCTGGCGTTGCCGAGCATCATGGCCGGTATCAACCAGACCACCATGATGGCACTGTCGATGGTGGTGATCGCCTCGATGATCGGCGCCCGTGGCTTGGGCGAAGATGTCCTCGTCGGCATCCAGACCCTCAACGTCGGGCGTGGCCTTGAGGCTGGCCTGGCGATCGTGATTCTCGCAGTGGTCATTGACCGCATTACCCAGGCCTATGGTCGTCCACGGCATGAGGCGAGCAAATGACTACTGTCAGCAAAATCGAAGTTAAAAACGTGTTCAAGATCTTCGGCGCTCGCTCCAAGGACGCGCTGTCGCTGATCGGCCAAGGCAAGACCAAGGATCAGGTGCTGGCCGAGACCGGCTGCGTGGTTGGCGTGAACGATCTGTCCCTGAGCATCGGCACGGGCGAGATTTTCGTGATCATGGGTCTGTCGGGTTCCGGTAAGTCCACGTTGGTGCGCCACTTCAACCGCCTGATCGATCCTACCAGCGGCGCGATCCTGGTGGACGGCGAAGACATCCTGCAACTGGACATGGAAGCCCTGCGCCAATTCCGTCGGCACAAGATCAGCATGGTGTTCCAGAGCTTCGGCCTGCTGCCCCACAAGAGCGTGCTCGATAACGTCGCCTACGGCCTGAAAGTGCGCGGTGAAACCAAGCAGGTCTGCGCCGAACGCGCCCTGCACTGGATCGAAACCGTGGGCCTGAAGGGCTACGAAAACAAATACCCGCACCAGCTCTCCGGTGGCATGCGCCAGCGCGTCGGCCTGGCTCGCGCCTTGGCGGCCGACACCGACATCATCCTGATGGACGAGGCCTTCAGTGCTCTCGACCCGCTGATCCGCGCCGAGATGCAGGACCAGTTGCTGGAGCTGCAAAAGACCCTGCACAAAACCATCGTGTTCATCACCCACGACCTCGACGAGGCCGTGCGCATTGGTAACCGCATTGCGATCCTCAAGGACGGCAAGCTGATCCAGGTAGGTACGCCTCGGGAGATCCTGCATTCGCCGGCGGACGAGTATGTGGACCGGTTTGTTCAGCGGCGGGCGGCGGTGGTCTGATCCGGATTATGTGGTGATTTGGCTAGCCTCTTCGCGAGCAAGCCCGCTCCCACAGCGCCCCCTGTGAGAGCAGGCTTGCTCGCGAAGAGGCCGCTAAGGCTGCGAAAGAATTCAAGAAGGAATGAAGATGTCCCAGGCAACAAAAATCACCCTCGCCGATATGCCACTACGCTGGCAGGACGTCGTCGCCGTCGCCCGCCACGGCGCCGTGCTCGAACTCTCGGGCCAGGCCTGGGCGCGCATCGACAACGCCCAGGCCATCGTGCAGCGTATCGTCGCCAGTGGTGAGCGCGCCTATGGCGTGAACACCGGCCTGGGCGCGTTGTGCAATGTGTCGCTCAAGGGCGAACAACTCAGCCAGCTGTCGCGCAACACCCTGCTGAGTCATGCCTGCGGCGTCGGCCCGGTGCTGAGTGACGAGCAGACCCGCGCGATCATCTGCGCGGCGATCATCAACTACAGCCACGGCAAATCCGGCTTGCATCCGCAGGTGGTGCATTCGTTGCTGGCGCTGCTCAACCATGGCATCACACCGCACGTGCCGTCCCAGGGTTCGGTGGGTTACCTGACCCATATGGCCCATGTAGGCGTGGCCTTGCTGGGTGTGGGCAATGTGAGTTATCGAGGCCGCATCGTTCCGGCTCAAGAGGCCTTAAGCGCGGAAGGTTTGCATCCGGTAGTCCTCGGCGCCAAGGACGGCCTGTGTCTGGTCAACGGCACGCCGTGCATGACCGGCCTGAGCTGCCTGGCCCTGGCCGACGCTCATCACTTGCTGCAATGGGCCGACGTGATCGGTGCCATGAGCTTCGAAGCCCAGCGCGGCCAGATCGATGCCTTCGACGAAGAAATCATCGCCCTCAAACCGCACCCAGGCATGCAACAAGTCGGCGTCAACCTGCGCGCCCTGCTCGATGGCAGCGAAGTGATCGCCAGCAGCAAAGGCATCCGCACCCAGGATGCCCTGAGCATCCGCTCGATCCCGCAGATCCATGGCGCTGCCCGCGACCAGGTGGAACATGCCACGCGCCAGATCGAGACCGAACTCAACAGCGCCACCGACAACCCGCTGGTACTCGGCACACCGGACAGCTACCGCGTGGTGTCCCAGGCCAACCCGCACGGACAGTCGGTCGCACTGGCGGCAGACATGCTGACGATTGCCATGGCCGAAATCGGCTCGGTGGCCGAACGCCGCCTGGACCGCCTGATCAACCCGCACGTCAATGGCTTGCCGGCATTCCTGGTGAGCAACCCCGGGGTCAACTCCGGGATGATGATCGTGCAGTACGTCGCCGCCTCATTGTGTGGGCAAAACCGCCAATTGGCGCAGCCGGCAGTGCTCGATAACTTCGTCACCTCGGGCCTGCAGGAAGACCATCTGAGCATGGGCACCAATGCCGCGCTCAAGCTGCACCAGGTGTTGGCCAACGTGACGCAGATCCTCGCCATCGAGTACTTGCTGGCGGCCCAGGCGTTCGAGTTCCTCAAGGACCAACGCTTCGGCGCCGGCACCGACCGCGCCTGGCGCCTGCTGCGTGAAGTGGTGCCGGCTTATGAGCAGGACCGCTGGCTGGCACCGGACATTGCGGCCGCCGCCACGCTGCTCAAAGACACCGACTTACCGAATTTGCACTGAAGACTTATTCAAAAGAACAATTCAAAAGGAGTATGAATGTGACTGCGCTAAACCTGATTCCAGGCCAACTGAGCCTTGCCCAACTGCGAGCCATCTACCAGCAGCCGGTAACCCTCAGTCTGGATGACAGCGCCACGGCGCAGATCGAAGCCAGTGTCGCCTGCGTGGAGCAGATTCTCGCCGAGAACCGCACCGCCTACGGCATCAACACCGGTTTCGGCCTGCTGGCCTCGACCCGCATCGCCAGCGAAGACCTGGAAAACCTCCAGCGCTCCCTGGTGTTGTCCCACGCCGCCGGCGTCGGTGAGCCGATCAGCGATGCGCTGGTGCGGCTGGTCATGGTGCTCAAGGTCAACAGCCTCAGCCGTGGGTTCTCCGGGATCCGCCGCCAGGTGATCGACGCGTTGATCGCGCTGATCAACGCCGAGGTGTACCCGCATATTCCGTTGAAGGGCTCGGTCGGTGCCTCCGGCGACCTGGCGCCTTTGGCACATATGTCCCTGGTGCTGCTGGGCGAAGGCAAGGCGCGCTACAAGGGCGAATGGCTGGAAGCCACCGAAGCGCTGAAGGTCGCCGGCCTCACGCCGCTGACCCTCGCCGCCAAAGAAGGCCTGGCGTTGCTCAACGGCACCCAAGTGTCCACCGCCTATGCCCTGCGTGGGCTGTTTGAAGGCGAAGACCTGTTCGCCGGCGCCCTGGCGTGCGGCGCGCTTACCGTGGAAGCGGTATTGGGTTCGCGCTCGCCGTTCGACGCGCGGATCCATGCCGCACGCGGCCAGCAAGGGCAGATCGATTCGGCAGCGGCCTATCGTCACCTGCTGGGTGAAAGCAGCCAGGTGTCCCAGTCGCACCAGAACTGCGACAAAGTGCAGGACCCATACTCCTTGCGTTGTCAGCCACAAGTCATGGGCGCGTGCTTGACCCAGTTCCGCCAGGCCGCTGAAGTGCTGGTGGTAGAAGCCAACGCCGTGTCGGATAACCCGCTGGTATTTGCCGCCGAAGGCGACGTGATTTCCGGCGGTAACTTCCACGCGGAACCGGTGGCCATGGCCGCTGATAACATGGCGCTGGCCATCGCTGAAATCGGCTCTCTCAGCGAGCGTCGTATCTCGCTGATGATGGACAAGCACATGTCGCAACTGCCGCCGTTCCTGGTGGGCAATGGCGGGGTGAACTCTGGTTTCATGATCGCCCAGGTGACCGCTGCCGCGCTCGCCAGCGAAAACAAGGCGCTGGCCCATCCCCATAGCGTCGACAGCCTGCCGACTTCGGCCAACCAGGAAGACCATGTGTCCATGGCCCCGGCTGCGGGCAAGCGCCTGTGGGAAATGGCCGAGAACACCCGTGGCATTCTCGCTGTGGAATGGCTGGCTGCGTGCCAGGGCCTGGACCTGCGCGACGGCCTGAAAACCTCGCCTGCGCTTGAAAAGGCACGTGGGATTCTGCGCGACAAAGTGGCGTTCTACGACAAGGACCGCTTCTTCGCCCCGGACATCAACGCCGCCAGCGAATTGCTCGCCACTCGCTGCCTGAATGAGCTGGTGCCGGCCAATCTCCTTCCGAGCCTGTAACCGCAACACCCTGTAGTGAGCGGGGCAAGCCCGCTCACTACAGTTGTCAGGCGCCAGGTTCGGATTTTTCTCAGGATAAAAATAATTAAGGACGAGAAATGCACCAGCAAGAGAAAGGATTGAAACGCGGGCTCAGCGCCCGACATATTCGCTTCATGGCACTCGGTTCCGCGATCGGCACCGGGCTGTTCTATGGCTCCGCTTCCGCCATCCAGATGGCCGGCCCCGCTGTGCTGCTGGCCTACCTGATCGGCGGCGCCGCCGTGTTCATGGTGATGCGCGCCCTCGGCGAAATGGCCGTGCACAATCCGGTTTCCGGCTCCTTCGGCCAGTACGCCAGCACTTACCTTGGCCCTATGGCCGGGTTTATCCTCGGATGGACCTATGCCTTTGAAATGATCATTGTCTGCCTGGCCGACGTGACCGCCTTCGGTATCTATATGGGCTTCTGGTTTCCCGACGTCGCGCGTTGGGTCTGGGTGCTCGGCATTGTGTTTCTGATCGGCGGCCTGAACCTGTGCAACGTCAAAGTGTTTGGCGAAATGGAGTTCTGGCTGTCGCTGCTCAAGGTCGGCGCCATCGTGGCGATGATCCTCGGTGGCTTCGGCATCATGCTGTTCGGTATCCATTCGGCCGGTGAACCCCACGCCAGCGGCCTCAGCAACCTGTGGGCCCATGGCGGCTTCATGCCCAACGGCATCGGCGGCCTGATCGCCTCGTTCGCGGTGGTGATGTTTGCCTTTGGCGGTATCGAAATCATCGGCATCACCGCTGGTGAGGCCAAGGACCCTCAGCGCGTGATCCCCAAGGCGATCAACGCGGTGCCGCTGCGCATCCTGCTGTTCTACGTGCTGACCCTGTTTGTGCTGATGGCCATCTATCCATGGCCGCAGATCGGCAGCCAGGGTAGCCCATTCGTACAGATATTCAGCAACCTCGGCATCGGCTCGGCGGCGACCATCCTCAACATCGTAGTGATCTCGGCGGCGGTCTCGGCCATCAACAGTGACATTTTCGGCGCCGGACGCATGATGTACGGGCTGGCCCAGCAAGGGCAGGCGCCCAAGGGTTTCGCGCAGTTGTCCAGACACGGCGTGCCGTGGATGACCGTGGTGGTGATGGGCGCGGCGCTGCTCGGCGGTGTTGTACTCAATTATCTGATCCCGGAAAACGTGTTCTTGCTGATCGCCTCGATTGCCACCTTCGCCACCGTTTGGGTATGGCTGATGATCCTGTTCACCCAGGTCGCCATGCGCCGAGCGATGAGCAAAGAGCAGGTGACCGAGCTGAAATTCCCCGTGCCGTTCTGGCCCTATGCGCCGGCAGCCGCCATTGTCTTCATGCTGTTCGTGTTTGGCGTGCTGGGTTACTTCCCGGACACTCAGGCCGCATTGTTGGTCGGTGCCGTGTGGATCGTGCTGCTGGTGCTGGCCTACCTGCTGTGGGTCAAACCCGTGGCCGGGCAAGCGGCCAAGGCTCATCACGACCCGGCTTTGTCTCATCGTTAATCTAGGGAGGCGTTGATGAAAACGCTTTGGCAACACTGCCACGTCGCAACCATGGCACAGGGCAAATACTCGATCATCGAGGATGCCGCCATGGTCACAGTGGATTCGCTCATCGAGTGGATCGGCCCCCGCAGCCAGGCACCCACGGCGGATTACGCCCACGTGCATGACCTGCAAGGCGCGTGGGTCACCCCCGGGCTGATCGACTGCCACACCCATACGGTGTTCGGCGGCAACCGCAGCGGCGAATTCGAGCAGCGCCTCGAAGGCGTGAGCTACGCCGAGATCGCGGCCAAGGGCGGCGGTATCGCCAGCACCGTGCGCGCCACCCGTGCGGCGACGGAAGATGAACTGTTCGCCAGTGCTGAAAAGCGCCTGCGCAGTCTGCTGCGCGACGGCGTGACCACCGTGGAGATCAAGTCCGGCTATGGCCTGGACCTGGCCAACGAACGCAAAATGCTGCGGGTGGCGCGTCGCCTCGGTGAAGCGCTGCCGGTCAGCGTACGCGCCACGTGCCTGGCGGCCCACGCCTTGCCGCCGGAGTACAAGGACCGTGCCGACGATTACATCGACTACATCTGTGCCGAGATGCTGCCGGCGTTGGCGGCCGAAGGGCTGGTTGACGCAGTGGATGCCTTCTGCGAATACCTGGCGTTTTCCACTGAACAGGTGGAGCGCGTGTTCAAAGTCGCCCAGCAACTCGGCCTGCCGGTGAAGCTGCACGCCGAGCAGCTTTCGTCGCTGCATGGCTCCAGCCTGGCCGCGCGCTACCAGGCGCTGTCGGCGGACCACCTGGAATTCATGACCGAAGAAGACGCCATCGCCATGGCCGCCTCCGGCACCGTCGCGGTTCTGCTGCCGGGTGCGTTCTACTTCCTGCGCGAAACCCAGTTGCCGCCGATGGACGCCCTGCGCAAGCACGGCGTAAAGATCGCCATCGCCAGCGACCTCAACCCCGGCACCTCGCCGGCATTGTCGGTACGTCTGATGCTGAATATGGCCTGCACGCTGTTCCGTATGACCCCGGAAGAAGCCCTGGCCGGCGCCACCCAACATGCGGCTACCGCGTTGGGCATGGGCGACACCCACGGTTCGCTGGAAGTGGGCAAGGTCGCGGATTTTGTCGCCTGGCAGATTGATCGTCCCGCCGACCTGGCCTATTGGCTGGGCGGCGAGCTGGATAAACGCGTCGTGCGCCATGGCGTCGATGTCACTGTTTGAGGAGTGTTGCTGTGGATAAGGTTCTGAACTTCAAACAAGGCCGTGTGCCGCTGCTGATCAGCATGCCCCACGCCGGTCTGCGCCTGACACCAGCGGTGCAGGATGGGTTGATCCCCGAGGCGCAAAGCCTGCCGGACACCGATTGGCACATCCCCACGCTGTATGACTTTGCCGAAGAACTGGGCGCCAGCACTTTGGCGGCCGAGTACTCGCGCTTCGTCATCGACCTTAACCGTCCCTCCGACGACAAGCCGCTGTACGCGGGCGCCACCACCGGCCTGTACCCGGCCACGCTGTTCGATGGCGTGCCCTTGTTTCGTGAAGGGCATGAGCCGTCTGAAGAAGAGCGCGTGACCTACCTGCAAAAAATCTGGGGCCCGTATCACCGAACCCTGCAAGAAGAGTTGGCGCGGCTCAAGGCTGAATTCGGCTACGCCTTGCTGTTCGATGCCCACTCGATCCGCTCGGTGATCCCGCACCTGTTCGAAGGCAAGCTGCCGGACTTCAACCTCGGCACCTTTAACGGCGCCGCCTGTGATCCGGGGCTGGCCAGCCAGTTGGAGGCCATTTGCGCGGCGCATCCGCAGTACACCCATGTGCTGAACGGGCGCTTCAAGGGTGGCCACATCACCCGGCACTATGGCGACCCGGCGCAGGATATCCATGCGGTGCAGCTGGAGTTGTGTCAGAGCACCTATATGGAAGAGGTTGAGCCGTTCCGTTATCGACCGGATCTGGCCGAGCCGACACGGGTGGTGTTGAAACAACTGATGCAGGGTTTGTTGGCGTGGGGGCAGAAGCGCTACGGCTGACCGTCTGTCGCCTGGGTGCAAAACCCGGTCGCCACAGGTCGTTTTTATCGAGGTCTCGCTGGGTAAGGTTGTGGATACGGCGCGTCAGACGCCACTCCTACAATAAAGCTGCCGAGTGAGACCTTTTCCATGAAAAAACTGTTGTTGACCCTCACCGGCGCCGCGTTGCTCAGCGCCAATGTCATGGCCGCCGAGCCGGCCTCCTGCAAGAACATCCGCATGGGCGTGGTCAGTTGGACTGACGTGGTCGCCACCTCCGGCATGGCTGACGTGCTGCTCAATGGTCTGGGCTACGACAGCAAACAGACCAGCGCCGTGCAGCAGATCATTTTTGCCGGCATCCGCGACAAACGCCTGGATATCTTCCTCGGCTACTGGAAACCGGCGATGGACAACAACATCGCGCCCTTCCTTTCGGCCAAGCAGGTCAAGGTGTTCGACACGCCCAGCCTCGCCGACGCCCAGGCCACTCTGGCCGTGCCGCAGTACGTGGCCGATGCCGGCTTGAAGACCTTTGCCGATATCGCCCGCTTCAAGGACAAGCTGGGCGGCAAGATCTATGGCATCGAGCCGGGCAGTGGCGCCAACACCGATATCCAGAAAATGATCGACACCAACCGCTTCGGCCTTGGCGGCTTCAAGCTGGTCGCCTCCGGTGAAGCAGGGATGCTGGCGGCGGTGCAGCGTGCGGTGAATCGCAAGGAGTTTGTGGTGTTCGTCGGTTGGACTCCACACCCGATGAATATCAACATGAAGATGGCCTACCTCACCGGCAGTGAAGACGTGTTCGGCCCCGACGAAGGCCGCGCTACTGTTTCTACTGTCACCGCGCCTGATTTTGCCGAGCGCTGCCCCAACGCCAATCGCTTGCTGGAGAACCTCACCTTCACCGCCGCCCAGGAAAGCCAGTTGATGGTGCCGATCATGGAGCGCAAATCCCCTCAGGACGTGGCCAAGCAATGGTTGCGTGATCATCCCGAGGATTTGCAGCGCTGGCTGGCGGGGGTCAAGGCGTTTGATGGCAGCGACGGCGTGGCGGCTGTGCAAGCCAGCCTCAAGCCTTGAGGACAACACCGGACAAATGTGGGAGCGGGCTTGCTCGCGAGGGGGGGGTATCAGGTATCAAATAGCTGCCTGACACGCCGCCTTCGCGAGCAAGCCCGCTCCCACAGTTTGATGTCCACCGTCAGGGATATTTGCGCATGTACCCGATTTCTCCTCAGCTCGCCGCCTTCGTCGCCGAGACCGAATCCTTCGCCAGCGACGACTCGTCGCTGGTTGGGCTGCGCACAGGCTATGACCGCATGTGCTGTGCATTCACCCCGACGCAACCCGAAGGCTTGCAGGTCGAGGACTTCACCCTGGCGGGCGTGCGTGTGCGCAGTTATCTGCCCACCGTGCCTACTCCTCCTGATGGCTGGCCATGCCTTCTATATATGCACGGCGGCGGTTGGGTGGTGGGCGGGCTGGATTCCCACGACTTCATCTGCTTTGAACTGGCCAGCGCCCTGCAGGTGCTGGTGATCGCTATCGATTATCGCTTGGCGCCTGAGTATCCGTTTCCTGCCGCCTATGAAGATTGCCGCGCCGTGTGGCAAGCGATCCAGGCAGGGCAGGGGCTTCATGCGATCAATCTGCAGCGTCTGGTGGTGATTGGCGACAGCGCCGGCGGCAACCTGGCGGCGGCATTGTGCCTGGGGTTGCGTGACCACCGGCAGCCACTGCCTCGGGCCCAGGTATTGATCTATCCGGGGTTGGGCGGTCCTTCCGACTTGCCGTCTCGGCGTGACTGCATGGACGCGCCGTTGCTCAGCAGCGCCGACACCGACTACTACCTGGCGCTGTACCTGCAGGGCAGCGGCAAACCGTCGCCCTACGCCATGCCGCTGCTGGCCGCAGACTTCAGCGGTTTACCCAAGGCATTCATCGCCGTGGCCCAGTTCGACCCATTGCGCGACGACGGCATGCTCTACGCCGAACGCCTGCAAGCGGCAGGCGTGGCCGCTGTGCTGTATCCCGGCAAAGGCCTGGTGCACGGCTGCCTGCGGGCGCGGCGGCAGGTGCCGGAAGTGGACCGGCTCTACGACTACCTGCTGGATTACCTGTGGAGCGAAGGGCTGACACAGGTCTAAGTGCTCTAGGACATGCTCATTGCACAATTCGGGTTTATAGTGCCAGACGGCAGAATAATAGACGTCCCCCCAGGGATGAACCCGAACCCCTACGGAGCGCGCAATGCAGACTTGGTACCCGCAGATCAAACCCTACGCCCGGCACGATCTGGCCGTCGATGACATCCATACCCTGTACGTCGATGAAAGTGGCTCTCCCGAAGGCTTGCCCGTTGTCTTCATCCACGGCGGCCCCGGTTCCGGGTGCGATGCCCAGAGCCGCTGTTATTTCGACCCGAACCTGTACCGCATCGTCACCTTCGACCAGCGTGGCTGCGGCCGCTCTACCCCGCGCGCCAGCCTGGAGAACAACACCACCTGGGATCTGGTCGCCGACCTTGAGCGCATCCGCGAACACCTGGGCATCGAAAAATGGGTGTTGTTCGGTGGGTCGTGGGGTTCCACCCTGTCCCTGGCCTACGCGCAAACCCACCCCGAGCGTGTGCACGGCCTGATCGTGCGCGGCATTTTCCTGGCCCGCCCGCAGGACATTCACTGGTTCTACCAGGAAGGGGCCAGCCGCCTGTTCCCGGATTACTGGCAGGACTACCTCGCGCCGATTCCGCCGGAAGAGCGCCACGACATGATCGCGGCCTACCACAAGCGCCTCACCGGCAACGACCAGATCGCCCAGATGCACGCTGCCAAGGCTTGGTCCGGCTGGGAAGGGCGCATGCTGGGCCTGTGCCCGAGCCCTCAGCATGTGGAGCGGTTTTCCGAGCCGCAACGCGCCTTGTCCATCGCACGGATCGAGTGCCACTACTTCACCAACAACTCGTTCCTGGAACCCAACCAGCTGATTCGCGATATGCACAAGATCGCTCATCTGCCTGGCGTAATCATCCATGGACGCTACGATATGATCTGCCCATTGGACAACGCCTGGGAGTTGCACCAGGCATGGCCCAACAGTGAGCTGCAGGTGATTCGCGAGGCCGGCCATGCGGCGTCCGAACCCGGCATCACCGATGCATTGGTGCGTGCGACCAGTGAAATGGCGCGGCGCTTGCTTGACCTGCCGCCTGAAGAAGCATGAAGGGTCTGTTGCAACGGGTGCGCGGCGCCCGGGTCGAGGTGGCGGGCGAAATCGTCGGCGCCATCGACCAGGGTTTGCTGGTGCTGGTAGCTGTCGAGCCTGCGGATACGCCGCAGAGTGCCGATAAACTGTTGCACAAGCTGTTGAACTATCGGGTGTTCAGCGACGACGAAGGCAAGATGAACCTGTCGTTGAAGGATATTGACGGTGGTTTGCTGCTGGTGTCGCAGTTCACCCTGGCGGCGGATACCAAGAGCGGGCTGCGGCCAAGCTTCTCCACGGCGGCCCCGCCAGCCCTGGGAGCGGCGCTTTTTGATCACTTGTTGTTACAAGCGCAACAATTGCATGGCAAGGTGGCCTCAGGGCGTTTTGGCGCCGATATGCAGGTGCATTTGGTCAATGATGGCCCTGTGACCTTCCTCTTACAGACATGAATGTATTAAAAACGACTTTTAATGCCTAAAAACGCGGGGTTTCGCTACAAATACTTCGTTATCCCTGATGCGTTGTCTCGCGGGCTACTAGATAATCGCGCGCTACGGGGATCAGCGTTGTTTGGTCCATTTTTGACTTAGGTAGAGACTTGTCCGACAACCAATGGGGAATCATTTTGTCCCAGGGGAGTCGGAACAATGCTCGCCAACCTGGCATATAGATAGCTGGCCGTTGGTTTTTTGATCTGTTTTCGGCGAGGGTTGCTCGTGATTGTTAGTCCCTGTAATGCACCAAAATTGTCTGCCAAACGGTTACGAAACGCACTGGTGACGGGCTCCGCCCTGTTTTGCCTGTTCGGCGCGGGTCAACTGTGGGCATTCAGTCTGGATGATGTGTCGGCCAAGGCAAAAGAGCTGGCCGGGCAGAAATACGAAGCTCCGCGCAGCAATCTGCCGAACGAATTCCGCGAAATGAAGTTCGCGGACTATCAGAAGATTCGTTTCCGCAACGAAAAAGCCGAGTGGGCCGATCAGAACACCCCATTCAAGCTGTCCTTCTATCACCAGGGTATGCATTTCGATACACCGGTGAAAATCAACGAAGTCACCGCCGACAGCGTCCAGGAAATCAAATACGACCCGACGCGCTTCGATTTCGGCGACGTGAAGTTTGATCCTAAAGCCACCGAACAGCTGGGTTATGCCGGCTTCCGTGTGCTGTACCCGATCAACAAGGCCGACAAGCAAGACGAAATCATGACCATGTTGGGCGCGAGCTACTTCCGCGTCGTCGGCAAGGGCCAGGCGTATGGCCTGTCTGCCCGTGGCATGGCGATCGACACCGCATTGCCGTCCGGCGAAGAATTCCCGCGTTTCACCGAGTTCTGGATCGAGCGTCCAAAACCGGGCGAGAAGCAACTGGTGATCTTTGCCCTGTTGGACTCCCCACGGGCTACCGGCGCGTACCGCCTGGTCCTGCGCCCAGGCACCGACACCATTGTCGATGTGAAATCCCAGATGTTTCTGCGCGACAAGGTCAGCAAACTGGGCGTTGCCCCGTTGACCAGCATGTACCTGTTCGGCGCGAACCAGCCTTCCAAAGTGCTGAACTACCGTCGTGAACTGCACGATTCCAGCGGTCTGTCGATCCATGCCGGCAACGGCGAGTGGATCTGGCGCCCGCTGAACAACCCTAAACACCTGTCGGTCAGCAACTTCACCGTAGAGAACCCGCGTGGTTTCGGCCTGCTGCAACGCGGTCGCGACTTCAGCCACTACGAAGACCTCGACGACAACTACGACAAGCGTCCAAGCGCCTGGATCGAACCCGAGGGCGACTGGGGCAAAGGCACCGTCAACCTGGTAGAGATCCCGACTGCCGACGAAACCAATGACAACATCGTTGCTTTCTGGAGCCCGGAAAAACTGCCGGAAGTGGGCCAGCCTCTCGACGTTTCCTACCGCCTGCACTGGACCATGGACGAAAAGTCGCTGCACCCGGCCGACAGCGCCTGGGTCAAGCAGACCCTGCGTTCCACCGGTGACGTGAAGCAATCCAACCTGATCCGCCAGCCTGACGGCAGCGTGGCCTACCTCGTTGACTTCGAGGGCCCGTCCCTCAAGGCCCTGCCATCGGACGCCGCAGTGCGCAGCCAGGTGAGTGTCAGCGACAACGCCGAGCTGGTTGAGAACAGCGTGCGCTACAACGAACACACCAAGGGCTGGCGCCTGACCCTGCGCATGAAGATCAAGGACGCAGGCAAGCCGACCGAAATGCGCGCCGCGCTGGTGCAAGATGTACCTCCGCCGGCTCCTGAGCAAGACTCGAGTCACGTACTCAAGGCTGACAAGGTCCTGGCCAAGCAACACGAGAAACAGGCCAAGAAAGACGCGAAAGACAAGGAAGCCAAGCAGCCAGAAGCTGCCCCAGCCACACCGGAGCCGATCAAGACCGAGCAAGTCCTGACCGAAACCTGGAGCTATCAGTTGCCTGCCGATGAGTAACTCTCAAGTCCAGCCAGAGACTCTGCACGAGTATCTGGCGCATCTACCGATGACCGCTGAGCAGCGCGCCGAACTGGCGGGTTGCACATCCTTCACCGAGTTGCACGAACGCTTGTCGTCGTCGACGTTCGACGCGCCCATCGATGCCGCCCAGGCATCGGTTGGCCGCCGATTGACCCTCAACACCGCCGAAGAGCTGCAAGACGCCGAAATGCTGGCGGTCGACGCCGCTGGCCGCGTGTGTCTGAAGGCCACGCCGCCGATCCGTCGTACCCGCGTGGTCCCGGAGCCGTGGCGCACCAATATTCTGGTGCGCGGCTGGCGTCGTATCACCGGGCGCAGCAACCCTCCGGCCCCGCCGAAGGATGAGCGCGTATTGCCGGCCGCGCGCTGGCGTACCGTGGGTTCGATCCGCCGGTACATCCTGCTGGTGCTGATGCTCGGCCAGACCATCGTTGCCGGTTGGTACATGAAAGGCATCATGCCGTACCAGGGCTGGTCGCTGGTCGACTTCGACGAAATCCGCAACCAGACCCTGCTGCAAACCGCTACCCAGGTGCTGCCCTATGCCCTGCAAACCAGCATCCTGATCATGTTCGGGATCTTGTTCTGTTGGGTGTCGGCTGGTTTCTGGACCGCGTTGATGGGCTTCCTGGAATTGCTGACCGGGCACGATAAATACCGGATCTCCGGTAAAAGTGCCGGTGACGAGCCGATTCCCAAAGACGCTCGCACCGCGCTGGTGATGCCGATCTGCAACGAAGACGTGCCTCGGGTATTCGCCGGCCTGCGCGCCACGTTCGAGTCGGTGGCCGCCACCGGCGATCTGGATCGCTTCGACTTCTTCGTGCTCAGCGACAGTAATGATGCCGACATCTGCATTGCCGAACAGCAAGCCTGGCTCGACGTGTGCCGCGAAGCCGGTGGCTTCGGCAAGATCTTCTATCGCCGTCGCCGCCGTCGCGTAAAGCGCAAGAGTGGCAACCTCGACGACTTCTGCCGCCGTTGGGGCGGGGATTACAAGTACATGGTCGTGCTCGACGCGGACAGCGTGATGAGCGGCGAATGCCTGACCAGCCTGGTGCGCCTGATGGAAGCCACGCCGGATGCCGGGATCATCCAGACCGCGCCGCGTGCGTCGGGCATGGACACCTTGTATGCGCGTATGCAGCAGTTTGCTACCCGCGTGTACGGGCCGCTGTTCACCGCCGGTTTGCACTTCTGGCAGCTGGGTGAATCCCACTACTGGGGTCACAACGCAATCATCCGCATGAAGCCGTTCATCGAGCACTGCGCCTTGGCGCCATTGCCGGGTAAAGGCGCGTTCGCCGGCTCGATTCTGTCCCACGACTTCGTTGAAGCTGCGCTGATGCGCCGCGCCGGCTGGGGCGTGTGGATTGCCTACGACCTGCCGGGCAGCTATGAAGAGCTGCCGCCGAACTTGCTGGATGAACTCAAGCGTGACCGTCGCTGGTGCCACGGTAACCTGATGAACTTCCGCCTGTTCCTGGTTAAAGGTATGCACCCGGTGCACCGCGCGGTTTTCCTGACCGGCGTGATGTCTTACCTGTCGGCGCCGTTATGGTTCCTGTTCCTGGTCTTGTCCACGGCCCTGTTGGCGGTGAACACGCTGATGGAGCCGCAGTACTTCATGGCGCCACGCCAGTTGTACCCGCTGTGGCCGCAATGGCATCCGGACAAGGCAGTGGCGCTGTTCTCCACCACCATCGTGTTGCTGTTCCTGCCGAAACTGCTGAGCATCATCCTGATCTGGGCCAAGGGCGCGAAAGAGTTCGGCGGCAAGTTCAAGGTGACGATGTCGATGCTGCTGGAGATGCTGTTCTCCATGCTGCTCGCACCGGTGCGGATGATTTTTCACACCCGCTTTGTACTGGCAGCGTTCCTCGGCTGGGCGGCGACCTGGAACTCGCCCAAGCGCGATGACGACTCCACCACCTGGGGTGAGGCGTTCAAACGCCATGGCACCCAGACCCTGCTCGGCTTCCTCTGGGCGTTGCTGGTGGTCTGGTTGAACCCAAGCTTTCTGTGGTGGCTGGTGCCGATTGTCGGGTCGTTGATGCTGTCGATTCCGGTGTCGGTGATTTCCAGCCGGGTCAATCTGGGCCTCAAGTCTCGTGATGAGAGCCTGTTCCTGATCCCTGAGGAATACAATCCGCCGCAGGCGCTGCTGTCTACCGACCAGTACACCCACGAAAACCGCTGGCACGCGTTGAATGACGGTTTCGTGCGCTCGGTGGTCGACCCGCAGCAGAACGCCCTGGCCTGCGCCCTGGCGACCTCGCGTCACGGTCAGGCCGAGCCGATCGAGTACCTGCGCGCCGAGCGTGTTCGCCATGCGTTGAAAGTCGGCCCTGCCGGTCTCAACAACGGCGAGCGCCTGGCCTTGCTCAGTGACCCGGTCGCCCTGGCTCGCCTGCACGAGCACGTCTGGAGCGAGGGCCATGCCGAATGGCTCGCTGCCTGGCGTGACTCGGTCAAGGCTGATCCGCACGCGCCGTTGCTGCCGCTGCAACCGCTGTCGTCCCAGGCCCAACCCGCCTGATTCAGACGCCCCCGAGGGCTCACCTCGGGGGGCGTCGAAGCGCTGGTCCTACAGCGTTGCCCGCTTCGTCCTCTCTCGCGCTAACCTCTTGTTTTTTCGAAACAAAAGACCCTCATTGAGGCGTATTTCCGTGCCCGTCGCTGAGTTAGCATCGCCCCCCGGATTTGACTCGCCACTGGGGTATTCATGAGCAAAGGCTATTGTTCGGCGCTGCTAATAAGCGCTGTCGCATTGATTCACATAGGTTTGGCACAGGCCGGCGCGATTGACGACGCCGTTCGACGCGGCGTACTGAAAGTCGGCACTACGCCCACTTATGTACCCTTCGAAATGACTGACAAACAGGGCCGTATCGTTGGCTTTGAAATCGACCTGCTCAATGTCATGAGCCAAGCCCTGGGCGTGGAGCTTGAGTTGATTGCGGTGCCTTACACCGAACTGGTGGCGGGGCTGCAGGCGAAACAGTTCGACCTGATCGGCAGCGGCATGACCGTCACCCAGGAGCGCAACCTCAAGCTGAACTTCAGCGACTCGTTCATCGTGGTTGGCCAGTCCGTGCTGTTGCATCCACGCCTTGCGGGCAAGGTCACCAGTGTCGAAGACCTGGACGATGCCAGCTTTCGAATCGCGACAACCGAAGGCACCACCGGCGAGGCGGCGGCCCGACGGTTTCTGGGGGCGGCCCGACTCAGCAGTTTTGCAACGCCGGAGGAGGGGGTACGCGAGGTGGTGCAAGGCAAGGCGGATGCCTTTATTCATGACGCACCCTATAACCTTATTGCCCTGGGGCGTCCGGAAAACAGCGCACTGCTGGCGCTGGAGCAACCTTTCACCTTCGAGCCCCTGGCATTTGGCTTGAATAAAGGTGATTTCGACAGCCTCAACTGGATCAACCACTTCCTCAACCAGGTTGCCCAAGATGGGACTTACGATCGCTTGCACGACAAGTGGTTCAGAGACACTGGATGGCTGACGGAAATCGACTGAAAGCAATAACTGCTTACACATCAATCCCTTGCCCGGGTCGTCTACGCACCGGTCTATCCCTGCGCTTCGCTGCACCCTTGTGGGGCTTTTCCGACATACGCCGACAACAAATAGCCGTGAAACCTTTGTGACAGCAGGCGAGTGGGTTAGGATCGCACCCCGAAATGGTGCAGCCCTTTTTCGCACCGACCTTATAAGAATCGTTCAGGGGACTTGATGATGAAAAAGTATCTTTCGATGCTGCTGCTTGGCGTCACCGCGTTCGTGGCGGCCAATGTGGCCCAGGCCGGCGCGATCGATGATGCCGTCAAGCGTGGCACGCTGAAAGTCGGCATGGACCCGACCTACATGCCGTTCCAGATGACCAACAAGCGCGGCGAAATCATTGGCTTCGAAGTCGACATCCTCAAGGCCATGGCCAAGTCCATGGGCGTCAAGTTAGAGCCGATTTCTACCGGCTACGACGGCATCATCCCCGCCCTGTTGACCAATAAGTTCGACATGATCGGCAGCGGCATGACCCTGACCCAGGAACGCAACCTGCGCCTGAACTTCAGCGAACCCTTCATCGTGGTTGGCCAGACCCTGCTGATCCGCAAGGAACTGGAAGGCACCATCAAGTCCTACAAAGACCTGAACGACGAGAAATATCGCTTGACCTCCAAGCTGGGCACCACCGGTGAAATGGTCGCCAAGAAGTTGATCTCCAAGGCCAAGTATCACGGCTACGACAACGAGCAGGAAGGCGTGCTGGACGTGGTCAACGGCAAGGCCGATGCTTTTGTGTATGACGCGCCCTACAACGTGGTTGCCGAGAAAAAAGTCGGTAACGGCAAGCTGGTGTACCTGGAAGAACCCTTCACCTTCGAACCCCTGGCGTTCGGCCTGAAGAAAGGCGATTACGACAGCATCAACTTCATCAACAACTTCCTGCACCAGATCCGCAACGATGGCACCTACGATCGCATCCATGACAAGTGGTTCAAGAGTTCTGAGTGGCTCAAGGACATGGAATAAGGCTTTAGACCGAGTCGCGCCCTTCGCGAGCAAGCCCGCTCTCACATTTTGACTGCATTCTCATGTTGGAACTCGGTCAAGTGTGGAGCGGGCTTGCTCGCGAAGGCGGGCTGACAGGCGATACACATCCCGGAACCTGAAATGAAACAGAAAAAAGCCCAATGGCCCTGGCACCTGCTGACCGTGGTCGTGCTGGTCAGCCTGGCTGGCGCCTTGTACTACGCCACCTCGTTGATGTCCTACGAGTGGCGCTGGAACCGCGTGCCGCAGTACTTCGCCTACCAGGCCGAGACCTCCCAGCGCGCCGCTGATATCTCCACGGTCGTTGAGCTGGTGCGCAAAGGCGATGTCGCCGAAGTAACCCTGCGCAACGACGCAGGCGTCGAACAGAAGCTGACCGTTGCCGACAACAGCCTGCAAGTGGCACGTGGTGACGACGTGGCCGAGGGCGACGTGGTTGGCGTAACCCGCCACTGGGCGCTGGGCCCGCTGATGTGGGGTTTGTGGACCACGCTGTGGCTGTCGGTGGTCTCCGGCATCCTCGGCTTGATCATAGGCCTGGCTACCGGCCTGTGCCGTTTGTCCAGCAACCCGACCCTGCGGGATCTGTCGACGATCTACGTCGAACTGGTGCGCGGTACGCCGCTGCTGGTGCAGATCTTCATTTTCTATTTCTTTATCGGCACGGTGCTCAATCTGTCCCGGGAATTTGCCGGGATCGCCGCGCTGTCGCTGTTCACTGGCGCCTATGTAGCGGAAATCGTCCGCGCTGGTGTGCAGTCCATCGCCCGTGGCCAGAACGAAGCCGCGCGATCCCTGGGCTTGAGTGCCAGTCAGTCGATGCGTCACGTGGTATTGCCGCAAGCCTTCAAGCGCGTGCTGCCACCGCTGGCTGGGCAATTTATCAGCCTGGTGAAGGACACGTCGCTGGTCTCGGTGATTGCGATTACTGAACTGCTCAAGAGCGGCCGCGAAGTGATCACCACCTCGTTCTCGCCGTTTGAAATCCTGTTCTGCGTCGCAGGCCTGTACCTGCTGATCAACCTGCCGCTGTCGAAAATGGCCAGCCGGCTTGAGCGGAGGCTCGCGCAAAGTGATTGAAGTCCGCGACCTGGTAAAAGTCTTCGACACCCGTGGCCAGGTAGTCCGCGCGGTCGACAATGTGACCACCCAGGTGGCCAAGGGCGAAGTGCTGGTGGTGATCGGCCCGTCCGGCTCCGGCAAGTCGACCTTCCTACGTTGCCTCAATGGCCTGGAAGCGTTCGATTCGGGTTCGGTGAGCATCGACGGCCTGCAACTGGCCGACCCCAAGACTGACGTAAACGCCTATCGCCGCGAAGTCGGCATGGTGTTCCAGCACTTCAACCTGTTCCCGCACATGACCGTGCTGGAAAACCTGTGCCTGGCGCAGAAAGTCGTGCGCAAGCGCGGCAAGAAGGAGCGCGAGGCCAAGGCCCTGGCGTTGCTGGAAAAGGTCGGCATTGCGCAGAAGGCCAATGAGTTTCCGTCACGCTTGTCCGGCGGTCAGCAGCAACGGGTCGCGATTGCCCGGGCCCTGGCAATGGACCCCAAGGTCATGCTGTTCGACGAACCCACCTCGGCGCTGGACCCGGAAATGGTCGGCGAAGTATTGGACGTAATGAAAACCCTGGCCCTGGAAGGCATGACCATGGTCTGCGTCACTCACGAAATGGGCTTCGCCCGTGAAGTGGCCGATCGGGTGCTGTTCTTCGATCATGGCAAGTTGCTTGAAGACGCCGCCCCGGCCGAGTTCTTTGATGCGCCGAAAGACCCGCGTGCCCAGGCCTTCCTGCGCCAGGTCCTATAACCTGAATTTACCCACCAGCGCCTGTAGATCCAGGCTCAGCCGGGACAACTGAACACTCGCCGCTGCCGTTTCCTCACTGGCGGTGGCGGTTTGTTCGGATACATCGCGCACCTTCAACACACTGCGATTGATCTCTTCTGCCACCGCGCTTTGCTCTTCAGCGGCAGCGGCGATCTGCGGGTTCATTTCCTGGATGATCGAGACTGTACGGATAATCGCCACCAAGGCATCGCCCGCGTCGCGGCTCAGGTCGACGCTGTAGTCAGTCAGCGCGCGGCTGGCGTCCATGATATCGGCCACCTGCTGGGTGCCGGTGTGCAACCCGAGTATCAGCCCTTCGATCTCTTCAGCGGATTCCTGCGTGCGTAAAGCCAGGCTACGCACTTCATCGGCGACCACGGCGAACCCTTCGCCTGCCGAGCCAGCCCGCGCGGCTTCAATGGCGGCGTTCAGGGCGAGCAGGTTGGTCTGCTGCGACACGGACTTGATGACATCCAGCACGCCCCCGATCTTTTGGCTCTCCTGTTGCAAAGCAACCATCGCCTGGCTGGCGCGCGCCATTTCGTGGGCCAGATGGCCAATCTGCTCCACGGCCTGCCCGACAACCTTGTCCCCTGCAGTGGCTTGTTCATCGGCCTCATTGGCCGCCACCGAGGCTTGTTCGGCGTGCCGCGCAACTTCCTGGGCGGTGGCGAGCATTTCATTCATCGCTGTCGCGACCTGGTCGGTTTCGTCTTTCTGATTGCTGATCCCGGCGCGGGTCTGCTCCGTCACCGCCGACAGCTGTGTGGCGGCGCTGGCGATTTGCCGGGCGCTGTCACCGATGCCGCTGATCAGGCTTCGCAGGTTGCGGGACATGTCGCCTATGGTGAGTTGCAGTTGGCCCAACTCATCGCTGCGTTGCGCCTGGATATCTTGACTGAGATCGCCCTGGGCGATGCGATTGGCGGACGCCAGTACCTGGCGAAGGGGCAGTGTGATCTGCCGGGCGATCCACCAGGCAGCCAGGGCACCGAATAGCAACGCCGCCATCGTGACGCTGATGAGCTGCGTGCGCGTATGGTCCGCTTCGGTGTCGCGTTTGAGTGTCTGGCTTTGGCTCACCGATTCGCTGTGTTCGAGCAACTGGTTGAGCTGTTGTTCCAACCGGTTCTGGGCGGTTTCGGTGGTCAGTTGAGCCTCCTTGAGTTTTATCAACTGAGCGCGATAGTTCGCCAGATCGGTTCCAAGCGGGGCGGAGTCGACTGGTAGGCTGGCCACGGCGGACTGAGCGATGTCCATGGCCTGGAGTGTCTTATCGAGTGCTTCGGCATAGGCTTGCAGTGACTCGGCAGCCCAGGCGGGGTTCTGGGCACGATCCTCGGCCCGCTCCATGGCCTGGCGCAGGTTTTCAATGGCATCCAGCGCCTGTTCGTCTTGCTGGTCAGGCAAGTCGCTGGCCAGCTGTGCGAGCGTGTCACTGGCTTGCAGTGCGGCCGAATGGAGCGCAGGACGGATGTTTTCGCGCTGCTCAAGCAACGGTGGCAGTTCCACCAGGCCGGCTTTGAAGCGGGACACCAAACGCTCGGCGTCCATGATGCGCTGCAGGTCGGCGGAATCTTTAAGGTGGTTCGACAGGTAGCCGAGGTGTTGATCGATTTGTGCAATCTGCAGCTTCATTTTGCCCAGGCTTGCGGTGTCTGCAAGCGTTCGGTAAACGATACGGTCCGCACGCAGGGCCTCGGCGACAACCGCCAGTTGGTTCAAGGCCGTCAGGTTGCTTGAACGGAACAGCACGGCGTTCAGCGCTTGCCAGCCTGTCATGGCAATGACGAAGCTGAGGATCAGCACTTGGCCGAAGCCCAGGGCGAGCTTGAGACGGACGCTGGCATTGTCCAGCAAGCGGGTCAGCCGAGAAAACATGATGAACCTCCGAATCTGAAAAAGCGTTTCGCAACAAAGGAAACGCTAATTCGATTCGGGGTGATGCTGGGCTGATAACTACGTAGGACGTTTCATAAAGTGTGGGTCAGATCCGGAAGCGCCCCACCAGCGTTTGCAGGTAAATGCCCAGGCGGGCCAGTTCGGCACTGGACGCGGCGGTCTCTTCACTGGCCGAAGAGGTCTGCTCCGACACATCACGCACATTAAGCACGCTACGGTTGATTTCCTCAGCCACCGCGCTTTGCTGTTCGGCGGCGGTGGCAATCTGCGAGTTCATCGCCTGGATGGTCGAGACTGTCCGGGTGATGCTCGCCAAGGCACTGCCGGCCCGGCGGGTCAGCTCGACACTGCTGTCGGTCAGGCCACGGCTGTTGTCCATGATGGTGGCGACCTGCTGGGTGCCGTTTTGCAGGCCGACGATCAGCTCTTCGATCTCTTCGGTGGACTTTTGCGTGCGTTGGGCCAGGCTGCGCACCTCGTCGGCCACCACTGCAAAACCACGCCCGGCTTCGCCTGCGCGTGCGGCTTCAATCGCAGCGTTGAGGGCCAACAGGTTGGTTTGCTGGGCCACCGATTTGATCACGTCGAGCACGCTGCCGATCTTGTCGCTTTCACGCTTCAGATCGCCCATGGCGACCGTGGAGTTACCCACTTCGGTGGCCAGTCGTTCGATCTGCGCGATGGCTTCGCCGACGACCTTGTCACCTTCACGGGCCTGTTGGTCAGCGGCTACGGCAGCTTCGGAGGCTTCCTCGGCATTACGTGCGACTTCTTGCACGGTTGCGGCCATTTCGTTCATGGCGGTGGCGACCTGATCGGTTTCGACCTTCTGACTGTTGACCCCGGCGCTGGTCTGCTCGGTGACCGCCGACAATTGCTCGGCAGCGCTGGCGATCTGGGTGACGCCGTCGCTGATCCCACCGATCAGCTCGCGCAGGCCGACGGTCATGCTTTGCATGGCGCGTTGCAGTTGGCCCAGCTCATCCTGGCGCATGGAGGTGAGGTTGTGGCTCAGGTCACCCGAGGCCACGCGCTCGGCCACCTGGAGGGTCTGGTTCAGCGGGATGATAATCTGGCGCGTGATCGCCCAGGCAGCCACCAGGCCAAAGATCAGCGCCAGCACGGTCGCCAGCAGCAAGAGTTGTTTGGCGTGCGCGGCGTCGGTGTCGCGTACCACGGTTTGCGACGTGGTGAGTTGTTCGCTGTGGCTCAGCAGGGTGTCGCCCTGGGCACTCATGATCTTCAACGCGGCAGCGGCGGCCGTCTGGGAGTCGCGGTACTGGCTGACGGCAGCGCGGTAGGCTTGCAGCGAGGTGCCGGCCTCTTGCAGGTTGGCCTGGTACTGCGCCGGCAGTTGCCCTTCAAGTTCGGTGATTTTCTTCAGGGCATTGTCGATGGCATCCAGGGCCGGTTGCTCGGCCTCAACCTTGCCGCTGTAGGTGTAGCCACGCACCTGGAAGCGCGCTTGCTGGATCAGTTTGCTCAGGTCGACCACGCTGTTGAACTGCGTGACGCTGTCGCCTTGCAGCAGGGACTTTTCTACCTCACTGATCTTGGCCACCGCGTTGTCGGCCGTGTCGCCCAGCCTGCTGCGCGCGCCTTCGCGCTTGAGTCCGGCCTGGACCATGGCGCCGAAGGCTTTTTTGTATTGGTTCAGGGCGTCCTGTTGCTGTTCCACCAGAGCCTTGTCGTCGGGTTGCTCAATCAGGTCGGCGGCGGTTTTGAGGCCGCTATCCAGTTTGGCGATCAGGTTATTGACCGCGTCCGTGCCTTGTTCGCCGCGACGCATTTCGAAGTCCAGGCGCGCCAGGCGCAGGTCCTTGGTCATCCCGTTGAGGCTGGAAATATAGCCCAGCTTGTCACCGCGACTGATCACATCGCCCAGGCCGGTCCAGCCGGTGAAGGTGATCATTAATGTCAGCAGTAACACCAGGCCGAAGCCCACGCCGAGTTTGGTTTTGACGCTGACATTCCCCAGCTTTTCGGCTAACCAACGATACATGCTGCGAACTCCCCTGGAACAAGGCTTGGACTTATTCAAAGGTTATCGGCTGTCAGGGAGATATCTGTAGGAAATGAGGATTTGTAGTGAGCGGGGCAAGCCCGCTCACTACAAAGCACGTATCAATGGTGTTAGAAGAGGCGGGCGAGCAGGGCGGTGACGGCGGTTTCGACGCGCAGGATACGCGCGCCCAATTGCACGGGCTGCAAGCCAGCCTTGGTCAGCAGGTCCACCTCGTAGGGAATCCAGCCACCTTCCGGGCCGATGGCCAGCGTCACCGGCTCATCCAGCCCACGGGGGCAGGCCGGGTAATCACCGGGATGGCCGATCAGGCCCAGGGTGCCCTCGGTCATGGCTGGCAGGCGGTCTTCGACGCACGGTTTGAAACGCTTTTCGATAATGATCTCGGGCAACACCGTGTCTCGTGCCTGTTCCAGGCCCAGAATCAATTGCTCGCGAATCGCCTCGGGTTCCAGGAACGGGGTTTGCCAGAAGCTCTTTTCGACTCGGTAGCTGTTGACCAGCACTACCTTCGGCACGCCCATGGCGGCCACGGTCTGCAACACCCGACGCAGCATCTTCGGGCGTGGCAGGGCCAGCAGCAGGGTCAGCGGCAGCTTGGCCGGTGGTGGCTGGTCGAAGCTCACTTGCAGCTCGGCCTCTGAAGCTTCCAGCCGCAGTAACTGCGCATTGCCCATCAGCCCGGCGATGCGGCCGACGCGCAGGCTGTCGCCGACGGCGGCGCGGTGGACTTCCTGCATGTGCACCAGGCGCCGATCACGCAGCACCACTCGGTCGGCCGCAATGAAGTCAGCCTCTTCGAGGAGCAGCAGGTTCACGGCTGGGTCGCTGGCGGCTGGTCATCCGTGTGTTCGCCACGCTTGCTGATCAAGCCACTGAACAGGATGCCGATCTCGAACAGCATCCACATCGGCACGGCCAGCAGGGTCTGGGAGAAGATGTCCGGCGGTGTGAGGATCATGCCGACCACAAAGCAGCCGATGATCACGTACGGGCGGATCTTCTTCAGGTAGGCCACGTTGACCACGCCGATCCACACCAGCAGCACCACGGCCACCGGGATTTCGAAGGCCACGCCAAAGGCGAAGAACAGCGTCATCACGAAGTCGAGGTAGCTGGTGATGTCGGTCATCATTTCCACGCCGGCCGGGGTGGCGGCGGCGAAGAACTTGAAGATCAGCGGAAACACCAGGAAGTAAGCGAACGCCATGCCGGTGTAGAACAACAGGATGCTCGACACCAGCAACGGCACCGCGATGCGCTTTTCATGCTTGTACAGGCCCGGCGCGATAAAGCCCCAGATCTGGTGCAGGATCACCGGGATCGCCAGGAACAGCGAGACCATCATGGTCAGCTTCAACGGCGTGAGGAACGGTGACGACACATCGGTGGCGATCATCGTCGCACCGGCCGGCAAATACTGGCGCAGCGGCGTCGAGACGAAGGTGTAGATCTGCTGGGTAAAGGCGAACAACCCGGCAAAGATAATGAAGATGGCCGCTACGCAACGCAGCAGGCGGGTACGCAGCTCGGTGAGGTGCGAGACCAGCGGCATATGCTGGTCGTTTTCCGGTTTATCAGCGCTCATGGGGCTCGCGGCGGCAATGTAGGGTCATGGGGCGCCGGCGACGCGGTGGGCGTCGGCGCAGGCTCGGTTGCAGCGGTCGGTGCCACGGGGATGACTTCAGCGGCAGGCGCGATGCTGTTTTCGACGACGGGCGCCGCCGGTTTGGCGGGCTCCTGCACCGGTGACAGAATCTTGCGGGCTTCTTGTTCCAACGAAAGAATGTGCTCGTTGTGCAGTTGCCGACGGATCTCGTCGGCGCCGATTTCCCGTTCAACTTCCTGTTTGATGGCGTTGAAACTGCGTTTCAGGCGCCCGATCCACAGGCCGGCCGTGCGTGCTGCACCGGGCAGGCGTTCCGGCCCCAGTACCAGCAAGGCTACGAGGCCGACGAGCAGCAGTTCAGAGAAGCTGATACCAAACATTAGTCAGTGCTCACGAGTCTTTGCGGGTCGGCTCTTCGACTTTCTCAGCCTGCACGTCGAAGGTGCGACGCTCGGTGATCGGCTGGGTGGCCTGCGGGTGCACAGGCTGCGTCGGAGGCACCGGGTTGGCGGCCGGGTCGGCGGGTTTTTCGTCGTCGTTCATGGCTTTACGAAAGCCCTTGATCGACTCGCCCACGTCGGTGCCCAGATTCTTGAGTTTCTTGGTGCCGAACACCAGTACCACCACCACCAGAATGACGATCCAGTGTTTCCAGTCAAAAATGCCCATGCTGCAAATCCTCTAGTCTTGGTTATTCAGGCGGACGGGCGCGAGGCTTTCTCGGCATGCCCGGACAAGCCGAAGCGTCGGTCCAGTTCATCCAGCACAGCCTGCGGATGCTGCCCCAGTTGGGCGAGCATGACCAGGCTATGGAACCACAAGTCGGCGGTCTCGTAGATGACATCGCTGCAGTCGCCGCTGATCTGCGCGTCCTTGGCGGCGATGATGGTCTCGACGGATTCTTCGCCGAGTTTCTCCAGGATCTTGTTCAGGCCCTTGTGGTACAGGCTGGCGACGTAGGAGCTGTCGGCATCCGCGCCTTTGCGGTCTTCCAGCACCTGGGCCACGCGGTTCAGGGTATCGCTCATGTCTAGTGTCCTGCCGAGTAGATGGCGTGCGGGTCTTTGAGCACCGGCTCCACGACTTTCCATTCGCCGTTCTCGAACACGCGATAGAAGCAGCTGTGACGGCCGGTGTGGCAGGCGATGTCGCCGATCTGCTCGACCTTGAGGATCACCACGTCGGCGTCGCAGTCGATGCGCATCTCGTGCAGGGTCTGCACGTGCCCGGATTCTTCGCCCTTGCGCCACAGTTTGCCACGCGAGCGTGACCAGTAAATGGCGCGCTGCTCAGTGGCGGTGAGGCTCAGGGCCTCGCGGTTCATCCAGGCCATCATCAGCACGCGCCCGGTCTTGTAGTCCTGGGCGATGGCCGGCACCAGGCCGTCACTGTCCCACTTGATCTCGTCCAGCCAGTCTTTCATGTTCGGCTCCGGCAATTTGCGACAGTGTATAACCGGATTGGCTATCGACGCACGATCAGATAAACACCCACGGCGACCATAATGTCGGCCGGCCAGTGACCCAGTTGGTTCAGCGGGCCACCGATGGCCAGCATCACCCCGCCGACCAAGTGAGCGGCGCCCAGCAGCCGCAGGAACCAGTCGTCCTTGCGCTGCTTCCAGGGCGGCGCCGGGTCCTTGGCGTGGGGCTGGGACATGCGTTCCAGCAGGTCGCGGGTCATGTTGGCCAGGTGCGGCAGTTGCTCCATCTGGCTGTGCAGGTTGCCCAGTACGGTTTTCGGGCTCATGCGCTCACGCATCCAACGCTCCAGGAACGGTTGGGCGGTGTTCCACAAGTCGAGATCGGGATACAGCTGGCGACCCAGCCCTTCGATGTTCAGCAGGGTTTTTTGCAACAGGACCAGCTGTGGCTGCACCTCCATGTTGAAGCGCCGTGCGGTCTGGAACAGGCGCATCAGCACCTGGCCGAAGGAAATATCTTTTAACGGTTTTTCGAAGATCGGCTCGCACACGGTACGGATTGCCGCTTCGAATTCGTTGAGCTTGGTTTCCGCCGGCACCCAGCCCGAATCGATGTGCAACTGTGCCACGCGGCGATAGTCACGCTTGAAGAAGGCGAACAGGTTGCGCGCCAGGTAATCCTGGTCTTCCGGGGTCAGGCTGCCGACGATGCCGCAGTCGATCGCGATGTATTGCGGGCTCCACGGGTTCACGGTACTGACGAAGATGTTGCCGGGGTGCATGTCGGCGTGGAAGAAACTGTCGCGGAACACCTGGGTGAAGAAAATCTCCACGCCACGCTCGGCGAGCATCTTCATGTCGGTACGCTGGTCGGCCAGGGTTGCGAGGTCGGTGACCTGCACGCCGTAGATACGCTCCATCACCAGCACCTTGGAGCGGCACCAGTCCCAATACACTTGGGGCACGTACAGCAGCGGCGAGCCTTCGAAGTTGCGCTTGAGCTGGCTGGCGTTGGCGGCTTCGCGCAGCAGGTCGAGTTCGTCGTAGATGGTTTTTTCGTAGTCGGCGACCACGTCTACCGGATGCAGCAGGCGCGCATCGGCGCTGAAGCGCTCGGCGGCGCGGGCGAGGATGAACAGCCACGCCAGGTCCTGGCCGATGATCGGCTTGAGGCCGGGGCGGATCACTTTCACCACCACTTCTTCGCCGGTCTTGAGCTGCGCTGCGTGCACCTGGGCCACGGAGGCCGAGGCGAGAGGCTCGACGTCGAAGCGGCTGAAGACTTCGCTGATTTTCTTGCCCAGTTGCCCCTCGATGAGCTTCATCGACAGCTGGGGATCGAACGGCGGCACGCGGTCCTGCAGCAGCATCAACTCGTCGGCGATGTCTTCGGGCAGCAAGTCGCGGCGGGTCGAGAGGATCTGCCCGAACTTGATGAAAATCGGCCCCAGGTCCTGCAGCGCCAGGCGCAGGCGCGCGCCACGGCTCAGCTCCAGCTTCTTGCGCGGCAACCAGCGCCACGGCAGCACATAGCGCACCGCCAGCAGGAACCACGGCAGGGGTAGGGCGAACAGCAGGTCATCGAGGCGGTACCGGATTACGACGCGCTGGATACGAAACAAACGGCGGACGGCGAGCAGCTTCATGCGTTATCGCTTGGATCAAGGGAACGGCTCAGGCGCTCGAAGCGTGCCTCAAGGCGTTCCAGGTCGATTTTGGCCTTGTCGAGTTCACGAAAGCGCGCTTGCGCCTCACGTTCTCCGACCAGGGTGCGCGATTCTTCGCTCAGGTATTCGGCGAGGTTCTGGTTGAGGCTGGCGAACCCTTGCTGGTACCAGCGCGAACGGCTGCGCAGGTGCCCGCTGATCAACTGGGTGGCGACGGGGCCGATCCAGCGCGACAGCTCGTATTCCCAGTCCAGTTCCAGGTCCTGCAACACGGCCGCCAGGTCCATCAACACCGAGCTGTCGCCTTCCAGCTCCACTTCGGCGCTGTGCAGGATGGCGGTCTTGTTGCGGCTCAGGGCCAGGTGCAGCAGGCTCGATGCCGGCGCACGCAGGGTGCAGTCGGCGTCGGCGGCCCATTGGGTCGCGAGCATCAGGCCTTCATCGCTGGGCAGGATAAACAGCTGCAAGGTGGGGCTGCGGCAGTCGACGGCAATGACTTTGCCGTTGAGGTGCGCAAGCCGCGCCAGGGCGGTGCTGTCCAGGCGCAGTACACGGTTGAGGCCGTGTTCAACGCTGGCGAGAAGGCCTTTGATCAGCATCAGGGCTTGATGCCGCGGTGCAGGGCGACGATGCCCGAGGTCATGTTGTGGTAGGTGACGCGGTCGAAACCGGCCTCTACCATCATCGACTTCAGGGTTTCCTGGTCGGGGTGCATGCGTATCGATTCGGCCAGGTAGCGATAGCTTTCGGCATCGTTGGTGATCAGCTTGCCCATCAACGGCATGAAAGCGAACGAGTAAGTGTCGTAGACCTTGGACATCAGCGCGTTGGTTGGCTTGGAGAACTCCAGCACCAGCAGGCGGCCACCCGGCTTGAGCACCCGCAGCATCGAGCGGATCGCGTCTTCCTTGTGGGTTACATTGCGCAGCCCGAAGGCGATGGTCACGCAATCGAAATGGTTGTCGGGGAACGGCAGCTTTTCAGCGTCGGCCTGGACGAACTCGATATTGCCCGCCACGCCCTTGTCGAGCAGGCGGTCACGGCCGACCTTGAGCATCGAACCGTTGATGTCCGCCAAGACCACCTGACCGGTCGGGCCGACGAGCTTGGAGAACTTGGCGGCCAGGTCGCCTGTGCCGCCGGCGATATCCAGCACGCGGTTGCCGGTGCGCACGCCAGACAACTCGATGGTGAAACGCTTCCACAGACGGTGCATGCCGCCCGACAGCACGTCGTTCATCAGGTCGTACTTGGCCGCGACCGAGTGGAACACCTCGGCGACTTTTTCCGCTTTCTGGCTTTCCGGGACGTTCTTGAAGCCGAAGTGAGTGGTGGGTTCGGCATCGCTGCCTTTGCGCTGATCAGTCATATCGCTGTCACCAAAAGAGAATGCGGGACATGATAATCCCCAAGGCCTGCTTTGTCTTGGCAAGGCTGCAGGTAAGATAGGTCATCACAGAGACCTTTTGCCGCATGGAAGGTTTACAACTCGCTATAAAGAGGAGTCATTGCAATGGCCCGTATAACCGTTGAACGTGCACATTCCCTGGGTAAAGAAGACGCACGGGCAAAGGCCGACAAGTTGGCGCTCAAACTCAAGGAGCAATATGGCCTGGAGTCGTCGTGGTCCGGTGATACCTTGAGCCTCAAGCGTTCAGGGGTTAAGGGCACTGTATTAGTCGCCGACGATTCGTTGCGCATCGACGTTGAGCTGGGGCTGTTGATGTCGGCCATGAGTGGGACCATCAAGTCCGAAATTGAAAAGGCCGTGGATAAGGCGCTGGCGTGATCAACCTGTTCTTAGGGTGCCGATTCTAATTTTCCAGCCTACTTTGTGCCCAAGCCCTCAACTCTGCGGGCCGTTCCTCCACCCTATTCTGCGTGAGGTGCACCATGGCCAAAGTTATCTTGAAGAAAAAAATCGACACCCAGACCACTACCCTGAGCGAGGTTAAATCCTACGCCCGCAAAATCTGGCTGGCAGGACTTGGCGCGTATATCAAGGTCGGAAGCGAGGGCAGCGATTACTTCAAAGAGCTGGTTAAAACCGGTCAACACGTTGAAAGTAAAGGCAAAAAAGTTGCTGTTGAACAACTTGAGGCCGCCAACAGTCAGATTGATCAAGTAAAGAGTAATGTCTCCGCCGTCAAAGGTCTGGTAGAAGTTCAGCTGGATAAAGTTGAAAAAGCTTTTGATACTCGTGTTGCCAGTGCCTTGAATCGAATCGGCATTGCGTCTAAACATGACGTTGAGACACTCTCTGCTAAGCTCGAAGAGCTGACGACATTGCTAGAACGTGTCGCGCGTAAACACTAAGGAGACATCGGGATGGCTGTTAAAAAGACTACTCAGAAAGAAGGCAGCTCGTGGGTCGGGGAAGTTGAAAAATATTCCCGTAAGATCTGGCTTGCTGGTTTAGGCGTGTACTCGAAGGTTAGCAGTGACGGCGGCAAGTACTTCGAGACTTTGGTCAAGGACGGCGAAAAGGCCGAGAAGTTGACCAAGACCACGGTGGGCAAAAAAGTTGAAGCGGCCAAGGCAACTGCCGGTTCCGCCAAGTCGAGCATTTCTGACACGTGGGGCAAGTTGGAAGAAACTTTCGACAAACGCCTTAACAGTGCCATTTCACGACTGGGCGTGCCGAGCAAGGCTGAACTGAAAACACTGAACAGTAAGGTCGATACGCTGACCAAGCAAATCGAAAAACTGACCGGTGCTAAAGTGGCTCCCGTGAAAACGGCTGCTGCAAAAACGGCTGCCAAGCCAGCGGCTAAAACCGCAGCGGCCAAACCTGCTGCGAAAGCTGCCGCCAAGCCTCTGGTAAAAGCTGCCGCCAAGCCGGCAGCCAAACCCACTGCCAAAGCGGCCGCTAAACCAGCCGCCAAGCCAGCGGCTAAAACTGCTGCAGCCAAACCTGCCGCTAAATCGGCTGCTAAGCCGGTGGCCGCTAAAGCCGCTGCCAAGCCTGCCGCAAAACCTGCAACCAAGGCCGCTGCTAAACCTGCCACCAAGCCAGCGGCCAAAACTGCTGCCGCAAAACCTGCTGCCAAGCCAACCGCTGCGAAGCCAGCAGCCAAACCGGCCGCCGCGAAACCAGCAGCCAAACCTGCTGCAGCCAAGCCAGCGGCAAAACCAGCCGCCGCGAAGAAGCCAGCAGCAGCAAAAAAACCGGCAGCAGCCAAGCCAGCTGTTGCGGCCAAGCCTGCTAATGCGCCAACCGCTTCCACAGCCAACTCGGTGTCCGCACCGGCCCCTGCTGCTGTGACCTCGACTGCAACGCCGGCAACCCCGACGCCATCCAGTCAGTCCTGATTTTTTCCAGGACACAAAAAATGCCCGGCCTGCAAAGGTCGGGCATTTTTTATGGGGTGTGATCGACGTACTTGAGCGCAAACCGCTCAGTCGCCTGCCGCGCCGGCGGCAGCAAATGCGGCGCCACCAGCATCATGATCTGGTAGACCACCACCTGCACCTCGCCCTCACGGTCAAGAATCCGCTGGTAATCCAACGAGAACAGCAGGGTCATGGTGATCTGTTCCACCAGTTGCCCCAGGGCCTGGGTGCTGCTGACCAATTGCCCCGCCGCTTTCAGTCGCGCCAGTAAAGATGCCAGAGTCCGCTTGAGCGCGGTCAGCAGGTTGCGAATGCCCTTGGCCAGCTTCGGCAGGCGCCCTGCCAGGTTCGACAGGTCCTGGAACAAGAACCGGTAATGCGCCATGCGCTCGACGATCAGGTGCAGGAATAGCCAGTAATCTTCCGCCTCCAGTTGCGCGTCCGCCGGTGGATCCAGCAGCGGAGCCAGCTCATTCTGGAAGCGTTCGAACAACCCGAGTACCAGCGGCTCCTTGCCGTGGAAGTGGTAGTAGAGGTTGCCGGGACTGATCCCCATTTCATTGGCCACCTCCATGGTCGACACGTTCGGCTCGCCCTTTTGGTTGAACAACTGCAGGGCACATTCAAGGATACGGTCGCGGGTCTTCATCCAGTCTTCTTAATGTGATCGTTGAGCTCAACGCACCCGCACATAGGTGCCGGGCGCCGCTTCCATCGGTGGGTAGTTCTGGCTGCCCAGGGCAGTAAGGGTTTCGCGTTGCACGCCGGAGCGCTGCTGGATCCACGCCAGCCACCGCGGCCACCAGCTGCCTTCGACGTGGTTGGCGTCGTAGTACCAGGCGCGCGGGTCGCTGCTCAGCTTGGGGTTCTCGACGTAATTGGCCTTGGGGTTGCCCGGCGGGTTGAGAATGCTCTGGATATGCCCGCTGTTGGACAGCACGAAGCGCCGCTCGCCGCCCAGCAGCTGGGTGGAGCGATACACCGCATCCCACGGCGTGATGTGGTCGTTGATGCCCGCCACGCTGAAGCTGTCCACCGTGACCTTCTGCAAATCGATAGGCGTGCCGCATACCTCCAGGCCACCGGGATGACTCAGCGGATTGTGTTTGAAGAAGTCCAGCAGGTCGCCGTGCAGCGCGGCGGGCAGGCGTGTGTTGTCGTTGTTCCAGTACAGGATGTCGAAGGCCGGTGGCTCCTTGCCCAGCAGGTAGTTGTTGACCCAGTAGTTCCAGATCAGGTCATTGGGGCGCATCCAGGCGAACACCTTGGCCATGTCGCGGCCGTCCAGCACGCCTTGTTGATAGGAGCGGCGCTTGGCGGCTTCCAGGGTCTGCTCGTCGGCGAACAGGCTGGCGGGGCTGTCGATCTGGCTGTCCAGTAGGCTCACCAGGTAGCTGGCGCTGGAGATGCGGCGCAGCTGGCGTTTGGCATGCAGATGGCCTTGCAGCGCGGCGATGGTCAGGCCGCCGGCGCAGGCGCCCATCAGGTTGACTTCGCGGGCGCCGGTGATGGCGCGGCATACGTTGAGTGCTTCTTCCAGCGCAGCCACATAGGTGGACAGCCCCCATTCGCGATGGCGCACGTCCGGGTTGCGCCAACTGATCATGAAGGTCTGCAGGTCGTTTTTCAGGGCGTACTGCACAAAACTGTTGGCCGGGCTCAGGTCGAAAATGTAGTACTTGTTGATTTGCGGCGGCACGATCAGTAGCGGCCTGGCGTACTGCTTTTCGCTCATGGGCTTGTACTGGATCAGCTCCAGCAGCTCATTGCGAAACACCACCGAGCCTGGGGTGGTGGCGACCGTCTTGCCCACTTCGAAGGCGTGCTTGCTCACCTGGCGCGGCAGGGCATTGTTGTGCACAAGGTCTTCGAACAGGTTGCTCACGCCTCGCACCACGCTGTTGCCGCCGGAGTTGAGCAATTCCTTGATCGCCAGCGGGTTGAGCAGTGTGTTGGACGGCGAGACCGCATCGTTGATCAGCGAGAAGGCAAAGTGCGCACGGGCGCGGTCATCGGCGCTCAGGGTGCTGTCATCAATCCATTGACGGGTCTGCTTCTGCCAGCTCAGATAGGCTTGCAGGCTACGCCGGTACACCGGGTTGAGTTTCCAGGTGGGGTCGGTGAAGCGGCCGTCGTTGGGGTTGGGCTCGTGCACCGTTTCGCCCAGCAGGACGCGCCCCAGCTGACCACTCAAGGCCCAGGCATGGCGGGCGGTATGCACCGGGTTACGCAAACCATGGGCGGCAACGCTGCGCAGGGTCGACAGCAGGTCCCGACCGCGCAGGCCGGTGATCGCATTTTGCGCATTGATGAACGCGGCAGGGGTGGGCGCCGGGTTCGTCACGGGTCTTTCTCGCATGAGCCAACACTCCTTCGTCAAGCCACCAAACAGGCACGCCAGTTCAGAACCATAGCCGGTTCCTGGCAAGTTGCGCGGCGGTGTGTCCTTACACGGCCGGTCGCGGATGAATCACCGCACGCATGCGCTCCTCTTCGAGAAATTTCATGATGATCGGCGCGACGGCTTCCGCCCGGGTGATGAGGAAGAGGTGGCCGTCATCAATGATGTGCAACTGTGCATTGGGAATGCGCCAGGCCAACATGCGCATGTTGATCAGTGGGATCAGCGGGTCGTCATCCCCTGCCAGCACCAGGGTGGGTTGGCGGATCTTGTGCAGCCAGTGGATGCTGGTCCAGCCCAGCCCGGCGAACAGCTGCCAGTAGTAGCCCAGCTTGCCGGCCGAGCGCACTTTGCTGGCGTGCTCGGCGGCCAGTTTCGAATCGCGGCGGAACGAGCCACCATAGATCATCGGTGCAATGCGCACGACATGGGACGGTTGGATGTAACGGCGCGGGCTGGCCATCAGCCACAGTACTTTGGGTTTGCCCGGCACCATCACCGCGCCCGCCGCCGTGGCCGCGAGGATCAGCTTCTTGCAGCGTTCCGGATAGTCGTAGGCGAACTGCTGCGCCAACGCGCCGCCCCAGGACACGCCCACCGCGTTCACCTGGCCATAGTCCAGGTAATCGAGCATGCGTGCGGCGAGTTTGGCCAGACCGGGAAAGCGGTACGGTCGATTGGGCGTGGATGAACCGCCTACACCAGGCACATCGAAGGCGATCACTTCCAGGTCCGGGTCCAGCGCCTGGACGAACGGAAACACCAACTCAAGGTTGGCGCCGATGCCATTGAAGATCAGCAGCGGCGTCAAGTGGGGCTTGCCCGGGCGCACCGCCGTGCGGATGGTCTGGCCATCCAGGTCTATGGTGCGGAAGATGAACGGTTGCGGCATGGGAAAACCCTGCGGGTTAGAGGGGAAGCAGCTTCAAGCCACAAGCTGCAAGCCGAATGCAGTCAACTTGCAACTTGTCGCTTGCCGCTATCTTTCATGTACATAAGTGCCCGGCGCAGCTTCCGCCGCCGCGTACGTCTTGTTACCCAAACTTGTCGGCGCTTTCTTCAACTTCCCCGCCCGCTCCGCCTGCCACGCCTGCCAATGCAGCCACCAGGAGTCGGTGTGCTTGGTGGCATTCTCCTGCCATTCCAGCGGCTTCGCCGTCAGGCTGTCACTGGTTTGATAACGCGCCTTGGGGTTGCCTGGCGGGTTGAGGATGCTTTGGATATGCCCACTGCTGGACAGCACGAACTCCACCTTGCCGCCAAACAGCTGTGCCGACTTGTAGCAGGATTGCCACGGCGTGATGTGGTCATTGGTGCCGGCCAGTGAATAAATATCGGCAGTGACTTGCTTGAGGTCGATGGGCGTGCCGCATACTTCCAGGGCATTGGCCCGCACCAGTGGATTGTTCTTGAACAGCTCGATCAGGTCGCCGTGGAAGGCCGCTGGCAAACGCGTGGTGTCGTTGTTCCAGAACAGGATATCGAACACCGGCGGTTCGTTACCCAGCAGGTAGTTGTTGACCCAGTAGTTCCAGATCAGGTCGTTGGGGCGCATCCAGGCGAACACCTTGGCCATGTCGCGGCCTTCCAGCACGCCGGCCTGGTAGGAATGGCGCTTGGCCGCTTCCAGCGTCTGCTCATCGACGAACAGTGCCACCTGGGTGTCCAGGGTGGTGTCGAGCACACTCACCAGCAGAGTCAGGGCGTTGACCTTCTTTTCCCCCAGCGCCGCGTAATGGCCGAGCAGTGCGGTACAGGTGATGCCGCCGGAGCAAGCGCCGAGCATATTCACATCTTTGCTGCCGGTAATCGCCGTCACTACATCGACCGCTTCCTTGAGCGCTTCGATATAGGTCGACAGGCCCCACTCGCGTTGGGCCTTGGTCGGGTTGCGCCAGCTGACGATGAAGGTTTGCTGGTTATTGCGCAGGCAGAAACGCGCCAGGCTCTTTTCCGGGCTCAGGTCGAATACATAGAATTTGTTGATCTGCGGCGGCACCACCAGCAGCGGGCGTTCGTGCACCTGTTCGGTGATCGGCTTGTACTGGATCAACTCCAGCACGTCATTGCGAAACACCACCGCGCCTTCGGTAGTGCCCAGGGTCTTACCCACTTCAAAGGCACCCATGTTGACCTGGCTCGGCATGCCGCCGTTGTGCACCATGTCCTTGGCCAGGTGGGACAGGCCATCGAGCAGGCTCTTGCCGCCGGTTTCAAAGAAGCGTTTGACCGCCGCCGGGTTGGCCGCGCTGTTGGTGGGCGCCATGGCTTCGGTCATCAGGTTGATCACGAAGTGGCCACGGCTGATGTCCTGTTCCGACAGGTTGCTGTCGCCGATCCAGTCGTGCAGTTCCTTGCGCCACGCCAGGTAGGTTTGCAGGTAGCGTTTGTAGAGCGGGTTCTGGGTCCAGGCCGGGTCCAGGAAACGACGGTCGTCGCTCTCCGGCACCAACACGGATTTGCCGAACATCACGTTCTTCAATTCGACGCCAAAATGCGCGACGTGCTTGACGCTGTGCAACGGTTGTTTGATGGCTTGGGTCAGCACCATCTTCGCCGAGGCGAGCAAATCCTTTTTACGTAACGCGATGATCGGGTTGAGCCCCAGGGTGTTTTCCGAGGCCTGGCGTTTCAAGTCATCGTTGTTCTTGTTACTCATCTACGACGCTCCATTGTCCGAAAGACGAGTACCGGGGACCGCTGCGCACCCAGTTTCGATACACAACACAAGCCTGGTACTGCGACTCGGATGACCGTTGATACCGCATCGTCAAATGCAGGGAACTTGCCAGTTCCATTGGTTACCCGAGTTTAATTTTTTTCGCAAGCGGACCAATCGTTGGCCACGCGACAGGGCATTCAAGCAGATGAAATTAGAAAATGCCCTCTAAAGAGCAAGACCCCTGGGCTAGAGCATCAGCCGCACGACCGACTGATCCGGATCGCGGGTTTTGCCGGCCGCTTTGAGTTCGGCCAGATAATCGGCCCACAACGCGTCCTGACGCACGGCCAGTTGGTAGAGATAGTCCCAAGTGAACAGTCCGCTGTCATGGCCGTCGTCGAAGGTCAATTTCAGTGCGTACTGGCCGGCCGGTTCAACCTTGGTCAACCGCACATTGAGCTTGCCGAATTGCAGGATGGGTTTGCCATGACCCTGGACCTCGGCGGAAGGCGAGTGGGTGCGTAGCAGTTCGGCGGGGAGTTGATACACCTCGTCGGGCCCGTAGGTGAGGCCGAGGGTGTTGGAGGTTTTGTGGAGGTTTACAGCGGTGGGGAATTTAGACATGGGTGCCTCCTGCGGCAAGCCTTAAGCTACAAGCGGCAAGTTGAATGGGCTCAACTTGAAGCTTGTAGCTTACAGCTTGAACTCTACAGAATGTAGCGCGACAGATCTTCGTTCTGCGCCAATTCGCCCAAGTGGTTGTTGACGTATTCAGTGTCGATCTTGATCACTTCGCCATTCTGCGCGCCAGCCAAATCGCCAGCACTGAAGGACACTTCCTCCAGCAGACGCTCCAGCAAAGTGTGCAGGCGACGTGCGCCGATGTTCTCGGTCTTCTCGTTGACCTGCCAGGCGATCTCCGCCAGGCGCTTGATGCCGTCCGGTTGGAACTCTATCCCTAAGCCTTCGGTTTTCAGCAGCTCACGGTATTGCTCAGTGAGCGAAGCGTGCGGCTCGCTGAGGATGCGTTCGAAGTCGCCCGGCGTCAGTGCCTTCAGCTCCACGCGAATCGGCAGGCGGCCTTGCAGCTCCGGCACCAGGTCACTTGGCTTGCTCAGGTGGAACGCACCGGAGGCAATAAACAGGATGTGGTCGGTCTTGACCATGCCCAGCTTGGTGTTCACGGTGCAGCCTTCGATCAGCGGCAGCAGGTCGCGCTGCACACCTTCACGGGACACGTCGACACCCCCGGAGTTGCCGCGCTTGGCGACCTTGTCGATCTCGTCGATAAACACGATGCCGTGCTGCTCGACTGCTTCCAGGGCCTTGGCCTTGAGTTCTTCCTCATTGACCAGGCGCCCGGCTTCTTCGTCGCGCACCAGTTTGAGTGCTTCCTTCACCTTGAGCTTGCGGCTTTTCTTCTTGCCCTTGCCCATGTTGGCGAACAGGTTCTGCAACTGGCTGGTCATTTCTTCCATGCCAGGTGGAGCGGAGATGTCGACACCGGAGACTTCAGCGACTTCAATCTCGATTTCCTTGTCGTCCAACTGGCCTTCACGCAGGCGCTTGCGGAACAACTGACGGGTGTTGGAATCCGAGGCCGGTGCGGCGTCTTCGTTGAAGCCCATGCGTGCCGGTGGCAGCAGGGCGTCGAGGATACGCTCTTCGGCGGCGTCTTCGGCGCGGTGGCTGACCTTGGTTACTTCCTGTTCGCGCAGCATTTTCAGGGCGGCGTCGGCCAAATCACGAATGATCGATTCGACGTCCCGGCCCACGTAGCCCACTTCGGTGAACTTGGTGGCTTCGACCTTGATGAACGGCGCATTGGCCAGCTTGGCCAGGCGACGGGCGATTTCGGTTTTACCGACGCCGGTAGGACCGATCATCAGGATGTTTTTCGGCGTTACTTCAACGCGCAGTTCTTCGGGCAGTTGCATCCGGCGCCAGCGATTACGCAGCGCAATGGCCACGGCGCGCTTGGCGTCGTCCTGGCCGATGATATGGCGATTGAGTTCATGGACGATTTCGCGGGGAGTCATGGACATAGTGTTTGGCGGCCTCAAGCGGAATAAGCCTATGGCTTACTCGGCGAGGTCCTGCTCCTCAATGGTCTGGTTGTGGTTGGTGAACACGCAGATATCACCGGCGATGCCCAAGGCGGTCTCGACGATTTCACGAGCCGACAGGTCGGTTTTCTTCAACAGTGCGCTGGCTGCCGCTTGGGCGTAGCCACCGCCGGAACCCATGGCGATCAAGCCATGTTCAGGCTCAACCACATCGCCGTTGCCGGTGATGATCAGTGAGGCGTCTTTGTTGGCGACGGCCAGCATGGCTTCCAGGCGGCTGAGGGAGCGGTCGGTGCGCCATTCTTTGGCGAGTTCGACGGCGGCGCGCACGAGGTGGCCCTGATGTTTTTCCAGCTGTCCTTCGAAACGTTCGAAAAGGGTGAAGGCGTCGGCGGTAGCGCCGGCAAAGCCCGCGAGAACCTGGCCGTGGTACAGGCGACGCACTTTCTTGGCGTTGCCTTTCATCACGGTATTACCCAGGGAAACCTGGCCGTCGCCGCCCATGACGACTTTGCCGTGGCGACGTACTGAAACGATAGTGGTCAAGGGGAGAGTCTCCACGCAGCGGGGCGAAAATGCCCTGATGGAAACTCATATGGGGGTGGCGGGGGGGATTTCAACCGTAGGAAATGTAGTGAGCGGGGCAAGCCCGCTCACTACAGAAAGCCAGCTCCCACATTTTGATCGGTGTTGAGCTTGAATCAGCGGCTCTGGCGTTGTTGTAACAACAGGTTGCTAAAGCCCGCGCCAGCCAGTTGTTTCTGCGCCACGGTCAGCTGTTCACGGTTGCTGAACGGCCCCACCAGCACGCGATACCAAGTCGCATCCTTCACCGTCCCCGACTCCACCGACACCGTCTGGCCCAGCAGAATGATCTGCGCCCGTACGCGATCCGCATCCGCCTGTTTCGGGAACGAGCCCGCCTGCAGGAAGAACTTGGTCACTGGCGCGGCCTTGGTCTCGGCCACCGGCGGTGCTGGCGGCGGGGTGATCCCGGCCAGCGCGGCCTGGGCGCGGGCGGTATCGATCTTCGCCGCTTCTGCCGGGGTGACCGGTGTAGTCGGTACTTGCGGCGTCGGCAGGGTTTTCTCCGGCACGGCGTCAGGCGGCACGATCACTTCCGATTCCGGCAGCAGCGTGTAGAAATCGTACTTCGGCTTCACTGGGGCAGTCGGGCTCGGCGCCGTCTTGTTGGCTTCGGCCATTTTCGTGGCCTTCTGCTGTTCCTGCTTGACCCGCTTGACGTCATCGCCCTTGCCCGGATCCAGTTTCATCAGGAACACAATAAACGCGCCGACGGTGAGGCCGATCGCCATCCACAACCAGCCCGGGATCGGCTTCTTCGCCGGGGCCTGGTAGCGGCTGGCGCCGCGCTTGGGTGCAGGTTTTTTCTTGGCAGCCAACTTACATACGCTCCAGTGTTTCCAGGCCCAACAGTTCCAGGCCTTGCTTGAGGGTCCGTCCAGCCAGTGCGGCGAGGCGCAGGCGGCTTTGCTTCTGAGCTTCGTCGTCGGCGGTCAGGATCGGGCAGTTCTCGTAGAAGCTGGAGAACAGGCCGGCGACTTCGTACAGGTAGGTGCACAGGATATGCGGCGTGCCTTTCTCGCCGACGCTGTTCAGCACTTCGCCGAATTGCGCCAGTTTGGCGGCCAGTTCCTGTTCGTGCGCAGCTTCCAGGTTGATCTGGCCCTCGACTTCGCTGAAATCCTTGCCCAACTTGCGGAACACGCCGGCCACACGGGTGTAGGCGTACAGCAGGTACGGCGCGGTGTTGCCTTCGAAGTTGAGCATCAGCTCGAAGTTGAAGCTGTAGTCGCTGGTGCGATGCTTGGACAGGTCGGCGTATTTCACTGCGCCGATGCCCACCACGCGGGCGATGTTGCGCAGGTCGGCCTCGGCCAGCTCCGGGTTCTTTTCCTTCACCAGGTTGTAGGCACGCTCCTGGGCTTCGGTCAGCAGGTCGATCAGCTTCACGGTGCCGCCGTCACGGGTCTTGAACGGGCGGCCATCGGCGCCGTTCATGGTGCCGAAGCCCATGTGTTCCATGTGCATCGGGTGGGTGACGAAACCGGCGCGGCGCGCCACTTCGAACACCTGCTGGAAGTGCAGGGCCTGGCGCTGGTCGACAAAATACAGGGCACGATCGGCCTTGAGCACGCCGCTGCGGTAGCGCACGGCCGCCAGGTCGGTGGTGGCGTAGAGGTAGCCGCCATCGGCCTTGACGATGATCACCGGCAGCGGCTCGCCGTCGGCGGTCTTGAATTCTTCGAGGAAAACGCACTGCGCGCCGTTGCTCTCCACCAGCAGGCCGGCGGCCTTGAGGTCGTTGACCACGTTGATCAGGTCGTCGTTGTAGGCGCTTTCGCCCATCACGTCAGCCATGGTCAATTTGACGTTGAGCAGCTCGTAGATCTCCTGGCAGTGCGACAGGGAAATCTCACGGAAGCGGTTCCACAGCTCCAGGCACTCCTTGTCACCGGCTTGCAGCTTGACCACCAGGCCACGGGCGCGGTCGGCGAACTCTTCGGATTCGTCGAAGCGCTTCTTGGCGGCACGGTAGAAATTTTCCAGGTCCGACAGCTCGTTGCTGGTGATCGGGTTTTCTTGCAGGTAGGCCATCAACATGCCGAACTGGGTGCCCCAGTCGCCGACGTGGTTCTGACGGATCACGGTGTCGCCGAGGAATTCCAGTACGCGGGCCACGCCGTCGCCGATGATGGTGGAACGCAGGTGGCCCACGTGCATCTCTTTGGCCAGGTTCGGTGCCGACAGGTCGATAACCACGCGCTGCAGCGGGCCAGCCTTGCGCACGCCGATCTTGGCGTCGGCCAGGGCCGCGTCCAGACGCGAAGCCAGGGCCTGGGTGTTCTGGAAGAAGTTGATGAAGCCAGGGCCGGCAATTTCAGCCTTGGTGACGCTCTCGTCGACAGGCAGTGCGGCGATGATTTTTTCCGCCAGGTCCCGCGGCTTCATGCCGGCAGGCTTGGACAGCATCATCGCGATGTTGCTGGCGAAGTCACCGTGGGTCTTGTCGCGGGTGTTTTCCACCTGGATCGCCGGCGTCAGGCCTTCAGGCAACACACCTTCGTTGACGAGTTGGGTGAGGGCTTGTTGGATAAGCTGGCGAATGGTGTCTTTCATGGTGTTCTCTTTCGACCGCAAGCGGCGGCGCGCGATGCGCAGGTGGAAAAACTGGGCATTATCCGTGGCGAGGGCGGGCTTGCCAACCTTCGCGGGACCTATGGCCAGGCTTAATACAAATCTACCGGGTCTACATCCAGTGACCATCGCACTTGGCGACCGCTGGGCATTTGCTCCAGGGCAAGCAACCAACTACTTAATAGCCGATGCAGGGGCGCGCGTGAGGTTGCTTGCAAGAGTAGCTGAGCCCGGTAGCGCCCGGCGCGGCGCTCCATAGGGGCGGGCACCGGGCCGAGCAGTTCGATGCCGGTCAGGTCCAGTTCGCCGAGCAAACGTTCGGCGGCGCTGCAGGCTTCATCCAGGAAACCTTCGGCTTGCCCGGGTTTGTGGGCTTCGGCACGCAACAGGGCCAAATGGGAAAAAGGCGGCAGGCCAGCGGCGCGACGTTCGCTCAACGCCTGCTCGGCGAAGGCGAAATAGCCTTGTTCGGTCAGTTGGATCAGCAGCGGATGATCGGCCAGGTGTGTCTGGATGATCACCCGGCCTGGCTCTTCGGCGCGGCCCGCGCGGCCGGCGACCTGCACGATCAACTGCGCCATGCGTTCGCTGGCGCGAAAATCCCCGGAGAACAACCCACCGTCGGCATCCAGGATCGACACCAGGGTCACCCGTGGAAAGTGGTGCCCTTTGGCAAGCATCTGCGTGCCGATCAGGATGCACGGGTGGCCTTTCTGGATGGTGGCGAACAGCTGGTTCATTGCGTCCTTGCGCGAGGTGCTGTCGCGGTCGACGCGCAGCACCGGGTAATCCGGGAACAGAATGCCCAGGCGCTCTTCGGCCCGTTCGGTGCCGGCGCCCACCGGTCGAAGGTCGACTTTGCCGCATTGCGGGCAGTGGCGCGGTATGCGCTCCACATGGCCGCAGTGATGGCAACGCAGCTCGCCGTAGCGCTGGTGCACGGTCATGCGTGCATCGCAGCGCTCGCATTCGGACATCCAGCCGCAGTCGTGGCACAACAGCGTCGGCGCAAAACCACGGCGGTTGAGAAACACCAGGACCTGTTGGCCGGCGGCGAGGGTCTGGTCGATGGCTTGTTGCATCGGCCCGGAAATACCGCTGTCCAACGGGCGACTTTTAACATCCAGGCGCAGGAAACGGGGCTGCTTGGCGCCGCCCGCACGCTCGTTCAGGCGTAGGAGGCCGTAACGACCGGTGTAGGCGTTGTGCAAGCTTTCCAGGGACGGCGTGGCCGAGCCCAGCACGATAGGGATGTCCTCCTGGCGTGCGCGCACCAGCGCCAGGTCGCGGGCATGGTAGCGCAGGCCTTCCTGCTGTTTGTAGGAGCCGTCGTGCTCCTCGTCGATGATGATCAGACCTGGGTTCTTCATCGGTGTGAACAGCGCCGAACGGGTGCCGATAATAATGTCGGCCTCGCCATCCCGTGCTGCCAGCCAGGCTTCCAGGCGCTCACGGTCATTGACCGCCGAGTGCACCAGAGCGATGCGTGCGTTAAAACGTTGTTCGAAGCGCGCCAGGGTCTGTGGGCCCAGATTGATTTCAGGGATCAGCACCAGCGCCTGTTTGCCGGCCTGCAGGGTTTCGCGGATTAACTGCAAATAGACTTCGGTCTTGCCGCTGCCGGTGACACCGGCCAGCAGGAACGCGTGGAAACTGTCAAAGCCGGCGCGAATCGCTTCGTAGGCGGCGCGCTGTTCGGGGTTCAGCGGCAGTTCCGGCTGGGCCAGCCAGTGTTCGTGGCGGGCGTCGGGCGCATGCTTGCGGATCTCCACCTGCACCAGGCCCTTGGCCAGCAGCAGGTCGAGGCTGTCCTTGCTCAGCATCAGCTTGCTTAATAGCTGATGAGCCACGCCATGGGGATGCTGCGCCAGTGTGGCCAAGGCTTCACGCTGGCGCGGGGCGCGGGCAATGCGTGGGTCGTCGAGGCGCGCGCCGGGCGCCATCGACCAGAAACGCTCCTGGCGCGCTTCGGCCAGTTCGCCCTGGCGCAACAGCACCGGCAACGCCCAGCTCAGGGTATCGCCCAGGCTGTGCTGGTAATACTGCGCGGTCCACAGGCACAGCTTGAACAGGGCGGGCGGCAGCGGGGCGGCGGCGTCGAGCATGGCCAGCGCGGGCTTGAGCTTTTCCGCTGGCACTTCGCTGTGGTCCGCGACTTCCACCAGAATGCCGATCATTTCCCGTCGGCCAAACGGCACGCGCACGCGCATGCCCGGCTGCAACTGTTCTCGCAGCACGCCGGCCGGGGCCCGGTAATCGAACAGGCGGCGCAGGGGCGAGGGCAGGGCTAGGCGCAAAATGGCGTCGGGCACGCGGGGGGTCTCATATAAAGGCAGGCGGTGGCGCAGGTGCGGGAGCCTAGCAGACAGGGGAGGGCTTGGGTATGCCACGGTTTTCTGATGAAAGGCGGTTTTCACCCGGATACGCGGCTTGCGTGATTAAAAAGGTCTGGTAGAATCCGCGGCCTAATTACGTGCGGTATTCGACAATAGTGTCGAGTGGCGGCACGCTAGCCCGAGGAAGTGCCATGAAAGCCGATATCCATCCAGCGTACGAAACCATCGAAGTCACCTGCAGCTGCGGCAACAAGTTCGAAACGCGTTCGAACCTGTGCAAGCCACTGGGTACTGACGTATGCAACGAGTGCCACCCGTTCTACACCGGTAAGCAGAAAACTCTGGACACCGGCGGCCGTGTACAGCGCTTCGCAGATCGCTTTGGTGCTTTCGGCAAGAAGCCTGCTGCTACTCCAGCAGAGTAAGGCTTAAAAGCCTTATGGGCTTTTGCCAGCTGTTGAAAAAGGCGTCCCTCGTGGGCGCCTTTTTTGTGCCTGGGATTTGGCTTTCAGTGGCCGAGGCGGCGGTATTTTGTCGCGCTCCGGCCTCCCTGACCCAGGTGGAAGTGCAGCGCGTGGTCGATGGCGACACGGTACGCCTCAAGGACGGCCGCAGCGTACGGATGATCGGCCTCAATGCCCCGGAGACCGGCAAGAAGGGCCGGAGCGACGAACCTTACGCCGTCGCTGCCCGTCAGCGCTTGCAGGCATTGGTCGACGCCAGCGGCAGTCGCGTTGGTCTGGTGCCTGGGCGCGAGAGCAAGGACCGGTATGGTCGTACGTTGGCCCACCTCTATGGCGTTGATGGCGAGAATCTTGAGGCGCAACTGCTGGCCGAAGGTTTGGGGTTTCAAGTGGGCGTAGCGCCCAACGTCGATCTTGTGGCCTGTCAGCGGGCGGCTGAAAACAGCGCCCGTCACGCGCGATTGGGCCTTTGGCGGCAATCGCCGGTACAAAGTGTGGCGCAGCTCAAGCAGTCCGGCTTCGCGTTGGTCAGTGGCCGGGTGAACAAGATCGAACGCAATCGCGGTGGAATCTGGATCGAATTGCAAGGTTCACTGGTATTACGCATTGCGCCCGACCTCATCGGACAATTCGACTCTGCAATGCTCAATGGTCTGCAAGATATGACAATCGAAGCGCGTGGCTGGGTGCAGGATCGCGCCAAGCGCGGTGCACTGAAAAATGGACAGGTACGCTGGCTGCTGCCGCTGACTGATCCTGGCATGCTCAAACCGATACGCTAAGAAAAAATTGTAGACATTTTTTTATTCGATTGTGAACAGTTAAGCCCTTGTATCCCGTGGCTCTTGGCCGAAAGTCGTAGCGCAGGGCCCTTGACACCTGTGACTGCCCAGTCTTGTAGGGACTTTACGACACGAGTATCCTCGGCGGTCCGTCGACCAACAGTAAAAGCGGAATGCCGATATGTCTGATTTGAAAACTGCCGCTCTCGAATATCATGCCCATCCTCGTCCAGGAAAGCTGAGTGTAGAGCTCACCAAAGCCACTGCCACCGCTCGCGACCTGTCGCTGGCCTACAGCCCTGGTGTTGCCGAGCCCGTACGTGAAATCGCCCGCGACCCTGAACTGGCGTACAAGTACACCGGCAAAGGCAACCTGGTTGCAGTGATTTCCGATGGCACCGCTATTCTCGGCCTGGGCAACCTCGGCCCATTGGCATCCAAGCCAGTCATGGAAGGTAAAGGCGTGCTGTTCAAGCGCTTTGCCGGCATCGACGTTTTCGACATCGAAGTCGACTCCGAAAGCCCGCAGGCTTTCATCGACACGGTCAAGCGCATTTCCATCACCTTCGGTGGCATCAACCTGGAAGATATCAAGGCACCTGAGTGCTTCGAGATCGAAAAGGCCCTGATCGAACAGTGCGACATTCCGGTATTCCACGATGACCAGCACGGCACTGCGATCGTGACCGCGGCTGGCATGATCAACGCCCTGGAAATCGCTGGCAAAACCCTGGCTGACGCACAAATCGTCTGCCTGGGCGCTGGCGCTGCGGCCATCTCCTGCATGAAGTTGCTGGTGAGCATGGGCGCCAAGCTGGAAAATATCTTCATGGTCGACAGCAAGGGCGTAGTCCAGTCCGAGCGTACCGACCTGAACCAATACAAGGCGATGTTTGCCCACGCGACCGACAAGCGCACTCTGGCTGACGCCCTTGACGGCGCAGACGTGTTCGTCGGCCTGTCCGGCCCGAACTTGCTGAGCGCCGAAGGCCTCAAGTCCATGGCGGCCAACCCGATCGTGTTCGCTTGCTCCAACCCGGACCCAGAGATCTCGCCGGAACTGGCTCACGCTACCCGCAGCGACGTGATCATGGCCACTGGCCGTTCAGACTACCCGAATCAGGTCAACAACGTATTGGGCTTCCCTTTCATCTTCCGTGGCGCCCTGGACGTTCGTGCCAAGCGCATCAACGAAGAGATGAAAGTGGCAGCCGCCAACGCCCTGCGTGAACTGGCCAAGCTGCCAGTGCCCCAGGAAGTGTGCGATGCCTACGGCGGTATCAAGCTGGAATTCGGTCGTGAGTACATCATCCCGAAACCAATGGACAAACGCCTGATCACCCTGATCTCCGATGCCGTGGCCAAGGCCGCCATCGAGACCGGCGTTGCTACCCTGCCGTATCCGAAGCACTACCCGCTGCAAAGCGTGGATGATGTGTTCAACGGCTAAGCCGTAGACCCACAAAAAACCCGGCCTCTGAGCCGGGTTTTTTGTGGGGAAGTTTCTAGCTGCAAGCTGCAAGTCAAGGGCGGGATCACATTGCTCTTTCTTGCAGCTTGTAGCTGACAGCTTGCCGCTCTCTAAAAGAGATCAATTGGCGCCGCCTCATCCGCCGGCAGCGGGCTGCCCGGCACAACGCCATTGCCCAGCTCGTTGACAGACGGCGGCGTGTCTTCGCTCTTGAACAGTTCAAAGTACGCATTCGGCGTGCTTGGCGATGCGGCGCGGCCACTGACCGGGTCGATCCGCAGGCTGAGGATACCCTCCGGCTCCGGCTGGGTGTGTGGCGGCTTGTCCTTCAGGGCTGCGCCCATGTAGCTCATCCAGATCGGCAGCGCGACTGTGCCGCCGAACTCGCGGCGGCCCAGGCTTTCCGGCTGGTCATAGCCGGTCCACACAGTGGTCACGTAATCGGCGTTGTAGCCAGAGAACCAGGCATCCTTGGATTCGTTGGTGGTACCCGTCTTGCCCGCAATATCCGGACGGCCCAGGGCCAGGGCGCGGCGGCCAGTGCCCTTCTTGATCACGTCTTCCAGGATGCTGTTGAGGATGTAGGTGGTACGGCCATCCACAATGCGCTCGGCCACGGCGGGCGCTTGCGGTTCAGTTGCGGCAGCGTTGGCAGCTGGCGCAGCGCCAGGCGTTGGTTCAATGGTGATACCGCCATTGCTCGGTGCTGCCAGGCCATCCGTCGCCGCCACACCGTTGACCACATCCCCCGGTACTCGCGGCGGGTTGGCAGTGAACAGGGTGTCGCCGTTGCGGCTTTCAATCTTGTCGATCAGGTACGGCGCGATCTTGTAGCCGCCGTTGGCGAAGGTGCTCCAGCCTGTGGCGATTTCCATCGGCGTCAGGGTCGCGGTGCCCAGGGCCAGGGACAGGTTTGGCGGCAGGTCCGACTTGGCGAAACCAAAGCGCGTCATGTAATCGATGGTCTTGCCCACGCCCATGGCTTGCAGCAAGCGGATCGATACGAGGTTGCGCGACTTGTACAGCGCCTCGCGGATACGGATCGGGCCGAGGAAGGTATTGGTGTCGTTCTTCGGGCGCCAGACCTTGTCCAGGTATTCGTCGACAAACACGATGGGTGCATCGTTGACCAGGCTGGCGGCGGTGTAGCCGTTATCCAGCGCGGCACTGTAGATGAACGGCTTGAAGCTCGAGCCCGGCTGACGCTTGGCCTGGGTGGCGCGGTTGTAATTGCTCTGCTCAAATGCGAAACCGCCGACCAGTGCGCGGATTGCGCCATTCTGCGGGTCCAGCGACACCAGCGCGCCCTGGGCCAGCGGTACCTGGCTGAATTTGAGGCTGTCGTCCTTCTGGCGCTGCACGCGGATCAAGTCACCCACTTGTGCCACGTCCGACGGCTGCTTCGGCAGCGCGCCCATGCTGTTGGTGTTCAGGAATGGGCGTGCCCATTTCATGCTGTCCCATGCCACATGGGCTTCGCCGGTACGGGTCAGTACCTGTATGCCATCCTTCTGCACCTGGGTGACGATGGCGGGCTCCAGGCCGCTGATCGCGCGTTGTTTGCCCAGCTCGGTGGTCCAGGCGCTGAGGGTCTTGCCCGGCAGGCGCGATTCAGGGCCGCGGTAGCCGTGGCGCTGGTCGTAGGTGATCAGGCCGGAATGCACCGAGTCGTTGGCAATTTCCTGCAGGTTGCTCGGCACGGTGGTGGTGACGCGAAAGCCTTCGGTGTAAGCCTCGCTGCCGTAGCGGCCGACCATCTCGGCACGCGCCATTTCGGCGATATAGGGGGCGTTCACTTCCGGGGTCGGCACGTGGTAGCTGGCGTTCAGTGGTTCGGCAATGGCGCCTTCATACGCGGCCTGGTCGATCTTGCCCAGCTTGTACATGCGCCCCAGGATCCAGTCGCGGCGTTCTTTACTGCGTGCCGGGTTGGCCAGGGGGTTGAAGCGTGAAGGGGCTTTGGGCAGGCCGGCAATCATCGCCATCTGCGCCAGGCTGGCGTCACGGATGGACTTGCCATAGTAGACCTGGGACGCCGCCTCGATCCCGTAGGCGCGGTTGCCCAGGTAGATCTTGTTGACGTACAGCTCAAGGATCTCGTCCTTGGTCAACTGGCGTTCGATCTGCAGCGCCAGGAGGATTTCGGTGGCTTTGCGCGAAAAGCTGCGCTCGCTGGTGAGGAAGAAGTTTTTCGCCACCTGCATGGTGATGGTGCTGCCGCCGGACTGAATGTGTCCGCTTTTTACCAGTTGAGTGGCCGCGCGCACCAGACTGCTGGGGTCGACGCCATAGTGGTTGGCAAAATTATCGTCTTCGGCCGAGAGCAGGGCACTGATGAAATTGGGCGGAATATCGGCAAAACGGATCGGTGTGCGGCGCATTTCGCCGAACTCCGCGATCAGTTTTTCATCGCTGCTGTAGACCCGCAAAGGAATCTGCAACTGGATACTTCTAAGGGCCTCTACGGAGGGCAAACCCGGACTAAGGTAGAGGTAGGCCCCGCTGAGCACGAGCAGCAGCCCGCAAACGATGGCGACAATGGAGTACCCGAAAAACTTCAGCAGACGAATCAAGGCTTTTGGATTTCCAGAGAAAAGAATGAGTTAGGCGTCGGGACATGCATGGCAAACGATGAATCGACCCGAGCGGCAGATAAAAAGCGGAAAAAAACGCTGGGCATTAAAGCATTTTTCGACTTCGGGCGTCATTCGCCGCTGTTCAACAATCGACCGAATGCAGGGTGCCCGGCGGCAATCAGGCGGTATGACAGGCAAAGCCATAGGGAGTTTTATGGGAAAGGGATTTTTCACGCGAAAAGCCGACACCTTGCTAGGTGTCGACATCAATGATTCGGCTATCCGCTTGATCGAGCTGGGTCGCTCGATTTCAGGTTTCACCGTTCAAGGCTACGTCACTCAGGCACTGCCTGCGCAGACGGTGGTCGACGGCACATTCCTCGACCTGGAAGGCGTAGGGCGCATTCTGCGCAGTGCGTTGTCGCGGTTGTCGACGTCGGCTCGTGGTGCTGTGGTCGCCGTGGCCGGCCCCTCGGTGATCACGCGAATGATCGAGATGGACGCAGGGCTCACAGACGACGAAATGACCTGGATGATCCAGATGGAAGCGGACCAATACATTCCCTATCCGCTGGATGATGTGGCCATCGACTTTCAAGTGCGCGGGCCGACGGCACTTGACCCAGGTCGTATCGAGGTACTGCTCGCCGCATGCTTGAAGGAACAGGTGGAAGCTCGCGAGGCGGTTTTGTCCCTGGCGGGGCTGGTGCCGAAGGTGGTCGATGTCGAAGCATTTGCATTGGCGCGCGCTTGCAGTCACGATTTCGCCAGCTTCACGCCAGGTCATCGAGTGGATGGTGCACAATGGGCCGTTGATGCCCAGGGGATGGGAATTGCTTGCGGGTTGGCCCTGAGGAGTTTCGCTTGAAGACACGAATCAACCTACTGCCGTGGCGCCAGGCGCTGGCAGAGCGGCGACGCAAGTATTTACTGGCGTGTTTGCTGGCGTTCGCCTGCGCGGCGCTTGCGGCCGTGTGGCTTGCCGATCAGGTGATCGACCAGGCAATTGATCGGCAGGTGACGCGCAATGACCATCTGGGCAAGGAAATCACCGGCCTGGACTCACGTATCAAGACCATCGACGATCTGCAGGAGCAAAGCCAGCAACTGGCGCAGCGCATGAAGGGCGTGCAAGACCTGCACGATGCCCGTTCGTCCGGTGCCCAACTGTTGGATCAGTTGGCGCGCGCGGTCCCTGACGGTGTGCACCTGCACGAAGTGGTCGCCAAGGGCGATACGGTCAGGATCAGCGGCAGCGCTGAATCCAGCCAGGATATCGCCCAATTGATGCGCCGTCTGGAGGCAACTGAAGGCGCCCATTCCACTCGGTTGCAACATGTGCGAACGGATGGCGCGCGCGGCAATAATGAGTTCCAGCTGATGGTGCGTCAGGGAGAGTCCTCCGAGGCTCAACCTTGAGCCCGCTGAGGCTCAATCTTTCTGCACTCACTCACAACGCTGCAAAATGGCCCCTACCTGGCAAGGCCCTGTTGGGCTGTGCGCTGGCGGGCCTGGTGTTTGTGGTGGGCGATCTGGTGTACCTGAGTGCCTCGCGGGCGCGGTTACAGCAGGCCGAAGCGCGGGAAGTGGCCCTGCAGCAGCAGGTCGCACAAAAAGCTGTCCTGGCAGCCAGCCTTGAGGCGCGCGCGCAACAGCTCCAACTGATGCAGGTGAAGGTCGATGACCTTTTGCAGGCGTTGCCGGGTGAGTCAGAAATGCCTGGGTTGCTGGAAGACGTTGCGCGCCTGGCACTGGCCAATGGTTTGCTGGTTGAGAGCGTCATGCCGTTGGATGAGCTGTCTCGGCCGTTCTATAACGAACAGCCAGTGCAGATCGGCGTCACGGGGGCTTATCACGACCTGGCAATGTTCCTGGCCGGCCTGGGGGGGCTGTCGCGCATCGCCACGGTGCACGATGTGGCCGTGAGGCGTGATGACAAACTATTACGCCTTGAGCTGTTGGCCAAGACCTACTGGCACGCGCAGGGTGGTGGGCGTGGTGTGCAAGGGCAGCCGTTTGTCTACGACTCGTCCGGGCTGCGTGACCCATTTCAATTGCTAGCCGTTCAAGTCGACCATCTGAAGGGGCGACGCGCCCGTGCGCCAGACCTCGACCGGCCACGTGGAGTCCTGGAAAAGCTCTCGGTGGACCAGTTTGAAATGGTCGGCACGCTGTCCCGTGGGGCGCAGGCTTTCGCCTTGCTGCGTGCGGCATCCACGGTGCACCGCCTGGCGGTTGGTGACTACCTGGGGCCGGACCATGGGCGGGTCGTCGCCATCCATGAGCGTTACATAGAGCTGGTCGAGCTGTTTCCTGATGATCAGGGCGCTTGGCTCGAGCGCCCGCGAACCCTGGTGTTAAACCTCAACTCATAACGGAATCAAACAATGAAAAGGACTTTTTTGTCCTTCGGTGTGGCGCTATGGATAGCGTTCACGGCACCGATGGCTGCTGCTGTGCCCAATCGCGTGGACCTGATTCAGTTGCCACCGCCTGTTAACGCCACGTTGAGTGCCTACACGGGTGACAAGCTCAACCTCAACTTCCAGAGCATTGAGTTGCGCACGGCGTTGCAACAAATCGCCGATGTGGCGGGCCTCAATCTGGTGGCGAGCGACGATGTGCAAGGCACGATCACCCTGCGCCTCAAGGATGTGCCGTGGGACCAGGCGTTGGACTTGGTGCTGCAAGCCAAGGGCCTGGATAAGCGGCTAAAGGCCGGCGTACTACTGGTAGCGCCCGCAGAAGAGTTGGCCGCGCGTGAACTGCTGACCCTGGAGTCGCGCAAGCAAATGGCTGAACTGGCGCCATTGCGCCGTGAGTTACTGCAGGTCAATTACGCCAAGGCTGCAGACCTGGCCAAGCTGTTCCAGTCGGTCACGGGTCTGGAGGGCGTGACCGACGAGCGAGGTTCGGTGGCGGTGGACGATCGCACCAACAACATCATCGCCTACCAGACCGGGGAGCGGCTGGAGGAGTTGCGGCGAATCGTGGCGCAGCTGGATATTCCGGTGCGCCAGGTGATGATCGAGGCGCGGATTGTCGAGGCCAATGTCGATTACGACAAAAGCCTGGGCGCGCGCTGGGGTGGGCGGCTCAATCGCGGCAACTGGGGCGCGGGCGGCATTCCAAAGCCCCTGCCCGAAGGCGCGGAACCGCCGCAAAACCCACCCAGTTCACCTTTTGTGGATTTGGGATCATTCACTGGCACCTCGGGCCTGGGCATTGCCTATATCACCGACAACCTGCTGCTGGACCTGGAGCTCACCGCGATGGAGAAAACCGGCAACGGTGAAATCGTCTCGCAACCCAAGGTGGTCACGTCCGACAAGGAAACCGCGCGCATCCTCAAGGGCACCGAGATTCCCTACCAGGAATCCAGCTCCAGCGGCGCGACATCAGTGTCGTTCAAGGAAGCCTCGCTGTCGCTTGAGGTCACCCCGCAAATCACCCCTGACGACCGCGTGATCATGGAGGTCAAGGTCACCAAGGATGAGCCCGACTATCTGAACAAACTCAATGACGTGCCGCCAATCAAGAAGAACGAGGTCAATGCCAAGGTGTTGGTCAAGGATGGCGAGACCATCGTCATCGGCGGGGTTTTCTCCAATACCCAAAGCAAAGTGGTAGATAAAGTGCCATTTTTAGGCGATGTGCCGTATCTTGGCCGCCTTTTCCGGCGCGATGTGCTGGCGGAGAAAAAATCCGAGCTGCTGGTATTCCTGACTCCGCGTATTATGAATAACCAGGCGATTGCTGTGAGTCGTTGATTCTGTGCGAAATTTGATTCTTGTAGGACCGATGGGCGCTGGAAAAAGCACCATCGGCCGTTTGCTGGCCAAAGAGCTGCGCCTGCCGTTCAAAGATTCCGACAAGGAAATTGAATTGCGCACGGGTGCCAATATCCCATGGATCTTCGATAAGGAAGGCGAACTGGGCTTTCGTGACCGCGAGCAGGCGATGATCGCCGAGCTGTGCGGCTGCGACGGTGTGGTATTGGCGACCGGTGGCGGCGCAGTGATGCGCGATGAAAACCGCCGCGCGTTGCATGCCGGTGGTCGGGTGGTCTATCTGCATGCGTCGGTCGAGCAGCAGGTGGGCCGCACCGCTCGCGATCGCAATCGCCCATTGTTGCGCACGGCCAACCCGGAGAAAACCCTGCGCGACCTGCTCACGCTGCGCGATCCGCTGTACCGGGAAATTGCTGATCTGGTGGTTGAAACCGATGAGCGGCCACCGCGGATGGTGGTCCTCGACATTCTTGAGCGCCTGCAACGGCTGCCACCCCGTTAAAGCCTGGCCCGAAATGCGCTATTCTCGGCGGCGCGCTATCACCCTGCGGGGTATGGCGTAGAGCCATCAGGTTTCGTCAGAACTTGACGTCATCGATCGTCACACCATCTCTAACGCGGGGACACATGCAGACACTTAAGGTCGATCTAGGCGAGCGCAGCTACCCGATCCATATTGGCGAAGGTCTGCTGGACCAACCCGAATTGCTCGCACCGCATATTGCCGGGCGGCAGGTGGCGATCATTTCCAACGAAACGGTCGCGCCGCTGTATCTTGAGCGTCTGAGCCGCAGTCTGTCGGCTTATTCGGTGATCTCCGTGATCCTGCCCGACGGCGAAGCCCACAAGAACTGGGAAACCCTGCAACTGATCTTTGATGGCCTGCTGACCGCGCGTCATGACCGCCGCACCACCGTGATTGCTCTGGGCGGTGGTGTGATCGGCGACATGGCCGGCTTTGCAGCGGCCTGTTACCAGCGTGGCGTAGATTTTGTCCAGGTGCCGACCACCTTGCTGTCCCAGGTCGACTCGTCGGTGGGCGGCAAGACCGGCATCAACCACCCGCTGGGCAAGAATATGGTGGGCGCGTTCTACCAGCCTCAAGCCGTGCTGATCGACACCGCGACCCTCAACACCTTGCCGCCACGCGAGTTGTCGGCGGGCCTGGCGGAAGTCATCAAGTATGGTTTGATCTGCGACGAGCCGTTCCTGACTTGGCTGGAAGAGCACGTCGACGCGCTGCGCAATCTGGACCAGGCGGCACTCACCGAAGCGATTTCGCGCTCCTGCGCCGCCAAGGCGCTGGTGGTGAATGCCGACGAACGGGAGTCCGGCGTACGGGCCACCTTGAACCTGGGCCACACCTTCGGCCATGCGATCGAAACGCACATGGGCTATGGTGTGTGGTTGCATGGGGAAGCCGTGGCGGCTGGCACTGTGATGGCATTGGAGATGTCGCAGCGCCTGGGCTGGATCAGTGCCCAGGAGCGTGACCGGGGCATTCGCCTATTCCAGCGCGCCGGTTTGCCAGTCATTCCGCCGCAGGAAATGACCGAGACGGACTTCCTCGAACATATGGCGATAGACAAGAAAGTGATCGACGGTCGACTGCGACTGGTGCTGCTGCGCCACATGGGCGAAGCGGTGGTGACCGACGATTATCCGAAAGAGATTTTACAGGCCACGCTGGGAGCGGATTACCGCGCCCTGGCCCAGCTTAAAGGTTAATAAGATCCCGATGACTAGTTTGCATGCCGACGAGGCGTTCCTCGGCCATTATCAGTTAAGCCACGACCCTTTTGCTCCTCGGGTGCCTGGCTTTAAATTCTTCCCGGCCCAGCGCAAGCCAGTGCTCGGGCAGTTGCACCACCTCGCGCGCTACAGCCAACTGCTGCTGGTCGTGACCGGCCCCTTGGGCAGCGGCAAGACCCTGCTGCGCCAGGCCTTGGTGGCCAGTACCAACAAACAGTCGGTACAGAGTGTGGTGGTGTCGGCCCGTGGCGCCGGTGATGCGGCGGGCGTGCTGCGTCAGGTTGCCCAGTCCTTGGACGTGGCGACTGCCGAGCCAAATGCAATCCTCAAGCAGGTGGTGCAACTGGGCCTGACCGGCCAGGAAGTCTACCTGCTGGTGGATGACGCCGAGCAGCTCGACGAATCCGCCCTTGAAGCGCTGCTGGCGCTGGCGGCGGGTACGCCGGAAGGTCGCCCGCATGTGTTCCTGTTTGGTGAGTCGTCGCTGATCGCCGATCTGGAGCAGATCAGCGGTGATCAAGAGCTGTTCCACGTCATCGAGCTGCAGCCGTACGAAGAGGAAGAAACCCGCGAATACCTGGCTCAACGCCTCGAGGGCGCGGGCGCGGGTATCGAACTTTTCTCCGCTCAGCAGATCTCTGATATTCACGAAAGCTCCGACGGCTGGCCTGGCACCATCAACCAGGTTGCCCGCGATGCCATGATCGAAGCCATGATTGCCAGCCGCACTGCGGTCAAGCGTCCAAAGATGGGGTTTACTATGCCTAAGAAACACGTATTGGCTATTTCCGCCGTTGTCGTGGTCGCTGTCGCCGCCGCCTGGTTGATCCCAGGCCGCAGCAAGGCACCGACCACTGCCGGCGCGCCAGCCGAACAGGCGCAGTTGCCATTGGGCAAGCCCACGCCAAACGTCGAATTCGCCAACTCCGGCCAACCGACCAACCTGCCGATGGTTGGCCAACCCGTGATGCGCGGCCCGCTCGCCGAAGAGGCCGGTGGCATTTCGGAAGGCGACGACGGCGTGCCGGTGGAAGGCTCTAGCGCCACACCACCAACCGTGACCACCACTGCACCGCCTGCGGGCGTGCCAGCGGGCCAGCCGGCTGCGGTTGCCAAGCCTACTCCGGCACCGACGGTCGCCACCGCCAAGCCAGCTCCCGTGACCAAGCCAGTCACGCCTGCGCCAGCCGCCAAGCCAGCTCCGGCTCCAGCTGCCAAGCCGGCCGAAAAACCGGCCGCCACCGTTGCCAAGGCGGGTGCCGCTGGCAGCAGCTGGTACGCCAGCCAGCCAACCGGCAACTTCGTGGTACAGATTCTCGGCACCAGCTCCGAAGCCAACGCCCAGGCGTTCGTGAAAGAGCAGGGCGGCGAGTACCGTTATTTCAAGAAAGTGCTCAACGGCAAGCCTCTCTACGTGATCACCTACGGCAACTTCTCCAGCCGTGCAGCCGCCGATTCCGCGATCAAAACCTTGCCAGCGAAGGTTCAGGCTGGTAAACCTTGGCCTCGCACTGTTGCCAGCGTTCAACAAGAACTCGCAACAACTCGCTGAAGATCCGGCGGCCTTACCCAGGCCGCCCTCCCGGCACCTCAAAAAAATCGCATGGCGTGCAGTCCCCTAAGGGCCGCGCGCTTTGTGGTGTCTGCGTCACAGTGGCTTTTGAGTCGTAGCGGTCAGAATTAAAAAAGTTTTGACTAGCACAGCATATCGCTTTAAACCTTTCATAAATGCGACATAGATTTGCGACATTTCGTCGCTAAATTTGTGGGCGTCTGTGTCGGTGTGTACAATGACCTCCCTTTTGCCCCCGCTAAGCCGGCGTACGTTCGGCGTGGAAGGTAACCGGTTGAATTGAAAAGAAATTTGCCTCGATATAAGAGGCAGCCTGGTGAGAAAGTGTCTATGAAAGCAGGTCTGTACCAACCCGATGAATTCAAGGATAACTGTGGTTTCGGCCTGATAGCTCATATGCAGGGCGAGCCCAGCCATACCCTTTTGCAAACGGCCATCGAGGCCCTGACCTGCATGACCCACCGCGGTGGGATCAACGCCGACGGCAAGACCGGTGACGGTTGTGGCTTGCTGATTCAAAAGCCCGATCTGTTCCTGCGCGCTGTCGCAAAAGAGCAATTTGCGGTCGACCTGCCCAAACAGTACGCCGTGGGCATGGTGTTTTTCAACCAGGACCCGGTCAAAGCCGAAGCCGCTCGCGAGAACATGAACCGCGAGATCCTGGCTGCCGGCCTGCAGCTCGTCGGCTGGCGCAAAGTGCCGATCGACACCAGCGTGCTCGGCCGCCTGGCCAATGAGCGCCTGCCGCAGATCGAGCAAGTGTTCATCGCAGGTGAAGGCCTGAGCGACCAGGACATGGCGATCAAGCTGTTCACGTCGCGTCGTCGCTCGTCCGTGGCCAACGCCGCCGACACCGACCACTACATCTGCAGCTTTTCGCACAAGACCATCATTTATAAAGGCCTGATGATGCCGGCGGATCTCACCGCCTTCTATCCAGACCTGAGCGATGAGCGCCTGCAAACTGCAATCTGCGTGTTCCACCAGCGTTTCTCCACCAATACCCTGCCCAAATGGCCGCTGGCTCAGCCATTCCGTTTCCTCGCCCACAACGGCGAGATCAACACCATCACCGGCAACCGCAACTGGGCCGTGGCCCGTCGCACCAAGTTCGCCAACGACCTGATGGACCTGGAAGAACTTGGCCCGCTGGTCAACCGCGTGGGTTCCGACTCCTCCAGCATGGACAACATGCTCGAACTGATGGTCACTGGCGGCATCGACCTGTTCCGTGGCGTGCGCATGATCATTCCGCCAGCGTGGCAGAACGTCGAGACCATGGACCCGGACCTGCGGGCGTTCTACGAATACAACTCGATGCACATGGAACCGTGGGACGGCCCGGCCGGCGTGGTCATGACCGATGGCCGCTATGCGGTGTGCCTGCTTGACCGTAACGGTCTGCGCCCGGCGCGTTGGGTCACCACCACCAATGGCTTCATCACCCTCGCGTCGGAAATCGGCGTGTGGAACTACAAGCCCGAAGACGTGATTGCCAAAGGCCGCGTTGGTCCTGGCCAGATCCTCGCCGTGGACACCGAAACCGGTCAGATCCTCGATACCGACGCCATCGACAACCGCTTGAAGTCGCGTCACCCGTACAAGCAATGGCTGCGCAAGAACGCCCTGCGCATCCAGGCGACCATGGAAGACAACGACCACGGTTCGGCTTTCTATGACGTCGACCAGCTCAAGCAATACATGAAGATGTACCAGGTCACGTTCGAAGAGCGCGACCAGGTGCTGCGTCCGCTCGGCGAGCAAGGCTACGAGGCGGTCGGCTCCATGGGCGATGACACGCCAATGGCCGTGCTGTCTCAGCGCGTGCGCACGCCGTATGACTATTTCCGCCAGCAGTTCGCCCAGGTGACCAACCCGCCGATCGATCCGCTGCGCGAAGCCATCGTGATGTCGTTGGAAGTGTGTCTCGGTGCCGAGCGCAACATCTTCCAGGAATCGCCCGAGCATGCTTCCCGTGTAATCCTCAGCTCGCCGGTCATTTCCCCGGCCAAATGGCGCTCGTTGATGACCCTGGATCGCCCAGGCTTCGACCGCCAGATCATCGACCTGAACTACGACGAGAGCCTCGGCCTTGAAGCCGCGGTGCGCAACGTCGCCGACCAGGCCGAAGAAGCTGTGCGCGCCGGTCGTACCCAGATCGTGCTGACCGACCGCCATATCGCCCCAGGCAAGCTGCCAATCCACGCCTCGCTCGCCACCGGCGCGGTACACCACCGCCTGACCGAAAAAGGCCTGCGCTGCGACTCCAATATCCTCGTAGAAACTGCCACCGCCCGCGACCCGCACCACTTTGCGGTGCTGATCGGTTTCGGCGCCTCGGCGGTCTATCCGTTCCTCGCGTACGAAGTGCTGGGTGACCTGATCCGTACCGGTGAAGTGCTGGGCGACCTCTATGAGGTGTTCAAGAACTACCGTAAAGGCATCACCAAGGGTCTGTTGAAGATCCTGTCGAAGATGGGGATTTCCACCGTCACCTCGTACCGTGGTGCACAGTTGTTCGAAGCCATCGGCCTGTCCGAAGAGGTGTGCGACCTGAGCTTCCGTGGCGTGCCAAGCCGTATCAAGGGCGCGCGTTTCGTCGACATCGAAGCCGAGCAGAAAGCCCTGGCAGCCGAAGCCTGGAGTGCGCGCAAGCCAATCCAGCAAGGCGGCCTGCTCAAGTTCGTGCACGGTGGCGAATACCACGCGTACAACCCGGACGTGGTCAACACCCTGCAAGCCGCCGTGCAGCAGGGCGACTACGCCAAGTTCAAGGAATACACCGCGCTGGTGGATAACCGCCCGGTGTCGATGATCCGCGACCTGTTCAAGGTGAAGACCCTGGACACTGCGATGGACATCAGCGAAGTCGAGCCGCTGGAATCGATCCTCAAACGCTTCGACTCCGCCGGTATCTCCCTGGGCGCCTTGTCGCCCGAGGCTCACGAAGCCCTGGCCGAAGCCATGAACCGCCTGGGTGCGCGTTCCAACTCCGGCGAAGGCGGTGAAGACCCGGCGCGCTACGGCACCATCAAGAGCTCGAAAATCAAGCAGGTTGCGACTGGCCGTTTCGGCGTGACCCCGGAATACCTGGTCAACGCCGAAGTGCTGCAGATCAAAGTGGCCCAGGGCGCCAAGCCTGGTGAAGGCGGCCAACTGCCAGGCGGCAAGGTCAACGGTCTGATCGCCAAGCTGCGTTATGCAGTGCCGGGCGTGACGCTGATTTCACCTCCGCCGCACCACGATATCTACTCGATCGAAGATTTGTCGCAGCTGATTTTCGACCTGAAACAAGTCAACCCGCAGGCCCTGGTCTCGGTGAAGCTGGTAGCAGAAGCCGGTGTGGGCACCATCGCCGCCGGTGTGGCCAAGGCCTATGCCGACCTGATCACGATCTCCGGCTACGACGGCGGCACCGGCGCTTCGCCGCTGACCTCGATCAAGTACGCCGGTGCGCCGTGGGAACTCGGCCTGGCCGAAACCCACCAGACCCTGCGCGGCAACGACCTGCGCGGCAAAGTCCGTGTACAGACCGACGGCGGCCTGAAAACCGGCCTAGACGTGATCAAGGCCGCGATCCTCGGCGCCGAAAGCTTTGGTTTCGGCACCGCGCCAATGATCGCCCTGGGCTGCAAATACTTGCGCATCTGCCACCTGAACAACTGCGCTACCGGCGTCGCCACTCAGAACGAGAAGCTGCGCAAGGATCACTACATCGGCACCGTCGACATGGTGGTGAATTTCTTCACCTACGTCGCCGAAGAGACCCGTGAGTGGTTGGCCAAGCTGGGCGTGCGTTCCCTCGAAGAGCTGATCGGTCGTACCGACCTGCTGGACATCCTCGAAGGCCAGACTGCCAAGCAGAACCACCTGGACCTGACGCCGCTGTTGGGCAGCGACCACATCCCGGCGGACAAGCCACAATTCTGCCAGGTGGACCGCAACCCACCGTTCGACAAAGGCCTGCTGGCCGAGAAGATGGTCGAAATGGCCAGCTCTTCTATCAACGACGCCAGCGGTGGTGATTTCGCCCTCGATATCTGTAACTGCGACCGCTCCATCGGTGCACGCATCTCCGGCGAAATCGCGCGCAAGCACGGCAACCAAGGGATGGCGAAAGCGCCAATCACCTTCCGCTTCAAGGGCACGGCGGGCCAGAGCTTCGGCGTGTGGAACGCCGGCGGCCTGCACATGTACCTGGAAGGCGACGCCAACGACTACGTGGGCAAGGGCATGACCGGCGGCAAGCTGGTGATCGTTCCGCCTAAAGGCAGCGTGTACAAGACCCAGGACAGCGCCATCATCGGCAACACCTGCTTGTACGGCGCCACCGGTGGCAAGTTGTTCGCCGCCGGTACCGCCGGTGAGCGTTTCGCCGTGCGTAACTCCGGTGCCCACACCGTGGTGGAAGGCACCGGCGATCACTGCTGCGAGTACATGACCGGGGGCTTTGTCGCGGTACTGGGCAAGACCGGTTACAACTTCGGTTCGGGCATGACTGGCGGTTTCGCCTACGTGCTCGACCAGGACAATACCTTCGTCGACAAGGTCAACCACGAGTTGGTCGAGATCCAGCGGATCAGCGGCGAAGCCATGGAGTCCTACCGGAACCACTTGCAGCACGTGCTGGACGAGTACGTCGAGGAGACCGGCAGCGAATGGGGCCGTAACCTCGCCGAAAATCTCGATGATTACCTGCGTCGTTTCTGGCTGGTCAAGCCCAAGGCTGCCAACCTGAAATCGTTGCTTTCCAGCATCCGTGCCAACCCGCAGTGATATGCGCCTGAAGAGTTTGATGAGGTTTTAACATGGCTGAACGTCTGAATAACGACTTCCAGTTCATCGATGTCGGGCGCAAAGATCCGAAGAAGAAACTGTTGCGTCAACGCAAGAAAGAGTTCGTGGAAATCTACGAGCCCTTCAAACCCCAGCACTCGGCCGACCAGGCCCACCGCTGCCTGGGTTGCGGTAACCCGTATTGCGAATGGAAGTGCCCGGTGCACAACTTCATTCCCAACTGGCTCAAGCTGGTGGCCGAGGGCAACATCCTCGCCGCCGCCGAGCTGTCGCACCAGACCAACACGCTGCCGGAAGTGTGCGGCCGGGTGTGCCCGCAGGATCGTCTGTGCGAGGGTGCCTGCACCCTTAACGACGGCTTCGGCGCGGTGACCATCGGTTCGGTGGAGAAGTACATCACCGACACTGCGTTCGCCATGGGCTGGCGTCCGGACATGTCCAAGGTCAAGCCGACCGGCAAGCGCGTCGCCATTATTGGCGCCGGTCCTGCCGGCCTGGGCTGCGCCGACGTGTTGGTGCGTGGCGGCGTAACCCCGGTGGTGTTCGACAAGAACCCGGAAATCGGCGGCTTGCTGACCTTCGGCATCCCCGAGTTCAAGCTGGAAAAAACCGTGCTGAGCAACCGCCGTGAAGTGTTCACCGGCATGGGTATCGAGTTCCGACTCAATACCGAAATCGGCAAGGACATCACCATGGAGCAACTGCTCGAAGAATACGATGCCGTGTTCATGGGCATGGGCACCTACACCTACATGAAGGGCGGCTTTGCCGGTGAGGACCTGCCGGGCGTTTATGACGCGCTGGACTTCCTGATCGCCAACGTGAACCGCAACCTGGGCTTTGAAAAGTCGCCGGAAGATTTCGTCGACATGAAAGGCAAGAAGGTCGTGGTGCTCGGCGGTGGTGACACCGCGATGGACTGCAACCGCACCTCGATCCGCCAGGGCGCCAAGTCGGTGACCTGTGCCTATCGTCGTGACGAAGCCAACATGCCGGGTTCGCGCAAAGAGGTGAAGAACGCCAAGGAAGAGGGCGTGAAATTCCTCTATAACCGCCAGCCGATTGCGATTGTCGGTGAAGACCGCGTCGAAGGCGTGAAGGTGGTCGAGACCCGTCTCGGCGAACCGGACGCCCGTGGCCGTCGCAGCCCCGAGCCGATCCCGGGTTCCGAGGAGATCATCCCGGCTGACGCCGTGGTCATCGCCTTCGGCTTCCGCCCAAGCCCGGCGCCGTGGTTCGAACAGTTTGAAATCCAGACCGACAGCCAGGGCCGCGTCGTGGCCCCGGAACAAGGTCAGTACAAGCACCAGACCAGCAACCCGAAAATCTTCGCCGGTGGCGACATGGTGCGTGGTTCTGACCTGGTGGTGACGGCGATCTTCGAAGGCCGCAATGCCGCCGAAGGTATCCTGGATTACCTGCAGGTCTGATCCCGATCCCCAGCTTGAAATCGGATCAAAATGTGGGAGCGGGCTTGCTCGCGAATACGGTATATCAGTCACTGGATGTGTCGACTGACCCGCCGCTTTCGCGAGCAAGCCCGCTCCCACATTTGTTTTGCGGCGCTTTCATGTCCGCGACAAATTGACCCGATAGACAAAAGGCACGGCGCATTCCGTGCCTTTTGCGTCTGGCTCTGAGAAAATGCCCGCACTTTTTTTGCGGATGCCGACATGACTGCCCTCAAGAACGACCGTTTCCTTCGTGCCCTGCTCAAGCAACCCGTGGATGTCACCCCTGTGTGGATGATGCGCCAGGCCGGTCGCTACCTGCCGGAATACCGCGCCAGTCGCGCCAACGCCGGCGACTTCATGAGCCTGTGCATGAACCCGGAGTTCGCCTGCGAAGTCACGATGCAGCCGCTGGACCGCTACCCACAACTGGACGCGGCCATCCTCTTCTCCGACATCCTCACCATCCCTGACGCCATGGGCCAAGGCCTGTACTTCGAGACCGGCGAAGGCCCGCGTTTCAAGAAAGTCGTCAGCACCCTGGCCGATATCGAAGCGCTGCCGATCCCGGATCCGCACAAAGACCTCGGTTACGTGATGGACGCCGTCAGCACCATCCGCCGCGAGCTTAACGGCCGCGTGCCGCTGATTGGCTTCTCCGGCAGCCCGTGGACGCTGGCCACTTACATGGTCGAAGGCGGCTCGTCGAAAGACTTCCGCAAGACCAAGGCCATGCTCTACGACAACCCGCAAGCCATGCACCTGCTGCTGGACAAGCTGGCGCAGTCGGTCACCTCCTACCTCAACGGCCAGATCATGGCCGGCGCGCAAGCGGTGCAGATCTTCGACACCTGGGGCGGCAACCTGTCGGCGGCGGCTTACCAGGAGTTCTCCCTGGCCTACATGCGCAAAATCGTCAGCGGCCTGATCCGCGAACACGAAGGCCGCAAAGTGCCGGTAATCATGTTCACCAAGGGTGGCGGCCTGTGGCTGGAAAGCATTGCCGACGCCGGTGCCGACGCCCTGGGCCTGGACTGGACCTGCGACATTGGCGAGGCTCGCCAGCGCGTGGGCAACCGCGTCGCGCTGCAAGGCAACATGGACCCGACCGTGCTGTACGCCAAGCCGGAAGCCATCCGCACCGAAGTTGGCCGCATCCTCGCCAGCTACGGCAAAGGCACCGGGCATGTGTTCAACCTCGGCCATGGCATCACCCCGGAAGTGAACCCGGAGCATGCCGGCGCGTTCCTGCGCGCGGTGCATGAGCTGTCGGCGCAGTATCACGAATAACACGCAAAACAAATGTGGGAGGGGGCTTACCCCCGATGGCGGTGTACCAGTCAGTACAACTATGACTGATCTACCCTCATCGGGGGCAAGCCCCCTCCCACATTAAAAGCCAGAGAAACTCAGGCCTTCGCTTGCACCAACGGCGGCAACTTCGCCAGCTTCAACGCCACCAGCAACGCGCCAATCAACAGCGCCACAATAAACGCCCCGATCCCATTCCACCCGGCAAAGTGCCAGAAGAACCCGCCCGCCGTCCCGGCAATACTCGACCCTACGTAGTAGCAGAACAGGTACAGCGACGACGCCTGTCCCTTGGCTTTCACCGCGCGGCGGCCGATCCAGCTGCTGGCCACCGAGTGGGCGCCGAAGAAGCCGAAGGTGAAGATCAGCATGCCCGGCACCACCAGCCACAGGGGGGTGAACAGGGTCAGGGCCATGCCGGCCAGCATCAGCACGATGGTGCCCCACAGCACGCGACGGCGGCCGAGGCGGTCAGCCAGGGAGCCGATTTTCGCCGAGCTGTAGATGCCCGAAAGGTACACCAGCGACAGCAGGCCGACCACGGCTTGGCTGAGGTCGTAGGGGGCGGCCAGCAAGCGATAGCCGATGTAGTTGAACATCGTCACGAACGCGCCCATCAACAGGAACGCTTCGAGGAACAGCCACGGCAGGCCCGCGTCCTTGAAGTGCATGACGAAGCCATCCACCAGGCTGCGCGGCTTGAGGCTGGTAGCGCGGAAGTTGCGCGATTCGGGGAGGATTTTCCAGAACACCGAGGCGGCGAGCAGCGCCAGGGCGCCGATGATCAGCATTGCGGTGTGCCAACTGACGAAATCGATCAGCACGCCGATGATCAGGCGCCCGCTCATGCCACCAATCGCGTTGCCGCCGATGTACAGGCCCATGGCCAGGCCAATGTGCTGCGGATGGATCTCTTCGCTCAGGTAGGTCATGGCCACGGCGGCCAGGCCGCTCAGCGACAGGCCCACCAGCGCACGCATCAGCAGGATGCCTTCCCAGGTCGGCATCAAGCCGCTGGCGATGGTCGCCAATGCGGCACAGAACAGCGCAGACACCATCACCGGCTTGCGTCCCAACCGGTCGGAGATCGGCCCGGTGATGAGCAAGCCGAACGCCAACATCGCCGTGGCCACCGACAGGATCAGGCTGCTTTGCGCCGCATTGATGGAAAATTCGTGGGACAGCGCCGGCATCATCGGCTGCACGCAATACAGCAGCGCAAAGGTAGCGAAACCGCCGGAGAACAGCGCCAACACCGTGCGCATGAACATCGGCGTGCCTTTTTCGATGTACGCGTCATTGAGCTGGGCCACCACCTCATCCAGGGCAGTGGGCGGGACTTCTTGAGCGAGTGGAGCGACAGCAGCTTTCACGGGGACCTCGGGGAGGAAGAGCGTACCAGGACCGGCAATGCAAAAAAGAATATAGCTGCCTAATGATTCTTTCCAATATATTGTTCGACCTGTTTGATAGCTTTAACGACCTAATGAGGCTTGCATGGAATTGCGTCACTTGCGGTACTTCATTGCCGTCGCCGAAGAGTTGCATTTCGGCCGGGCTGCGCAGGTGCTGGGCATCTCGCAGCCGCCGCTGAGCCAGCAGATCCAGGCGCTGGAACAGGAGGTGGGGGCGCGGCTGTTTGAGCGGACCAATCGTCGGGTCGAGCTGAGCGAGGCGGGACGATTGTTTTTGCAAGAGGCGCGGCTGGTGCTGGCGCAGGTGGACAAGGCTGCGGACGTAGCGCGGCGGGCGCAGTTGGGTGAGCTGGGCGAACTGAAGATTGGCTTCACCTCGTCGGCGCCGTTCAATTCCAGCATTCCCCAGGCGATCTTTGCGTTTCGCCAGGCATTCCCGGCGGTGCATCTGAACCTGCAGGAGATGAGCAGCACCGAAGTGGCCGAGTCGCTGGTGGATGAGTCGATCCAAGTGGGCCTGATGCGGCCGCTGCCATTGCCGGATTCGCTGGGTGTGGTCGAGCTGATGCGTGAGCCGCTGGTGGCCGTGTTGAACGCCGGGCACCCGCTGGTGGAGGGCAGTGAACGTGGCTTGCACCTGGCGCAATTGGCACAGGAACCGTTTGTGTTTTTCCCGCGCACCTACGGCAGTGGTCTCTATGCCCAGTTGCTCAACCTGGCGCGTGATGCCGGCTTCAGCCCGCACTTTGCCCAGGAGGCCGGGGAGGCGATGACCATCATCGGCCTTGTGGCGGCGGGCTTGGGCGTGTCGGTGCTGCCGGCGTCCTACCAGCGCATTCGTATCGATGGCGTGGTGTATCGCACGCTGCTGGATCAGGAGGCGGTGACGGCGGTGTGGCTGGTGCAACGCAAGGGCGCGCAGACGCCCATGGCAGAGGCGTTTGTGGAGTTGTTGACGCGCAAGGCCTCGGTGTAGAGGTGCTCACATATCAGGTAACGCAAGCTGCTTAGCGATTCGCGGGAAAGTTACGCAGAATCGCTTTTTCTCAAGCGAGTGATATGGATGGCACTTCTCTATCAGCCCAAGGAGGGCAGCGTGTTGATTTGTGACTTTCGAGGCTATGAGGTCCCGGGAATCATAAAGATCCGCCCGGTCATTGTGATACGCAAGCACCGAACCAATAAGTTGTTGGTGACGGTTGTGCCGTTGAGTACTACTGCGCCGCAGACGGTTCTGGATCACCACTGCCAGCTTGATAGTCATCTTCCAGGAGCAAGCCCTATCTGTTGGGCGAAATGTGACATTGTGGCAACCGTCAGCTTGGGAAGGCTCGACCGAATCAAAATCAAAGATCGTCATGGCAAACGAACTTACAAAATCGCTGAGCTCACTTCTGATCAGCTTCTAGCAATAAAGGCGGCGGTGGGCAGCGCGTTGGGGTTGCGCTGAGGGACGAACGGCACTTTGCCACAGGTTGCCGTAAAGTTGTTTTCAGGCATACTGCCCACGTTCCCGAAAGGGGCTTGTGAGACTCTGAGGATCCTGGGCAACCAGCAATTGCAGAGCCAGGCAGGAAGCGGCGATGACAAGCCAACCTGTTTGTGAAGAGGGCGCCGAAAGGCGCCCTTTGTCGTTTCTGTAGAGCCTATATCCGTTTTACTTGGTGGTGCCGGTTTGCTCAAACAACTGCGCCGCCGTCCCCGCCTCATTCACGCCATTGCTGCGCAACCCCGCCATGATGTCGCTATCCAGATTGTTCACCCAGCGGTTGTAGTTGCGATGGATCTTGCCGTCCTTGTAGCCAAGGTCGCGGCTGTCGCGGTAGGTGATGGCGTAGCTGTTGCGGGTGTAGCGGATGTCGATGGCTGCGTAGTACTGGTTGCGCACCGTGATCTCGGCCTGCACCAGTTGCGGGCTCAGGCGTTGTACTGTCCATTCGCGTTTTTGCAGGGCATTGACGATCACCGTTTTCATTTTTTCTTCGCTGACCTGGGCGTCTGCCGGCAGGTCGTGCTGGGTGTTGAGGATCGGCTTGCTGGTGCAGCCGGCGGTGACCAGCAGGGCAAGGGTGATCAGGGTGGCGCGTAGCAAGGAAGACATTCCGTATTCTCCAATCGATTTAAAAGTCAGGACCAGCGGCGGAAGATCAGCGAGGTGTTGACGCCGCCAAAGGCAAAGTTGTTGTTCATCACGTAGTCGTGGTGCATCTCGCGGAACTCACCTTGCAGGTAATCCAGCTCGCCGCATTGCGGGTCGACGGAATCCAGGTTGAAGGTGTGCACGTACTGGCTGCGGTTCATCATCTCGATGCTGAACCACGACTCCAACGCGCCGCATGCGCCCAGGGTGTGGCCGAGGAAACTCTTCTGCGAGCTGATGGGCATGCGGCTGCCGAACAGGCTGCTGGTGGCCAGCGTCTCGGCGATATCGCCCTGGTCGGTGGCCGTGCCATGACCGTTCACGTAGCCGATTGCGGAGGGTTCCAACCCGGCATCTTCCAGGGCCAGTTCCATCGCGCGGCGCATGGTTTTCTGTTCTGGGCGGGTGGTGTGCTGGCCGTCTGCGTTGCTGCCGAAGCCCACCAGCTCGGCGTGGATATGCGCACCGCGGGCCAATGCGTGCTCCAGTTCTTCGAGCACCAACATGCCACCGCCTTCGCCGATCACCAGGCCATCGCGGTTGCTGTCGTAGGGGCGTGGGCTGGTTTGCGGCGCATCGTTTTTCAGGCTGGTGGCGTAGAGTGCGTCGAACACCATGGCTTCGGTGGGGCACAGCTCTTCGGCGCCGCCGGCGAGCATCAAAGGCAGGCGGCCGAACTTGATCGCCTCATAGGCATAGCCGATGCCCTGGCTGCCGCTGGTGCAGGCGCTGGAGGTGGGGATCAGCCGCCCGGTGAGGCCAAAGAAGATGCTGATATTCGCCGCCGTGGTGTGCGGCATCATGCGCACGTAGGAGTTGGCGTTCAGCCCCTCCGCGACCGAGTTCAGCAGCATATTGCCGAACGCCTTGATCTCGTCGGTGCTGCCGGTGGACGAGCCGCAGGCCACGCCCATGCGCCCGTCTTTGATCGACTCGTCGCCAAGCAATCCGGCGTCCTGCAATGCCTGTTCCGCGGCCCACACCGCGAGACGCGATACCCGGCCCATGCTGCGCAGTTGCTTGCGCGTCCAGTGCGAGGGCACGACAAAATCGTCAATCGGCCCGGCCAGGCGTGTGTTCAATTCGGTAAAGCGATCCCACTCATCCATGCGCCGGATGCCGCTGCGGTTGGCGCGGAAGTTGGCGGCGATGGTGTCCCAATCACTGCCCAGGGAGGTCATGCCGGCCATGCCGGTGACGACGACGCGTTTCATCAGCACAGGCCTCCATTCACGGCCAGGACCTGGCGCGTGATGTAGCCCGCCTCGGCCGACATCAGGAAGTTCACCGCGCCGGCCACTTCTTCTGGCGTGCCCATGCGCTGCGCCGGGATCATCTTCATCAGTTCTTCCACCGGCACGTTTTCATCCAGCATCGCCGTGTCGATCAAGCCCGGGGCGACGCAATTGACGGTGATCTTGCGCTTGCCCAGCTCGATGGACAGGGCCTTCGCCGCGCCGATCAGGCCGGCTTTGGACGCGCTGTAATTGACCTGACCACGGTTGCCGATCAGCCCGGAAACCGAGGTAATGCACACAATACGCCCGGCTGCGCGACGACGAATCATCGGCATCATCACCGGGTGCAGCACGTTGTAGAAACCATCGAGGTTGGTGCGCATCACCACGTCCCAATCGTCTTCCGACAGGGCCGGGAAGGCGCCGTCGCGGGTCAGGCCGGCGTTAAGTACCACGCCGTAATAGGCGCCATGGTGCTCGACATCCGCTTCCAGAATGTCCTTGCACGCCGCGCGATCCGCCACATCGAATTGCAGCACCCGCGCCTTGCGGCCCAAGGCTTCAACCTCGGCCTGCACCGCATCGGCTTCGGCACGACCGCTGCGGCAATGCAGTACGATGTCATGCCCGGCCTGGGCCAGGCGCAGCGCGATGGCGCGGCCGATGCCACGGCTGGAGCCGGTGACCAGTACAGATTCAGTCATGGCGTTACGTCCTTCGATTCATCTAAATAGTTGGCCGCCTGAGGCGGTCGAAATACATTCAAGCGGGCGCTGGCCTGGATTCCGTCGCCGGTCAGGTGGCATTCGAACACACCCATGCCATTGTCGTCTTCCAGGGAGCGCAGGCCGTGGATCGCCAGCTCGGCGCCGGCCGGGAAGTATTCCACGTTGCACTCGAATTTACGTGTGCCGAGCAGGAAGCCCAATTCCACCGCTTCGCCTTTCTGACGCGCGTGGCAACCGGCGTAGGCGGCGACGCTTTGCGCCATCAGCTCTATCCCGACCCAGGCCGGCAGGCTACCGTCCGGGCGGTTGAACAGGCCGCCGGGTTTGACGGTCACGCGGGTGTGGATCTGCTCTTCATCGAATGACAGCACCTGGTCGATCAGGATCATGTCGCCCGCATGGGGCAGCAGTTCAGCGAGTGGCCAATCGATCATAGGGCCTCTCCGATAATCAGGCTGACGTTGTTGCCGCCGAAAGCAAACGAATTACTCATCAGGCAGCGCTTTCCTAGTGTTTCCGCGGCTTGCGCCCACTGCAAGGCGGGCAGGGCCGGATCGGCCTGGCCGTCCCACACGTGAGGCGGTACGCGGTTGTGAGCCAGGCTCAACCAGCAGAACGCCGCTTCCAGTGCCCCGGCTGCGCCCAGGGTATGACCGCTCATGGGTTTGGTCGACGAACAGGCCACGCCCTGCGGGAACAGGCTGGCGACGGCCAGGCTTTCCATGGCGTCATTATGCTGGGTGGCCGTGCCGTGCAGGTTCAGGTAGCCGATCTGCTCGGGTTGCAATCGGGCGCTGGCCAAGGCCTTGCGCATCGACTGCAACGCGCCTTTGCCGGTGGGCTCGGGCGCGGAGATATGGTGTGCATCGCAACTGGCGCCGCTGCCCAGCAGGGCGATGGGCGCGGGTTCCTTGCTCATCAGAAACAGCACGGCCGCTTCGCCGATGTTGATGCCGTTGCGGTTAACCGAAAACGGATTGCAGCGTTCGTTTGACACGGCTTCCAATGAGCTGAAACCATTGAGGGTCAGTTTGCACAGGCTGTCGACGCCGCCGCAGATCACCGCATCGCACACGCCCAGGTCCAACAGGCGCTGGGCACTCATCAGGGCGCGGGCGCTGGAGGTGCAAGCGGTGGAGATCACATAGGCCGGGCCGCTCAGTTGCAACCAGTCGGCGAGGAAATTCGCCGGGGCGCTGAGTTCCTGCTGCTGGTAGTCGTAGTCGCCGGGAAACTGGTTTTCCCGCAAAAAGTGCGCGATGCCACGACTGGCTTCGTCGATGCCCGAGGTGCTGGTACCGAGCACAATGCCCACCCGTGACGCGCCGTAGGTATGGATCGCCTGGCGAATATCGCCTTCGATCTGCAACGCCGCTTCCAGCAACAACTGATTATTGCGGCTGCTTTGCTGGCCCAGCTCGGCGGGAATGGTCGCCAGCTCACCGTGCACACCGGCCACCGGCAATACGCGCTCCGGCACCCAGCCGCTTTCGGCGCGCATGCCGGAGCAGTCACCGGCAAACAGGCTGCGGCTGACTTCATCCTGGCCACGGCCGAGGGCGCAGATCACGCCCAGGGCGTTGAGGTAGGCGTTCATCGGGCGGCTCCGAGCGGCGTGATGCGGTAGCTCAAGGGCTGGCCGGTCATGTTCACGCTGAAAACCTCGGACGATTGATACACGATCTGCCAATGCCCCGGCAGGGTGCGGGTCAGGTCCATGGCTTGGGCGCTGGGGTACAGCGCGCGCACGTCATCGGCCGAAGTCAGGGCAAACAGCAACGCGGCAAACAACTCGCGCGCCTGGGGATTGGGCGGCAGCAAGCCATCGGCCTGCCATTCGTCATCGATCAGTTTTTGTCGCGCCTGGGGAATGCCCAGCGGGTCCATCATCGACCAGCGAATGCCGCCGCTTTCGCGTTGGATTACCAGCAGCCAATCCTGGCTCTGGCCGTCGGCCAGGCGCTGCACATGCAGTTGCAGCGGCAAGGTCAGGGTTGGGGTTTTCTCGGGCAGCGGCGGCTGGCTGGCGCAGGCGCTCAGCAACAACAGGCAGCCGATCAACAACATGCGCATCATGGGGCAGCACTCGCCAAGGGTTTGCGTGCCACGCAATTGACCAACGTTTCCTCGCGCTGGCCCACCGGCGGCGCCTTGCGCAGGCCCCAGCGTTCCAACAGGCCGAAATCGCTGGAGCGGCTCCACCACAAGTACGGGTACGAGACGTTCTGCGGACCGAATTCAAAGCCCTGCTCGCGGAGCATCTCCAGGTATTCTTCGGCGCTTTTCTGCACATGCATCGGGTGGCGGAACAGCCAGCGAATCACCCAGGTGTCGATATAGGCTTCGGTGGATTCGGCAAACAGCAGATAGCCGCCCGGCTTGAGCACGCGGTAGAACTCCTTGAGCGCGCGGTGCTGCTCGACCAGGTGGTGGAAGGTCTGGTGGCAGAACAGGATATCGACGCTGGCATCCGGTACTTGCAAGGTGGCGCAGTCGCTGCCGATCAGCTCGATGGCCAAGCCTTGGCGCTTGGCTTCTTCACGGCTCAGTTCCAGGCTGTGCGGGTCGGCATCCAGGCCGATCAGGCGCTTGGGGGCGAAGACCTGCTGCAGGTATTGGAACGACTTGCCCTGGCCGCAACCGGCGTCCAGCAGTACCGGGGCCTCGGGCAGCGGATCGGTAAACAGGCTGCGCAGGTCGTTGATCGCCACGCGTAGCACATGGTGTTGCCAGGTGTGGCTGCGCAGGAACCAGAAGCCGAACCTGGTTTCTTCGACGTAGTTTTTACTCAGGTACTGACTACTCATACCGGCTCACTCGCACAAATCTCCGACAGCATCCGCAGGCGCCGCTTGGGCTCGCTGACAAACGGATTGCGCTCGTCCCACGCGTAACCGGCGAGGATCGAACTGATCATCCGGCGAATATCCGGCGAGCTGCCTGGATGGAAGATCACGTCCTGGAAAGTCCCGGCGTACCAGCCTTCGACGTAGCAGCGGAACGTATCGACACCGCGCTTCAAGGGCTCGGCAAATTCGGTTTGCCAGTCCACGGTTTCGCCCTTGAGCTGACGATGCAACACACCGGCCGCCATGCTGGCCGAGCGCATGGCGATGGTCACCCCGGAGGAGAATACCGGATCGAGGAATTCCGCCGCGTTGCCCAGCAGCGCAAAACCTGGCCCGTGCAGGGTTTTGACGTTGGCCGCGTAGCCGCCGAGGGTGCGCGCCGGCGTATCCCACACGGCGTGTTGCAGCACGCCGGCAAGGCTCGGGGTTTCGGCGATAAAGCCGCGCAGGCAGGCATCGAGGTCCCCATCGCGGCCGTCGAAATGCTCCTTGGCCGCGACCACGCCCACCGAGCAACGCCCGTTGCTGAACGGGATGGTCCAGAACCAGATGTCACGCTTCGTCGGATGTGTGGTTACCAGAATCTTGGCGCGGTCGAAGCCAGGGTGTTCGATGCGGTCTTCGACATGGGTGAACACGGCTTGGCGCACGGGAAAGTCAGACGGCAGGTCCAGGTCCAGCAGGCGCGGCAACACGCGGCCATAGCCGCTGGCGTCGAGCACGAACTTGGCCTTGAGGTGGTACTCGCTGCCGTTCTCACGACGCACATGCAGGTAACGGGATTCGCCCTTGAAATCCACGCCGACGATGGTTTCGCCATAGCGGATGTCCACGCCTTGCAGCGCGGCTTGATCAGCCAGCAATTTGTCGAATTCGCCGCGCTGCACCTGGAAGGTGGTCGGCTTGCCGTTGCTGAAGGTGTCACTGAAATCAAACGCGCTGTAGCGCTCGCCCCAGGCGAACGCGGCGCCGGTTTTCACCTGGAACCCTGCGGCCTGCACCGCGTCGAGCATGCCGGCTTCTTCGATGAAGTCGATGCAGTGGGACAGCAGGCTTTCGCCGATCGAGAAGCGTGGGAAATGCTGGCGCTCGATGATCAATACATCATGCCCTTTGCGCTTTAACAGCGCGGCGGCGATGGCCCCGGACGGACCGGCACCGATCACCACCACCTGGCGACGTTCCATTTCAACTGTGGGCACGAGGGCTCCTTGCCGCATTGGCGATAATCACATTCATAAGGCGTGTTTCTGTTGCCCGGCCCAGGGTGCCAGCATAAAGCTGAATGCCAGGCCCAGGCTGACCGATAAGCCGAAATTGCTCACCGCTGGTGTACTGGACACCGCCAGCAGGCCAAACGACAACCAGGTCGTCAGCGCCGCCAGCAGTGTCCCCAATAGACTGACCGCAGGGCCGCCGATTTGCTCGCGCATCAGGATCGCGTAGTCGACACTGATCGCCGTGACCAACAGCAGGCCGAACAGGCTGAACAGCGTCAGTGGCTGGCCCAGCCATCCAAGGCTGGCCAGGCTGCACAGCGCAGCAAGCAGCGGCAGCGCGACGATGCGCAAGGCGCCGCCGAAGCCAAACGGCAGGATCAGCAGTAGCACGATCAGCACACAGGACATCAACTTCAGTTCAGCAGCGCTGATCTGTGTGTCGGCGAACACCCGGTTCAAATCGCCCAATCGGTCGACCAACTGCACGCCCGGCAAATCCAGCGCCTGTACGCGCAGCAAGGCGGGGTTGTTCAAACCTTGCAGGCTGACCATGGCCGCCACGCCGCCTTCGACCTTGCCCAGCCACAGCATGCGCCAAGGCTCGGCCATCGGGCCGGCCAGAGCGGCATCAATGTCTTGGGTGGGCAGCGCTTGCAGGTGCGCGACTTCGGCTTGCAGGGCGCTGGCGGGCACGCCGAGGTCCAGTAGCGGCTGCCAGTGTGATGGGAGGTTGTTCAGCGCATCACGCAGTCGTTGCTGTTCGGCGGGCAGGCTGACCAGTTGATTGAGCGCCAGGTAACCCTGGAGCTTGTCCATGTTCACTAACTGATCCAGACGTTGGCCCAGGGCGCTTTCACGTTCCAGCAATTGTTGCTGGTTGTCCGCCCGCACCAGGAAGAACTGGCTGGTGGGCTGGAAGCCGGTAATCCGCGCCACGGCCTGCGCTTCTTGCAGCAACTGCGGCGGCGCGCCGATCCATTGGCGGATATCGTTTTTGCTGTTCAGGTGCCACAGGCCACCCGCGCAAAACAGCAGCAGCAAGGCCAGCAGCACCGGGCTCGGCACGCGCTTGAGCAACGCGGCGCGAACCAGCCACAGGCATTCGGCGATGCGCAGCGGCCATTGCGCCGGGCGCAGTTCGACGCCCTTGAGCAGCGCCGGTAACAGGCATACGGCGGACAGGTAGGCGCCGACCAGGCCGGCAGCGGAGAACACGGCGATTTGCGTCAACGCGGGGAATGGCGTCCAGGCCAGTGCCAGGTAACCGATACAACTGGTCGCCAAGCTCAAACTCAGCCCCGGCAAGGTGATGCGCAGCGCCGGCCAACTGCGCCACGGTCGCATGCTCCAGCTTTTCGACAGGTAATGCAGCGGGTAATCCACTGCCACGCCGATCAGGCTGGAGCCCAGCACCAGCGTCATCACATGCATATGGCCGAACCACGCTACACAAGCCACCGCGCCAAACAGCATGCCCACCAGCACTGGCACAAAGGCCAGCAACACGCGCCAGCGGCGGAAGGCGAGCAATAGCAACGCTAGGATGCCGACGGTTGCACCGCCGCCGACCCAGGTGATTTCCCGCGTGGCTTGCTGCTGACCATTGGCGGCGTAGAGCAAGCCGCTGGCGGCAAGCAGTTGCGCGCCGTGTTCGCTGGCTTGCGCGCGACTGGCCTGGAGCAGATCCGCCACTTGCAGCGGCAGTTTCATGTCGAAGGCATTGCCGGTGGTGCGCGCACGCAGCAGCACCCAGCTTTTGCCGTCGGCATCGGCGATCAGTGCGCCGCTGCCGATATCCAACTGCACCGAGCCGTGTTGCGGCTGGCTGTTCTGGATGCGTCCGGTGAGGCCCAGCCAGTCGTCCTGGCTTGGTACCAGGCTGAAGCCGGTGAAAGGGTCGAACAGCGCTTGCACGCGCTGTTGGATAAACGCGTCGGGCTGCTCGATCAGTTGCTCGCGGTCCTTGGTCGAGAGCATCGCCAGGCGCCCACGCAGTAATTGATCGCGCAGTGCCGGCAAGTCGGCTTGCAGGTTCCACTGCACTTTTTCAAACAGTCCGCTGGCCTGCCAGCGCTCGCCCAGTTGTTGTGCGACCGCCACGGCTTGCTGACGGTCGGCATGGCCCACCAGCACCAGCATCTCGCGGTTCAAGGGTTCTTGCATGCGCTGTTCGGCTTGCTGTTCCAGGGCATCCGGTGTGTTGCCCGGCACCAGCTCCATCAGGTTGGCCGACAGCGGCGCGCCATGGCGCCACTGCCAGCCGGCCAAGGCCAGCACAGCCACCAGCAGGATCAGGAACAGGCGCGGCGGCAGGCGCTCACTGGGCAAAGTCGTGCTGCTCCGCTTCGCTCAGGGGTTGGCTGGCAATGCTGTCCTGCATGCGCAAAACGGTGCTGTCGCCTTGGGTTTCCAGCAGTTCGATGGTCTGCACCAAGTCGCCGCCGTCGATGTTGATCTGGGTGAAAACCTGTTTGAGCAACAGTGAGCGCGGGATCAGCGTGAGCTTCCATTGCTTCGCCTCGCCTTGCAGCTGCAATTGGAAGTCACGCTGCAAGCCGCTGCTGTCGCCCTGGAGTACGGCCAGGAACAGGCGATTCTGCTCGGCCCCGGCGCTCTTGTTCGGCAGCAGTTGCCAGCCGTTGGCGTCGCGGCGGGCGATGCCCTGGGCGCTGATGCGATAGTCCTGTTGCAGTGGGGTTTTCAGCAGCCATAGCAAACCGTGGTCTTTCGCCAGCACAAAGGTGCCCTTGCTGACCAAGGGCTGGGGCAGGGCACGCAGGTGTTTTTCCTGGGTGAAGCTGCCGTGGATCACGCTGGGTTTGGCCAACTGCTCGCTGAGCTGTTGCAGATCGAAGGCGTGGGCTTGCAGCGACAGCAGCAGCGCACCCAGAAAGGTGATCCATTTCATGACAGGGCCTTTTCGACGGCGTCGGTGAATACTGTGGGGGAGGCCAACTGCATCTCGCGGCTGGCGATTTCCACCGCCACTTGCACGGTGCTGGCGCGGGTCAGACGCTCGCCGCTGGCCAGGTCAGTGATCAGGTAATTGACCTTCAAACGGTTCTCCCACTCCACCAGGCTGGCGCGCACGTTGAGGGTCTGGCCGAACACCGCGCCGCGTACGTAACGCAGCTGCATGTCGATCACCGGCCAGGCGTAGCCCGACTCGAGCATCGCCGTGTAGTTGTGCCCGATCTTGTCCAGCAACGCGCAGCGCGCCACTTCCAGGTACTTCACGTAATGCCCGTGCCACACTACGTTCATGGTGTCGACGTCAAAAAAAGGCACGAGGATTTCAGTGTCGCAATGCAGTACGCCGGCGCTACGCATGCAGCCTCCAGTGTTGCTCGGCAATGCGTTGCAGGCACAGGCGCAGCTCGCCTTCCAGGGCGCGGTCTTCGATAACCGGTGGGAAGTCTTTGGCGAGTTCTTCGTGCATCGCCGCCAATGCAGGCGGCAACGGCCGCGCATCCTCGGCCTGGGCCCGCAGCCACACGCCCTGATTGGCGGCGAGTAGCGTGGCGGCGGCAACCTGTTCGGTCAGTTCCAGCACGCGGATCGCATCGCGGGCGGCGATGGTGCCCATGCTTACCTTGTCCTGGTTGTGGCATTCGGTGGAGCGCGAAAACACGCTGGCCGGCATGGTGTTTTTCAAGGCTTCGGCGGTCCAGGCGCTAGTGCCGATCTGCACGGCCTTGAAGCCATGGTTGATCATCGCGCGGTCAGCCGGCGCGCCGGACAGGTTGCTCGGCAGGCCGTGGTTGTAACGCACGTCCACCAGCAACGCGAGTTGGCGGTCGAGCAGGTCGGCGACGTTGGCCACCAGGGTCTTGAGGCTGTCCATGGCAAAGGCGATATGCCCGCCGTAGAAGTGCCCACCGTGCAGCACGCGTTCTTCTTCGGCGTCGATGATCGGGTTGTCATTGGCGCTGTTCAGCTCAATCTCGATGAACGAGCGCAGCCAGTTCAGACTGTCGGCCAATACGCCGAGCACGTGGGGCGCGCAACGCAGCGAGTAACGGTCTTGTAGGCGATGCAGCGGCGCAGTCGGCGCATCGATGGCCAAGTCCTTGCGCAGCCAGGAGGCCACCTGCATCTGCCCTGGGTGCGGCTTGGCGGCGAACAGGCGTTCGTCGAAGTGTTCCGGGTTGCCTTGCAGCGCCACCACGTTCAGCGCGGTGATGCGCGTGGCCAGTTGCAGCAGGTAGTCGGCGCGGGCGAAGGCCAGGCAGGCCAGGCCGGTCATCACGGCGGTGCCGTTCATCAGCGCCAGGGCCTCCTTGGGGCGCAGGACTAGCGGATCCCAGCCCAACTCAAGGTGCACATCGGCCGCCAGGCGACGTTCGCCACGCAACAGCACTTCACGCTCGCCGGACAAGGTCGCGGCCACATAGGACAATGGCGTCAGGTCACCGCTGGCGCCCACCGAGCCTTCTTCGGGGATCAGCGGCAGGACGTCATGCTCAAGGAACGCGTGCAGTCGTTCCAACAACTCCACGCGCACGCCGGAGACCCCGTGGCACAGCGACTGCAAGCGCGCCGCCAGCACGGCGCGGGTAGCCTGGGCGTCGAGCAGCTTGCCCAGGCCGCAACCGTGGAAGGTGTACAAGTGACGCGGCAGGGCTTCGACGTGCTGCAACGGCACCGCCACTACGCACGAGTCGCCGTAACCGGTGGTCACGCCGTAGATCACGCCTTCCTTGTCCAGCAGCGAGTCGAGGAACTGCGCGCCCTTGGCAATACGCTGGCGGTACGCGGCATCGCCCTGCAGCTGGGTTGGCGTCTGACGGTTGGCCAGGGCCAGCACGTCTTCGATGCGCAAAGCGCGTTCGCCAAAGGTTACCGGCTCAAGATGCGTCGTCATCGGTCTTCCAGAAAGGGTAAAAGTTGAACCATTGTTGGGGCGCTTCCAGGCAGAACTGGCCCAGGCGTGCGGCGTAGCGTGCGGTCCACAGGGCTATGACCTGCTCGCGGGTGTTGCGTTTCCATTCGATCTGCGGCGTGAAGGGCTCAATGGTCAGGCGATAGCGGCTGTTGTGCTTGAGGCACATCAGCAGGTTCACCGGGCATTTGAGCAAACCGGCCAGCAGCCACGGGCCTTGGGGGAAGGCGGCGTCATGGCCGAGAAAGTCCACGCGCACCGTGCGCCCGCCGTGCAGCGGCACGCGGTCGCCGGCAATCGCCAGCCACTCGCCGTCGTCCAGGCGCTGGCTGAGCAGCAGCATGGTGGCCGGGTCCAGCTCGCTGACCTGGATCAGGCGCAAATGGGTCGCCCCGGCTTCGCCCAGCAGGCGATTGAATTGCTCAGCGTGCTTGGTGTGGACCAGCACGTTCATGGTGACTTGCTCGCCAATCTCGGCGAGCGCGCGGCACACTTCGAGGTTGCCCAGGTGTGCGCCCACCAGCATCTGTCCGCGCTCGCCACGCAGTTGCCCGCGCAATTGCGCCGGGTCGTTGATCTCGATCTGTTCCAGGCGCAGCTTGCCGTTCCACACGTCGAGTTTGTCGAGCAGCGAGTCGGCAAAGGCCATGAACTGGCCGAAGACTTTCCGGTGAGTGGGGCGAAGGTCCTCGCGCCCGCTCCAGTCGGCCAGGCGCTGTTGGTATTGCCAGGCGCTGTGGCGCGCGGTGCGACCGAACAGGAAGAAGTACAGCACGATGCCGTACAGCACCGGGCTCAACACGCGCCGGCCGAGGACCTTGGCGGCGAATGCCGTGAGTTTCATCAGCCAGTAGCTGCCGCGTTCCTCGCGGTCTGCCCAGTGTTTGCTGCTGTCACTCATGCCTGCCACCGTCGCCACAGGATCATTGGCGCCCGCACCAGCATGCCGAAGAACAACCGGGTGTGCATGGCCGAGATGCGTACGTTGTCGCGGAACAGGCGAAAGTGCGAAAGGCCGTCGGTGGGGTAATGCACCTGGGTGGGCAGCCAGCGCATCGGCTGGTTGCGCCAGGCCAGGCGTACCAGGATGTCCGAGTCGAAGTCCATGCGCGTGCCGATGTAGGCCGAGTCCATCAGTGCCAGCACTGGCGCCAGCGGGTACACACGAAAGCCGCACATCGAGTCGCGGATCTGCAGCGACAAGGTGTTGATCCACACCCACATGTGGGTCAGGTAGCGCGCGTACAGACGGCCTTTGGGCACGCTGTCGTCGTATTCGGGGTAGCCGCAGATAATGGCGTCGGGGTGTCGGCGCGAGGTGTCGAGGAAAGTCTCGACTTCGCGCAGGTCGTGCTGGCCATCGGCGTCGACTTGCAGGGCGTGGCTGAAGCCCAGGCGGGCGGCTTCGCGGAAGCCGGCCATCACTGCACCGCCCTTGCCCTGGTTGGTGGGCAAGGTCAGCAGGGTGACGTTTTCCAGGCTCGCCAGTTGTACCAATACCGCCGCGCAGGCCGGGCTGCTGCCGTCATCCACCAGCAGGCATGGCAGGCCACTGTTCAACAGGCTGCGGACCACGGCGGGCACGGCGGCTTCGTGGTTGTAGACCGGGATCAGGGCGCAGGGGTTATGCATCGACGGTCTCCAGCAAAATCCGTCCGCTGGAACAGGCCGCAGCACCATTGCGATAGGCGAAATACAACTTGCTGCGTTCCGCATCAAACCGCAGATGCAGTTCGATCACATCGCCTGGCCGCACCAGTTGCTGGAACTTGAGCACTTCCATCCCGGCAAAGGTTACCGGCAAATCGAGCAGTTGCTGGCCCAGATTGAAGGCCCATTCCACCTGCACCACGCCGGGCAGCACCGGGGTGACGGGGAAGTGGCCGCTGAAGTAGGCCAGGTCCGGCGGGACGCTCAGTTGCAGGGTCCATTCACCATTGGCTTTGACCTGCTCCAGTACATCCGGGGCTTTCGGTCGTGCTGCCAACAAGAGCGCCTCGACGTGTACCTGGGGCAGTTTGCCTTGGCTGTTCAGGGGCAACTGTTTCAGCAACCGCCATCGACGTGGCAGCGCCAGGGCTTCGCAATGTTGGCTCAGATGCTGGCGCAGGGTCTGGGTGAGCGTGCGTCGCCCCTGGTTGCGCAAGGCATGCAGCCCCTCGGCGCTCAGCACCACCAGCGCGCCGAGTGACGCGCGGTTTTCCTGCACCACGCCCAGGCGGGTTTCCGCGACCCAGGGGTGGTCCATCAATGCGTGCTCCAGCATGGGCAGGGAGATGCGTTTTTCTTCCAGCTTGACGATGCGATCCAGGCGGCCGAGCAGCTCGAAACGGCCATCGGCATGGATGCGTGCCGCGTCGGCGGTTTGCTCGACATGCCCCTCAGGCAGGTAAGGCGAGGCGATGCGCAGGGCGCCGTCGGCATCCTGGCTCAGTTGCACGTCGGCAAACGGCTGCCACGGCTGTGCGCCTTGGCGCCAGGCAATGCCACCGGTTTCCGAGCTGCCGAGGATCTCGGTCGGCCATTGTTGCAAGCGGTCGTACAGGCTGCCGGCGGCTTCTACGGGCAGCGCGCCGCCAGATGAAAATACCCGCGACACCTGGCTCAGCGCCGGCCAGTCAAGGTTGTCGCCCATGCGCTTGAGCAGCGCCGGGCTGGCGACCCAAGCAAAGTGCGCGTGCTCGCGGCTGGCGCGCTGCATGTCTTCGGGGAAGGCCAGTTGTTTGCGCACAAAGGTGCGGCCGGCGCACAGCGGCCAAAGCACGCGGAACAACAAGCCGTAGATATGCTGGGTGGCGACGCTGCCAATGATGCAGGCGTCTTTAAGGCCAGGACCCCACAGGGTTTCCAGGGCCTCGACTTCGTTGGCCAGTTGGCGCAGGTTTTTGTCGATGCGCTTGGGTTCGCCGCTGGAGCCGGAGGTGCACAGGCTCAATTGGCAAGCGTCGAGGTCGAGTGCTGCAGCGCTCAGTGGCGCCTCGTACAGCGCGTCCAGGTCCGCCGCTTCGGTCAGCCAGGCATCGACGGCCTCATCCCAGCGTTGGCGGGTCTGAGGTTGCAAATCGGCGGGCAGCAGCACGCTGACCCCGGCCCGCCACGCGCCCAGCAGGGCAATCGCCAGTAGGCCGGCGTCTTCCAGGTACACGGCCAGGCGCCGGATACCGCGCGCTTGCAGGCCTGCGGCCAGGCTCAGGGACTGCGCCCATAATTGGGCATGATTCATTGCAGGTTCGGTGGTGACCGCACGCTGTTCCAGCGGCTCAAGCAGCACATGCTCAAGTTTCAACCCATTCATACGCGGCCTCGAACCCTTTGTCGTACCAGCCATTCCACGGCAAACAACAGCCCCATCAGCCCGTAGGCGATCAGGCCGTTGTACAACGTCCACCAGCTCAGCGGCGCCCACAACGTGAGGGCGGCGGCGAGCAGGCCATTACACAGAAAAAACACGCTCCACACCACGGTGACCTGGCGGGTATACACGATGGCATGCGGCGCCAGCACCGGGTCGGTCATGCGCGCCAGGCGCTCGACCATCGGTGGGCCGTATTTGAGGCTCAGGCCGAACAGCGCCAGCATGAACGCGCTGACCAGGCTCGGGTACCACCGCAGCAGACGGGGGTTGTCGAACCAGGCCAGCAACAGGCAGAACACGATCACCGCCAGCGCCATCCAGCGGCTGCCGGGGCGACGCGCACCGGTCAGCGCGCGCAGCAGCCACAGGCTGCCGAGCAGCAGGCCGAATTGCCACGGAGCAAAATGTTCGGTGCCGTAATACACCGCAAAGGGGTACAGCAGCCCCGCCAACAACAGGCCAAGGCCGATCAGCCGGCTCATGCGGCAGGCGTGACCAGACGGTACACCGCCTCAACCACGTCGTTCACGGTGCGCACGGCCTTGAATTCTTCGGCGGCGATCTTCTTGCCGGTCTGGCGCTTGATATGGTCGATCAAGTCGACGGCGTCGATGCTGTCGATTTCCAGGTCCTGGTACAGGTTGGCGTCAAGGGTGACGCGTTCCGGCGGCAGTTCAAACAGTTCCACCAAGGCGTCGCGCAAGGTGTTGAAAATATCGTCACGAGTTTGCATGGTCCGGTCTCAAGCTGCCTGTCTGGCCGTGACGAACGCCGCAAGGCTGGCCACGTTGGTGAAGTGATTGCGGGTGTCCTTGGCGTCGGCATCGATCTTGATGCCGTACTTTTTCTGGATCGCCAGGCCCAATTCCAGGGCGTCTACCGAATCCAGGCCGAGGCCTTCGCCGAACAGGGTTTGCTCGCTGCCGATGTCGTCGACGCTGATGTCTTCCAGGCCCAGAGCCTCGATGATCAGCGTTTTTATGTCGTGCTCAAGGCGGTGTTGGTCGCTCATCTTCGGCGAGCTCCTTAATAAAATAGTGATGCAGGTAATCGTTGAGCTTGCGTGAGGCCTGGGGCGCGGGGCCCAATGTTGCGAACGCCTGTGGTTCTATATCGGCACCCACCCGCAAACTGAAGTGCACGCGGCATTTTGGGATGCGATACCAGGGTTCGGCCTTGGTCAGCGTCGTAGGGCTGACCTTGATCACCACGGGGGTGATGATTGTCGCACCGCGCAGCGCAATGGCGGCGCCGCCGCGATGAAAGGCAGGCGCCGCGCCGGGTGTGGTGCGGGTGCCTTCGGGAAAGATGATCAGGGTCTGGCCGGTGCGCAGGGCGTCAGCCGCCGCATCGAGCATTTCGGCACTGCCATCGTTGCTGATATAGCCAGCGTCGCGCACCGGTCCACGGGTGAAGGGGTTCTGCCACAGGCTCTGCTTGACCACGCAGTTGGCCTGGCGAACCAGGCCGATCAGGAACACCACGTCGATCAACGACGGGTGGTTGGCGATGATCATCTGGCCCGGGCGGCCGAGTTTTTCCGCGCCTTCGACGCTGTAGGTGAGCACGCCGGCGCGTTGCATCAGGCGAATAAAGAACCAGAACAGCCAACTGATGGTGTGGCGGGCGCGGCTGCGGTGTTTTGCAGCGTTACCTGGCAGGCAACTGAGCAGCGGGAACACCAGCAAACGCAGGCACAACCCACCGAAGCCGAACAGTGCGAAGCTGGCGGCGGTGGCGAACAGGCGCCAGTAGTAGGCGTCCCGTGGTTTTTCGTTCAGGGCTTGCGTTGCCAGTTCCATACACGGTTCTTCCAGGCATGTTGGCAGGCGACCTGTTCGGTGAGCAGGGTGCGCAGCAGGTTCAGGGCGTGAGGCCACCGGGTTTGAGTGAGTTGGACAGTGTCGCTGTTCAGTTCCAGTTGCCACTCGTCGCCCGGTGTCAGCAGCAGGCCGAGGGCGTAAGGGAAGGGCACATCGCGAATCCAGCGGGTGTAGGCTTCGGGCGGCTGTTCTTCGGTAATCACCAGCAAAACGGCCGGCGCGCCCTCGTTGAGCAGGGTGGCGGCTTCTAGCACGCCGTGTTCCAGGCCGTCGCCAGTGGCAGCAAGCGCGGTCATTTCGCTGGTTTCATTGCGCAGGATCGACCACAGGCCAATCACTGCGTTGTGCACCGACAGGCTGAACTGAGTCGGCGACAGCGGCTGGTCGTTGGCCAGGTCACTGAGGATGTCGAGGGTGCGCGGGGTTTCGCCATGCCGGGAAACGAACACCAGCGGCAGGTCCTGCAAGCCCTCGGCCAGTGGCCAGCCCACGCTGAAGGCCATGCGCGCCAGGCGGCTCAAGCGGCGGCGTTGCATGGCTGGCAGAAACGAGACATCAGGGGCGGCTTCGCTTGCAGGCAGCAATACCGGGGCCTGGCACCAGGCGTGCCAGTCGTCCACGCTATCGAGCCCTGGGGCCCAGGCGCGCCATTGGGCGATGTTGAAAGTGATCACTGAGAAGGTATCCCGCCCCTGCGGGCTTCCATGTGTGGCTTTTGGCCCCGAATACCGGGACAGGGAACAATAGCCGAATGGCGCGCATTATCCCGGTGCCGTGGGGTTCTAGCAAACTTTGGTAAAGATTTGCGCACGGTTGATTACAAAATAGTGGAAAGGATTTACAGATTGTCCTTTACCAGGGAACTGATTGGATTGTCGGACCGTTCTTTTTAATCTGTCGGTTGCGTATGACAGACCGGGCGCCGATCGTATTGCGATGCAGTAGTGCATGGATGAACGAGGTAGCTAACAGGCGCTTTTGCCCTCTACACTCGGACATTCATTGATACACGGAGGTTTTTCCATGCGGCGTGTGGTGTTCAATCAGAAAGGCGGCGTTGGCAAGTCCAGCATTGCCTGCAACCTGGCGGCAGTCAGCGCCAGCGAAGGCTATCGAACCCTGTTGGTGGACCTCGATGCACAAGCCAACTCAACCCAATACCTCACCGGGCTGACCGGCGAAGATATACCGATGGGCATTGCCGAATTCTTCAAGCAAACCCTGTCTTCCGGGCCGTTTTCGAAAAAAAACCGGGTGGATATCTACGAGACACCCTTCGACAACCTGCACGTGATCACCGCCACCGCCGAATTGGCGGACCTGCAGCCCAAGCTTGAGGCCAAGCACAAGATCAACAAGCTGCGAAAGTTGCTGGATGAACTGAGCGAAGATTACGACCGGATCTATCTGGATACGCCGCCGGCGCTGAACTTCTATGCAGTTTCGGCGTTAATTGCCGCTGATCGCGTGCTGATCCCCTTCGATTGCGACAGCTTTTCGCGCCAGGCCCTCTATGGCTTGCTGGCAGAAATCGAAGAGTTGAAGGAAGACCACAACGAAGGCCTTGAAGTCGAAGGCATCGTGGTCAACCAGTTCCAGGCCCGGGCGAGCCTGCCGCAGCAGATGCTGGATGAGTTGATTGCTGAGGGCCTGCCGGTGTTGCCGGTGTACCTGGCCAGTTCCGTACGCATGCGTGAATCGCACCAGGAGAGCAAGCCGCTGATCCACCTGGACCCACGGCATAAGCTCACACAGCAATTTGTGGAGCTGCATAACCTGCTGGAAAACGCGTGATCTGAAAGGCAGCGCGGACCTGAGTTTGAAATGCGATCAGTGTGGGAGCTGGCTTGCCTGCGATCGCATCGCCTCGGTGTATCAGGCAGATCGAGTCGCCTGCATCGCAGGCAAGCCAGCTCCCACACTTGGTTCTGCATTCCAGCCGCTGGATTTGTCCCACAGAGGCTGTAGGACGGGTCTGGCAATGGGGTTATGCCTTGTAACGATGCCTACAGGTAAGCCAGAATCGCCCGGCTTGTGCGTCTGGATGGGCTTCTCTTAAGGTTCTCGGGCCGCTGAATTCTCAGTGGTCGGGTTTAGTAGCCCAGTCAGACGAAAGTATGTGCACCGCTCCGACAGCATGGCGTTTTTCGCCTATCTGATGGTGGCTGTGCGCAGGGCACCTTCGGGTGCGCCGGTTTTTGCTTTCGTTCCCGGTCTACTAACCTGCGTACAGCCGCCGCCCTTGTTTAGTAGCGAATAGGTGGTGGCCCTATCAGAGAACGAAAAGCATGTTATTCACCGTCACCCCCAACCTCCCCAACGAAACCCTAGTCCTCAACAGCTACGAAACCTTCTCATCCGTTCGCACCCTGTTGCTCAACCTGTCCAACGACCTTACCGGCGAACACCGAGACGTTGCTTTGGCGATCCACCAATTGAGCGAGCTGGGTGTACTGCTGGTCGGCCAGATGATGGACCGCGAAACACCCGTGGCCTAACGCTGGAATACCATCGCTGTAGGAGCCGGCTTGCCGGCGATGGCGCCCTCAAGAACGCCATCACCGGCAAGTCGGCTCCTCCAGGTCGGGTGTCAAATGCCCTGGCTGCGTAACCACGCCATCAACTGCGGCAACGGAAACGCCCCACTCTGGCGAGCCACTTCGCGACCGTTCTTGAACAGAATCAAGCTGGGAATCGAGCGAATCCCCAACTGCGCCGACAACTGCTGATTGGCCTCGCTGTCCAGCTTGGCCAGCCGGCACTTGCCCGCCAACTGCCCGGCCGCCTGCTCGAACACCGGCGCAAACGATTTACACGGGCCACACCAGTCGGCCCATACATCCACCAGCAACGGCAGGTCGCCTTTGATCTGGCTGGCGTAGTCGCCTTGTTTCAGCTCAAACGGCTTGTTCAACAAAACCGGCTGCTTGCAGCGCCCGCACTTTGGCGCATCACCCAGGCGTTCACCGGGGATGCGGTTGAGCCCGTTGCAGTGGGGGCAGGGGATTACAAGAGGTTCGGACATCGGGGGCTCCTAGGGTGTGGCCATTAGGTTCAATCTGGAGCCGGCAACGAGGTTTATCAAGACCAGATGCGATCTGCCGGGGGGGGCGCAATCGCTCGTCTCCGAGAGATTGCGTGGCAAGCGCCAGCTCAACATACGTCAAATACGTTGGCTGGCTGAGCGTTTTGGGGTTTCAGTAGAAACCTTCATTTAAAGGTTTTTACGAGGAACAACTAATCTCCAAATGCTTCCCCCAATCCGGCGGCCGCTGTGCGTATTGCTCCATCCCCGCTTGCTCCTCAAACGGCCTGGAAAGCACTTCATGCAGCCGTCGTACCTCGCTGTAATCCCCGGACTCGGCGGCAGCGATGGCATTCTGCGCAAGATAGTTGCGCAATATATACAGCGGGTTCACCGCATGCATCCGCGCACGGCGCTGTTCCTCGCTGTAGTCACCATCCCGTACAACACGCGCCTTGTACTGCTCGGCCCAGGCATCAAACCCGGCCAGGTCGACAAAGTCATCGCGCAACCGCGCTACGGCCAACGCCGCCGACTCATCCCCCAGGCGGCGGAAGAACAGGGTGTAATCCACGCCGCTGTTCTGCATCAGCTTCAATAAACGCTCCACCAACTGCTGGTCATCGTCTTCGGCGGTGGTGAGTCCCAGGCGGCGGCGCATCAGGTCCAGATAGTTCGCCTGATACAGCGGCAGGTACAGCCCAAGGGCTTCTTTCAAGGCGTCGACGCTGATAAACGGCGTCAGTGCTTGCGCCAATGCACTCAAGTTCCACTGCCCAATCGGCACCTGATTGCTGAAGGAATAGCGCCCTTCATGGTCCGAGTGGTTGCAGATGAAGTGCGCGTCAAAGTCATCCAAAAACGCAAACGGCCCGAAGTCGAAAGTGATGCCGAGGATCGACATGTTGTCGGTGTTCATCACGCCATGGCAGAAGCCATAAGCCTGCCACTTGGCGATCAATTCGGCGTTGCGCTCGACGATTTCGCGGAACATCGCCAGGTACGGCTCGGGTTGTTCGCGGCACTCGGGGTAGTGCAGGTTCAGTACATGCTCGGCCAACAGCGCCTGCTGCTCGGGCTTCTTGGTGTAGTAGAAATATTCGAAATGGCCGAAGCGGATATGGCTGTGCGCCATGCGCAATACCATCGCGCCACGCTCCTGTTTCTCACGCCACACGGGGGTGTCGGAGCCGATCACGCACAGTGCGCGGCTGCTGGGGATGCCCAGCGCGTGCAGGGCTTCGGAGGCCAGAAACTCACGGATCGACGAGCGCAACACGGCACGCCCATCGCCCATGCGTGAGTAAGGTGTCATCCCGGCGCCCTTGAGGTGCAGGTCCCAGTGCTCGCCGGCTTCGTTGTACACCTCACCCAGTAACAACCCACGGCCGTCACCCAGCTGCGGGGTGTAGCCGCCGAACTGATGCCCGGAATAGACCATCGCCCGCGGTTCTGCCTCGGCCCACAGCTTGTGGCCGCTAAACAGCTCGGCAAATACCGGCGTTTCGGCCACGGCGGGGTCAAGATCGAGCAGGGCCATGGCGGCCTCGCTCGCCACGACCAGGCGCGGTGCGTCGAGGGGCTCAGGCAGTACGTGGGTCGAGAACGCGTCGCCCAGGCGTGCGAAGCGGTTATCGAAGGTCAGTTCGTCGAGGGCTTTCACCGGCCATCTCCAGCAGAATGTCCGAGCATTCTGCTGGGGATAGCGCGGTTAGTCGAGTTTGCTCGGCGGCGGTTGCGGCGCGTCGTCGACTTTGCCGGGCGGCGGCTCGGGGGCATCTTGCTCTGTGGCGGGTGCGGCGATGGTCTTGCGGTCATCCTCAACCGGCACCAGTTTGTATTCCTGGCCGTGCATGTTCTTCAGGTACACCTCCATCTGCCGGAACGAGATGTTGATGTGCTGCTTTTTGAACTCACGGTTGATGTAGCGGTTGACCTCGTCCAGCACCGGGTTACGGTCACCCAGGTCGCGCACGTGCATGCGCAGTTCGTGGTCGAGGGTGCTTTCGCCGAAATTGAGGAAGTACACGTGGGGTTCTGGTTCTTTCAGGACCCGTGGGTTTTCCCTGGCGGCCTTGAGTAACAGTTCCTTCACCAGGTCCAGATCCGAGCCGTAGTCCACGCCGAGTTTGAGGGTGACGCGGGTGATGGTGTCGGTCAGCGACCAGTTGATCAGTTGCCCGGTGATGAAGGTCTTGTTCGGGACAATGATGTCCTTGCGGTCAAAGTCGGTGATCGTGGTGGCGCGGATGCGGATCTTGCTCACCGTGCCCGACAGGTTGCCGATGGTGATGGTGTCGCCGATGCGCACCGGGCGTTCGAACAGGATCATGATGCCGGAGATAAAGTTGGCGAAGATTTCCTGCATCCCGAAGCCCAACCCCACCGACAGCGCCGCCACCAGCCATTGCAACTTGTCCCAGCTGACGCCGAGGGTGGACAGGGTGGAGACGAAGCCGACGCCGGCAATCACATACGACAGCAACGTAGTGGTCGCATAGGCGCTGCCTTGGGCCAGGTCCAACTTGGACAGCACCAGCACTTCAAGCAGGCCGGGCAGGTTGCGCGCCAAGGCGAAGGTGATGCCGATGATGATCAATGCACCGAGCAAGTCGCCGATGCTAATGGGCACCATGCTGATATTGGCGCCTGTGCCGCTGGTGTATTCGTAGAGAGTGACGTTGTCCAGGTAAGAGAACACCGAGATCAGGTCCGACCATACCCAGTACAGCGCCGCGATAAAGCCCCCGAGCAGGGCCAGACGGATCAGTCGCAAGGACTGTTCGTTGACCTTTTCGATGTCCAGGGTTGGCTCTTCGATCACCGCTTCGCCTTCGCCGGCTTCTTTGGCGGCCTGGCGTTTGGCCAGGGCCCGGGCGTAGGCCAGGCGTCGTGCGGCGACACTCAGCCAGCGAACGAAGGTGGCTTCGATCACCAGCCAGAACATCAGCAGATACAGGGTGTTGATCAGTCGGTCACTCAGTTTGAGCGCGGTGTAGTAGTAGCCGAAACACACCGCAATAAACAACGCGATGGGCAGCGCGGTAAACAACAGGCCCACGGCCTTGCGGAACAGCGAGGCTTTTTCGTGAGTCGGGCTGTTGAGCAACAGGCGGCCGAGCAGCCAGGCCATCAGCGCGTAGCAGGTGAGCACCACGCCGATGCCCAGCACGTCGTCGGCCAGCGCCGCCGGTTGGTGCTCGGCGATGGCCACCACGGCCACCAGGGCCAGTACCACCAGCCCGAGCTTGCGCACCCAGCCTTGCAGGAATTCGACCTGGGGTTTTTCCCAGCGAAAGTGCAGTTCCGCCACGCCACCGGGCGCCAGGATGCGATAAGCGGTATAGAACACCAGCCAGGCCTGGGCGATCTGCAACAGGGCCGAACCGAGGTTGGCGTTTTGCCCACGGGCGTCGATCTGCAGCGCGTAGCCGCACAACGCCAAGCCCAGGGACACCGGCATTGCCAGCAGGATATTGATCAGGATGGCCTGCGGCGTGTGCCACTGACTGTCACGCTTGAAGTGGCCGATGTCCAGATGCACCTTGTTCAGGCGCTGGTACAGGTTTTTACGACGCCACAGCAATGCGCCGATCAACAGCAGCAGGGGCAGGAACAGCAGCGGGCGCTGGGTCAGACCGTCATACAGTTCGCTGACGCTGGAAGCCCAGGGCAGGGTGGCGACTTGCTTGCTCAGGTGCGCTGGTACGGTTTCCAGCCATTCGGTGTCCAGCGGCTTGTTGCTGGGGATCCAGAACATCTGCTCATCCAGCGTCGCGCGCAGGGTGGTGGCGGTACTGAGCAGTTGTTTCTGGTTCAGTTGCAGGGTAATGGATTCATTGAGCAGCGCGCTCAGCTCACGGCTCAGGCGCTCCAGCAAGTCGCTGCGGGTGATCGCCAATTCGAGCAAGGTGCGGCGCAACTGCGGGGTGACATCCTCCGGCGCCTGATTCGCCAGCAAGTTATCCACATAGGCGCTGGGCGAACTGATCAGTTCGCGCTGCTGGTTGACCTCGAACTGGTACAGGCGAATGTTGGCGATGTCGTCCGCCAGATCGCGGTCTACGGTCAGGCGCGGCAGGGCCTGCTTTTGTTTGTAGAGGATCTTGGACAGCAACAGGCTGCCCTTGAGCACGTTGATCTGCTCGTCCAGGGCCGAATCGCTCTGGGTCACGGTGTCCAGTTGCTGTTTGGTTTTCAGGTTCTTCTGGGTCAGGTCGTTGAGGCGGTCGGTGCTTTTGAGCAGGTAGTCGGACAGCTTCAGGTTGGCCGCGCTCTCGGTGGCGAGCAGGCTGCTGCTGCCGGCCTTTTGCGCTTCGATGGACTGCTGGGTCACAGTCTGCTGGGACTGAGCCAGGCGCTTCTGGTTGATCAGGGTTTGCAGGTCCTGGATCTCTTGCTCCAGGCGTGCGGTTTTTTCCTGGATCAGGTCGTGCTGGCTGTTGCCCAGGTCTTGCAGTTGGCTATTGCCCGCCAGCTCCTGGCGGCGCAGCGGGATCAATGCGTTGAGGGCGGCCAGTTCGGCGTTGAGCTGGTTGCGCTGGTCGCCGGTGAGGGCCTTGCCGTTGTCCTTGCCGGTCTTGAGGATCGAATTGATCTGCAGGATGCGCGTCTGGCTGCTGCTGATTTCGGTCTGGGCGCGTTCGGGGCGGGTCTGGGCGGCGATGGACAGGCTGTTGGCATCGGCCAGTTCTTTTTGCAGGTCGCCTTGCTGGGTGCTGCGCTGCACCAGCAGTTGTTCCAGCTGCGGCACTGGCAAGGTGGCGTAGCGCTGGGCGACCGGGATGATTTTGGTGGCTTTGAGCCGGGTCAGTTCGCGCTGGTTGTCGGCGGTCTGGCGCGGTGCGTCTTCCAGCTGGCGTTTGAGGTCGACCAGGCGCTGCTCGTAATCCTGCTTGTTGCCCAGGTACGTCAGGGTCTGCTGCAGGACGGTCTGCAGCGCCTTCATGTCGGCGTCGGGCAGTTTGCGGTCGGGCAGCTTGTCCAGGGTTTGCTGGATGGCGTCGGCGCTGGGCGGGTCGGCCGCGTGAACGGTGCCGACACAAAGGGTCAGGCCCAGCAGGGCAGTGGCGATGAACGTGCGCAGGGTAGGCATAGAGACCGGTCTTGCAAGGTGAAGAATCGGGGGCGTCGTCGCCCCGCAGTTTAGAGGAAGAGTCCGGGGCCCGGGCGACTTCCTTCGGGGAATCTGACGCCCACTTTGCCGATCTTGTTCCCGTCCATGACCGCGACGGTCCAGATGGTGTTGTTCCATTCCACCTGGTCGCCGACGATGGGGGCGCCGCCGACTTTCTGGGTGATGAAACTGCTCAGCGGCATGTCCGGGTCGATGCCTTCCAGCTTCAGGCCGTACAGCGCGGATACCGCGCCCAGCTGGGCGTCGCCTTCCAACACGAAGTCGCCGAAGAAACGCAGGTCCAGACCCCGTTGCGGCGCCTGGCTGAACAGCTTGCCCAAGGCCGGAAGGTTGTGTTCATGGCCGATCACACAGAGCAAATCGCCGACTTCCAACACCGTACTACCCGACGGATGGAGCAGTTGCTGGCCCCGGAACAGCGCGGCAATCCGCGTGCCTTCGGGCATTTTCAGTTCACGCAGGGCAGCGCCGATGCACCATTTCTCTGCGCCCAGGCGGTAGACGAACAGTTCCCACTCGCTGGTGACGTGCACTTCCAGCGCGGCACGGGAAATCGGCGCCGGGTCCGGCGGTACGGTGACTTTGAGCAGCTTGGCCACCCACGGCAGGCTCGTGCCCTGCACCAGCAGCGACACTAGCACGATGAAGAACGCCAGGTTGAAGTACAACTGCGCATGGGGCAGCCCGGCCATCAGTGGGAACACCGCCAGAATGATCGGCACCGCGCCGCGCAAACCTACCCAGGCGATAAAGGCCTTTTCGCGTCCGTGGAACGCTTTGAACGGCAGCAGGCCGACCATCACCGACAATGGTCGCGCAAACAGGATCATCCACAGCGCCAGGCCCAGGGCTGGCAGTGCAATCGGCAGCAAATCATGAGGTGTGACCAGCAGGCCCAGCACCAGGAACATGCCGATCTGCGCGAGCCAGGCCATGCCGTCGAGCATATGCAAAATGCCATGACGGCTGCGCACCGGGCGGTTGCCGATCACCAGGCCGCACAGGTACACGGCGAGGAAGCCGCTGCCGTGCAGGGCGTTGGTCACGGCGAACACGAACAGGCCGCCGGCGATCACCAGGATCGGGTACAGACCGGTGGCCAGGTTGATGCGGTTGACCATTTGCAGCATCAGCCAGCCGCCGCCCAGGCCGACCACGCCGCCGATACCGAACTCGCGCACCAAGTGGGTCAACAGGCTCCAGTGCAGGCCGGTCTGGCCGCTGGCGAGCATGTCGATCAAGGTGACAGTGAGGAACACCGCCATCGGGTCGTTGCTGCCGGATTCGATTTCCAGGCTGGCGGTGACCCGCTCGTTGAGCCCTTTGCCGCCGAGCAACGAGAACACCGCCGCGGCGTCCGTGGAACCAACGATGGCGCCAATCAACAAGCCTTGGATGATGTTGAGGTCAAACAGCCAGGCTGCGGCCATGCCAGTGAGGCCGGTGGTAATCAACACCCCCACCGTGGCCAGCGACAACGCCGGCCAGAGCGCCACGCGGAAACTGGCCACCCGGGTGCGCAAACCGCCATCGAGCAGGATCACGGCCAGAGCGAGGTTGCCCACCAGGTAAGCGGTTGGGTAGTTATCGAAGATGATGCCGCCGCCATCGACGCCGGCGACCATGCCCACGGCCAGGATAATTACCAGGATCGGGATGCCCAGGCGCGACGAAAGAGAACTCACCAGAATGCTCGCACTCACCAGCAACGCGCCGATCAAGAACAGGCTGTTGATGGTCGTCGCATTCAAAGGCAGTACTCCATGAGCAAACAAGACGGGGCGCAAACTGACCATGCAGTCTACGTGCCAGCGATTCTAACCTGTTGAATTGCGGTGCTGTCAAAAAGCTTTTTCTGATTCATCCAGATCCAATGTGAGAGCGGGCTTGCTCGCGAATGCGGCACATCAGCTAAAGATATGCTGACTGAACCACTGCATTCGCGAGCAAGCCCGCTCCCACATTTTGACTGAGGCGTGTCAGTTAGAGGCGGAAGCGCCCGACCATCCCATTCAAATCCACCGCCAGGCGCGACAGCTCACTGCTCGCGGCACTGGTCTGGCTGGCGCCAGTCGCCGATTGCACCGACAGATCGCGGATATTCACCAGGTTACGGTCCACTTCCCGTGCCACCTGGGCCTGCTCTTCCGCCGCGCTGGCGATCACCAGGTTGCGTTCGTTGATTTCGACAATCGCCGTATTGATGGTATCCAGCGACATCCCCGCGCCTTTGGCGATGTTCAGCGTCGATTCCGCGCGTTCAGTGCTGTTACGCATTGAATCCACCGCATGTTCAGTGCCGGCCTGGATACTGCCGATCATCCGCTCGATTTCGCTGGTCGACTGCTGGGTGCGATGAGCGAGGGCCCGCACTTCATCGGCCACCACCGCAAAGCCGCGACCGGCTTCACCGGCACGCGCCGCTTCAATCGCGGCGTTCAGGGCCAGCAGGTTGGTCTGGTCAGCCAGGCCGCGAATCACGTCCAGCACTTTACCGATGTCGCGCGACTCATTGGCCAGGTCACCAATCAGGGTGGCCGTGGCCTGCACGTCGCCGCTCATGCGTTCGATGGCGCTGACGGTTTCCTGTACCAAGTCACGGCCATCACCGGCGGAAGTGGTGGCGTTGCGCGAAGCTTCGGAGGTGCTGACCGCGTTGCGGGCGACTTCTTCGACCGCACTGGTCATCTCATTCACCGCCGTGGCGGCTTGTTCGATTTCGTTGTTTTGCTGGGTCAGGCCACGGGCGCTTTCGTCGGTGACGGCGTTCAGTTCCTCGGCAGCAGACGCCAGCTGCGTCGCGGACCCGGCGATGCGTTGCAGGGTGTCACGCAGTTTGTCCTGCATCTTGGCCATGGCGGCCAGCAGGCGCCCGGCTTCGTCGTTGCCGTCGACCTTGATTGGCCGCGTCAGGTTGCCGTCGGCCACTTCTTCGGCCGCCTCCAATGCCTGGGAAATGGGCAGGGTGATGCTGCGGGTCAGCAGCCAGGCGAACAGCAGGGTCAGCAGGGTGGCGATCACCAGAAGGCTCACCACCATGTTGAAGGCCATGTTGTATTGGTCTTCGGCGTCCTGATTGGTGGCCAGGGCCATCTTGTTGTTGATGTCCAGCAGGCGCGTGAGCACGGCGTTGACCTGCTCGGAGTTGCTCAGCAGTTCGGTGTTGAGCAGGGTACGCAATTCTTCCACTTGATTGGCGCGAGACAGGCTCTTCATGCGCTCTTCAATCTGGTGGTACTGGCCGAGCAGGCGCACGTATTCATCGTAGGTCGAGCGCTCTTCGCTGCTCTCGATCAGTTTTTCGTAGATGCCCTGGGCCGTACGAATCTGCTGATTACGCACTTCAAACGCTTCCAGGGTTTTTTGCTGAACCTCCGGCTCACGGTTGGTCAGCAGGCGATACGACAGTACGCGCAGGCGCAGGGTCAGCTGGGTAAATTCATCGAGTGCACGAATGCTCGGCACGCTGGACAGGGTGATGTCTTCGGTGGCGCCACGGATTTTGCTCATCTGGTTCAGGGCAAACACACCGAGAAACAACATCAGCGCACCAATAAACGCGAAGCCGAGGAAGGCCCTCGGAGCGATATTCATATTACGAAGCGACATGCGGGAATCCTGGAGGAGAGCGCGATCCGTGCGGCCATGAGATGGGGTGTCCCTTTTTATCGGTCGTACGACTAAAGTCTAAAGGGGCGTGTGCGGTTTTGTCGCATCTGACGAGGGGTTGGGCCGATTCAGGAACCAGATCCGGTAAATGCAGTCACTAAGGCTCGAAAGTGCGGCCCGGCCCTTAAAAATCGGGCTGCGCGCCGGGGATAACCCTGGCATCCGAGGTGAATTTTCTTTATCGTCACCGCCCTTTGAAAAAGCCAGAGAAATCAAAATGTTAGAAGCATCCCTCAGCCAATTGGAACAACTGGTCAGCGACCTGGTACAGCAGAACCAGGATCTGCTGGGCACCAACGAATCCCTCAAGGCCGAACTGGCCCGCGCCAAGGATGAGAACGACAGTCTGCAACTGAACCTGATGGAACAGGAAGAAAAGCACGGCGCCACCGCCGCGCGTATCCAGGCGCTGGTTGAGCGTGTGAGCGCAGGGCCTGTCGGCGCATGAGTGAAGGGATAAAGGTCGTTTCGATTCTCGGAGAGGATTACTCGATCAAGGCCCCGGCCGGGGAAGATAAAACCCTGATGCACGCTGTGACCATGCTCAAGGCCTCACTGGCCACCACCAAGAAAAAGTACCCGACCCTGATTGGGGACAAGTTGCTGGTGCTGGCCGCGCTGAACCTGTGCGCCGAGCAGATCGAAATGCAGCAGGCGCACCAGCAGGAACTCGACCGTTACCAAGAGCAAGTCAGCGCCACGGTCGATGTGATTGCCAAGGCGATCGGAACGCCTTAGAACCACTCATCTTGCATGCCGAGGCACGTGTCATCGCGGGCCTCCAAGATTGCCAGTTCATGATGGCAGCTCGGTACTTCCCAGGTCAGGAAGTACCGGGCGGCCTGGAGCTTGCCTTTATAGAAGGCCACGTCCGCCGTATTGCCCTTGGCCAAGCCTTCTTCGGCGCGAATCGCCTGTTCCAGCCAGCGCCAGCCAATCACCGTATGCCCGAACACTTTCAGGTACAGCGCCGAGTTCGCCAGGCTGCTGTTGACCTTGCCGTGGGCGAGATCCGTCAGCAGGCCGATGGTAACGGTTTGCAGGCGGTTGACCAGCTGTTCCAGTGGTTCCCTTAACGCGGTGAGGCTAAGGTATTGCTGCGCACGGGCGCCGGTTTCAGCAATCAGCCTGATGAGTTGCTTCAGGCCCGCGCCGCCGTTCTGTGCCAGCTTGCGCCCGAGCAGATCCAGGGACTGAATGCCGTGAGTGCCTTCATGGATCGGGTTCAGACGGTTGTCACGGTAGTACTGCTCCACCGGGTATTCGCGGGTGTAGCCATGGCCGCCGAGGATCTGGATCGCCAGTTCGTTGGCCTTGAGGCAGAACTCCGACGGCCAGGATTTGACGATGGGGGTGAGCAGGTCCAGCAGTTCGTGGGCTTGCTTGCGCTCGGTTTCGCTGGCCAGGGTGGTGGTGTCGTCGAACAGGCGCGCGGCGTAGAGGCCGAGGTCGAAGGCGCCTTCCACGTAGGATTTTTGGGTGAGCAGCATTCGCTTGATATCCGCGTGCTGAATGATCGAGACCGGTGCGGTAGTGGGATCTTTACTATCGGGCAGGCGACCTTGCGGGCGTTCGCGGGCGTACTCCAGGGAGTAGAGGTAGCCGGCGTAACCCAGCATTACCGCACCCATGCCAACGCCAATACGCGCCTCGTTCATCATCTGGAACATGCAGCTCAAACCCTGGTGCGGCTTGCCCACCAGATAGCCGACGCAATGCCCGTTATCGCCAAAGTTCAGCGCGGTGGACGTGGTGCCGCGCCAGCCCATCTTGTGGAACAGTCCCGCCAGCAACACATCGTTGCGCTCGCCCAGGCTGCCGTCGTCGTTCACCAGGAACTTAGGCACGATAAACAGCGAAATGCCCTTCACCCCAGGCGGCGCGTCCGGCAGCTTGGCCAGCACCATGTGCACGATGTTTTCCGACAGCGGGTGATCGCCGCCGGAAATGAAGATCTTGTTGCCCTTGAGTCGATAGGTGCCGTCAGCGGCAGGCTCTGCGCGGGTACGAATATCCGACAGTGACGAACCGGCGTGGGGTTCGGTGAGGGCCATGGTGCCGAAGAAACGACCGTCGATCATTGGCTGCAGGAAGCGTTGTTTCTGATCGTCGGAGCCGAAGCTTTCGATCAGGTTGGCGGCGCCCATGGTCAGGAACGGGTAGGAGGTAGAGGCGGCGTTCGCCGACTGGAAGTGCGCGAAACAGGCTTGTGACAGCAGGGTCGGCAGCTGCATGCCTCCCGCTTCGAAACTGCGCGCCGCGTTGAGGAAGCCGGCTTCGAGAAACGCGTCCACCGCCGGTTTTACCTCCGGAATCAGTATCGCCTTGCCATCTTCGTAACGCGGTTCGTTCTCGTCGTTCTTGCGGTTGTGGGGCGCGAAGTATTTTTCCGCAATACTGCGTGCGGTACTGATGGCCGCATCGAAGGTTTCGCGATTGTGCTCGGCAAACCGCTCACGCTGGGTCAGGCCCTCGGCATCGAGGACTTCGTACAGCTCGAAAGCCAGATTGCGGGAACTGAGCAGCGTCTCGGACATGGCGGCTTACCTTTGGAGGAATTGGCCTGAGTCTAAGTGCGCGAATAGAAGCTGGATAGCAAGATTGATTTGGGTGATGGGGAGGTAATAAGGAGCCATGAAAATTCGTGTCTGGCTCCTTCTGGGTGGCGCTAGAGCGCCTGGAGGCCAAGCTCGATTAAGACGTCACCAGCGGCGGTGTGCGTCCATTTCTTTGAGATGATTAAAGCCGGCTCGGCTACTGGACTGGCGCTTTGATATACCTCACCTACCTTAGCGTTCAGATAGTACTGCTCTTGGGTAGCCACATTGGGTGATGTCTGGAATGTGACCTTTGGTGTGCTTTGGTTGCTTTGAGTAGTCATGGTCTTTCTCCTGTGATGAAGGGGCCTGAAAACAGCTGAACATCAATCCAGGTGTAGGAAACGTACTCTTCCCGTTGGTCGCAGGGTAGCTGTTAGATCTAACAGGTCGGTGGGGACGTAGGAGATAAACAAATCGGGCACCCGTTGCGGGTGCCCGATCGTATTGCGATTTAGCCGATAGTCATCAAGCTCGCATTACCACCCGCTGCTGCAGTGTTAACACTCAACGCCCGCTCAATCACCAAACGCTCCAGCGCAATCGCCGTCTCGCCTTGGGACAAACCATGCACCCCGACAATCGCCCCGCCACGTTGCGCCACTTGCTGGCACACCGCACGCAGTTGATCGGAATCACCATGGTGCAGAACCGCATCGAACACCACCTCGTCCTTGGTCCAGTCAGCCACGCGCTTGATCTTCGCCTGAATTTCCTTCGGCAGGCGTGGGAGCAAGGCCTTAGTCAGCTCGGTTTCCGGCCATACCGCCGAACCGCCGACGGCCAATACGGCTGCCAATTGAGTCAACAGGTCGCCCTCTACTTCCGCCAGGCACAACACATGCTCGCGAGGCAGGATGGCGTAGCTGTTGCGCTCGCCGGTCGGGCCAGCCAGTTGACGGGTGATACCGCTTTGTGACTGTGCGGCGAACCGGCTGCACAGGGCGCTCAGGTCGCTGAACTTGTTGCTGTCGGCCCAGGCTTTCAGGGCCGTCAGCGGTTGGCTCATGGCGTCGCGCAGGCGCACGTCCGGTGCGGCCAGTGCGTCGCCGCGTACGAAGGATTGTTCGATGGCATCCGTAGGACGCGTCGACAGCAGGCGGTAAAGGTACAGCGGGCCACCGGCTTTCGGGCCGGTACCCGACAGGCCTTCGCCGCCGAACGGTTGCACGCCGACCACAGCACCCACGATGTTGCGGTTCACATAGACGTTACCGGCATTGACGTTGTCGATCACCTTGGCGATGGTTTCGTCGATACGGGTGTGTACGCCTAGAGTCAGGCCGTAGCCGGAGGCGTTGATCTGGCCGATGAGCGAGTCGATCTCTTTGCGCTTGTAGCGCACCACGTGCAGCACCGGGCCGAAGATCTCGCGTTGCAGTTCGTCGAAGCTTTCCAGTTCGATCAGGGTTGGCATCACGAAGGTGCCACGCTTGATCTCTTCGCCATCGGCAATCGCGACCTGGTACACGTTGCGGCCCTTGTCGCGCATGGCCTGGATGTGTTTCTCGATACCGGCCTTGGCTTCGGCATCGATTACCGGGCCGATGTCGACGGACAGGCGCTCAGGGTTGCCCAGACGGCATTCCGCCATGGCGCCCTTGAGCATTTCGATGACGCGGTCTGCCGAATCTTCCTGCAGGCACAGTACACGCAGGGCCGAGCAGCGTTGGCCGGCACTGTCGAAGGCCGAGGACACTACGTCGATGACCACTTGTTCGGTCAGCGCCGAGGAGTCGACGATCATCGCGTTCTGGCCACCGGTTTCGGCGATCAGCGGGATCGGACGGCCCTGGGCATCCAGGCGGCCGGCGACATTGCGTTGCAGTAGGCGCGCCACTTCGGTGGAGCCGGTGAACATCACGCCTTTGACGCGATCATCACCCACCAGGCGCGCACCGACGGTTTCGCCCTGGCCCGGCAGCAGTTGCAGCACGCCTTCCGGAATGCCAGCTTCCAGCAGGATGCGCACGGCTTGCGCGGCGACCAGCGGGGTTTGTTCGGCCGGCTTGGCCAATACCGGGTTACCGGCGGCCAGTGCGGCAGCGACTTGACCGCTGAAGATCGCCAGCGGGAAGTTCCACGGGCTGATGCAGACGACCGGGCCCAATGGGCGGTGGGCGTCATTGGTGAAGTCATTGCGCGCCTGCACCGCGTAGTAGCGCAGGAAGTCCACGGCTTCACGCACTTCGGCGATGGCGTTGGCGAAGGTCTTGCCGGCTTCGCGGGCCAGCAGGCCCATCAGCGGCTGGATCTCGCCTTCCATCAGGTCGGCGGCTCGCTCCAGGATCGCGGCGCGTTCGGCGGGCGGGGTGGCCTGCCAGATCGGGCCGGCGCTGATGGCGCATTGAATGGCGTTATCGACGTCTTCGACGGTAGCTTCTTGCACATGGCCGACCACATCACGCAGGTCGGACGGGTTCAGCACCGGCACTGCCGTTTGCTCACTGGAGACGCAACCGAGCATCGGCGCGGCTTTCCAGTTGTTGTGAGCGGTGGCCAGCAAGGCGCAGGACAGCGACGCCAAGCGGTGTTCGTTGGCCAGGTCGATACCGGCCGAGTTGGCGCGGTCGCTGCCGTACAGGTCACGCGGCAATGGAATGCGTGGGTGCGGCAGACCAAAACCGCCTTCCAGCGTGGCCATTTGCTCGATGCTGGCCACTGGATCGGCCACCAGTTCCTGAATGGAGATGGACTGGTCGGCGATGCGGTTGACGAACGAGGTGTTCGCGCCGTTTTCCAGCAGGCGACGTACCAGGTAAGCCAGCAGCGTTTCGTGGGTGCCGACCGGTGCGTACACGCGGCATGGACGGTTCAGCTTGCCATCGGAAACCTTACCTACAACTTGCTCGTACAGTGGTTCACCCATGCCGTGCAGGCATTGGAACTCGTACTGGCCAGGGTAATAGTTCTGACCGGCAATATGGTAGATGGCCGACAGCGTGTGGGCGTTGTGCGTTGCGAACTGCGGGTAAATGACTTCCGGTACCGACAGCAGTTTGCGTGCGCAGGCAATGTAGGAAACGTCGGTGTACACCTTGCGGGTGTAGACCGGATAGCCTTCCAGGCCTTCGACCTGGGCGCGTTTGATCTCGCTGTCCCAGTACGCGCCTTTCACCAGGCGGATCATCAGGCGATGGCGGCTGCGGCGCGCCAGGTCGATGACGTAGTCGATCACATACGGGCAACGCTTCTGGTAAGCCTGGATCACGAAACCGATGCCGTTCCAGCCGGTCAGTTGCGGCTCGAAGCACAGGCGCTCGAGCAGATCCAGCGACAGCTCCAGGCGGTCGGCTTCTTCGGCGTCGATGTTCAGGCCAATGTCGTATTGCTTGGCCAGCAGGGTCAGGGACAGCAGGCGCGGATACAGCTCGTCCATCACGCGCTCGTATTGCGCGCGGCTATAGCGCGGGTGCAAGGCCGACAGCTTGATAGAAATGCCCGGGCCTTCATAAATCCCACGGCCGTGGGACGCTTTGCCGATCGAATGGATGGCTTGTTCATACGAGGCCAGGTACTTCTGCGCGTCGTGTTCAGTCAGCGCGGCTTCACCCAGCATGTCGTAGGAGTAGCGGAAGCCCTTGGCTTCGAACTTGCTCGCGTTGGCCAGGGCCTCGGCAATGGTTTCGCCGGTGACGAACTGCTCGCCCATCAGGCGCATGGCCATGTCGACGCCCTTGCGGATCATCGGCTCGCCGCTCTTGCCGATGATGCGGCTCAGGGACGAGGTGAGGCCCGCTTCATTGTGGGTGGCGACCAGTTTGCCGGTCAGCAGCAGGCCCCAGGTCGCGGCATTGACGAACAGCGACGGGCTGTTGCCCAGGTGCGGCTGCCAGTTGCCGGTACTGATCTTGTCGCGGATCAGGGCGTCGCGGGTGCCCTTGTCCGGGATACGCAACAGCGCTTCGGCCAGGCACATCAGCGCCACGCCTTCCTGGGACGACAGAGAGAATTCCTGCAGCAGGCCCTGAACAATACCGGCACGGCCGCCAGCACTCTTCTGGTTACGCAGTTTTTCAGCGATCGAGGCGGCCAGCTTATTGGTGGCTTCGGCCATCGGGGCCGGCAGGCGAGCCTGTTCGATCAGCATCGGCACCACTTCCGGCTCAGGGCGGCGGTAAGCGGCGGTGATCGAGGCGCGTAATACGGATTGCGGCAGGATGCTCTCGGCGAACTCGAGGAAGCACTGGTGGACGTGGTCGGTCTGGACCTCGCCTGCATCGTCGGCGTCTTTGCTGCTCGAACCATTGAGTTCGGTCAGGGTTGCACCACCCTCCAGCTTCTCCAGGTAATTGAAAATCGCCTGCTTGATCAACCAGTGCGGCGTGCGATCAATGGAGCTCGCGGCAGCCTTCAGGCGCTCGCGGGTCGGGTCGTCGAGTTTGACCCCAAGGGTGGTCGTAGCCATTTTCTTATCCTCATGGGTGCCACTACCGAGTGGCATCAGCTGGCGGCAAGATTAGCTTTGCGCATGCGGAGGTGCAACCGGGTGCAACCCTTTTTATTCAGGAAATTTTTGATCGTGATCGGGAAAAAATACACTGCCGATGAATTACGCTCCGCCTTGGTGCGTTTGCTTCTGAAATCGGTTGTTCTTGCTCCGAAAAGGAGCAAAAACAGGGTGTTCCCCGCAAAACACATCCAGGTGCAACTTATTCTCACGAAACTGGTTGCACCTTATTTGCTTTGTTGAATAGCATTCGCGCCCAAGGTGCAACCACTCCGACGGGTCGGTTCATCGGCTGACGGCTTTCCTGGGGAAACGTCAGTCATAAATGCGCGGCACGCAGTTACGTCTACCTACTTTTAGATAGGTGGCCGTCTGACAGACCGCTGCTACATAAAAACAAAGCCAGGGCGTCACTCATATGAGCGTTAGCAATCCAACCCTGATCACGTTCGTGATCTACATCGCAGCAATGGTGCTGATCGGCTTCATGGCCTATCGCTCCACCAACAACCTTTCCGATTACATCCTGGGCGGTCGCAGCCTCGGTAGCGTGGTGACTGCCTTGTCGGCCGGCGCTTCCGATATGAGCGGCTGGTTGTTGATGGGCCTGCCGGGCGCGATCTACATGTCTGGCTTGTCCGAAAGCTGGATCGCCATTGGCCTGATCGTCGGCGCTTACCTCAACTGGCTGTTCGTCGCCGGTCGCCTGCGGGTCCAGACCGAGCACAACGGTGACGCCCTGACCTTGCCGGATTACTTCTCCAGCCGTTTCGAAGATAAAAGCGGCCTGCTGCGGATCATCTCTGCCGTGGTGATCCTGGTGTTCTTCACCATTTACTGCGCTTCCGGCATCGTGGCCGGTGCCCGCCTGTTTGAAAGCACCTTTGGCATGTCCTACGAAACCGCCCTGTGGGCCGGTGCTGCAGCGACCATCGCCTACACCTTCGTCGGTGGTTTCCTGGCCGTGAGCTGGACCGATACCGTACAAGCCACGCTGATGATTTTCGCGCTGATCCTCACACCGATCATCGTGCTGCTGGCCACCGGTGGCGTCGACACCACGTTCCTGGCCATCGAAGCCAAGAACCCTGACAACTTCAACATGCTGAAAAACACCACCTTCATCGGTATCATCTCGCTGATGGGCTGGGGCCTGGGTTACTTCGGCCAGCCGCACATCCTGGCGCGTTTCATGGCGGCGGATTCGGTGAAGTCGATTGCCAAGGCACGTCGCATCTCCATGACCTGGATGATCCTGTGCCTGGGTGGCACCGTGGCAGTGGGCTTCTTCGGTATTGCCTACTTCTCGGCGCATCCGGAAGTTGCAGGTCCCGTAACTGAAAACCACGAACGCGTATTTATTGAGCTGGCCAAGTTGCTGTTCAATCCATGGATTGCCGGTGTACTGCTGTCGGCCATCCTGGCGGCCGTGATGAGTACCTTGAGCTGCCAACTGCTGGTGTGCTCCAGCGCCTTGACCGAAGACTTCTACAAGACCTTCCTGCGCAAAAACGCTTCCCAGGTTGAGCTGGTATGGGTCGGTCGCCTGATGGTGCTGCTGGTTGCACTGATTGCCATCGCCATGGCCGCCAACCCGGAAAACCGCGTGCTTGGCCTGGTGAGCTATGCCTGGGCCGGCTTCGGTGCCGCATTCGGTCCCGTGGTGCTGATCTCGGTGATCTGGAAAGGCATGACCCGCAATGGCGCACTGGCCGGCATCCTGGTCGGCGCAATCACCGTGATTGTGTGGAAGCAGTTCGAATTGCTGGGTCTGTACGAAATCATCCCAGGCTTTATCTTCGCCAGTTTGGCGATCTACTTCGTGAGCAAAATGGGCGCACCGACTGCGGGTATGGTTGAGCGCTTTGATGCTGCGGAAAAAGACTACAACCTCAACAAGTAATTCGTCGGGCACTTAGTGCCCTGCGAACTGAAAAAAAAGGCCCGCGTCCTACGGATGACGGGCCTTTTTTTGCGTTTGAATTACGCTGATCGGAAGAAGATTCAGACGTGTCAGTGTAGGGATTTACTGATTTGTTTAGGGCGTGCTCAGCAAGGCAAAACAGTGATGCAGAATCGGCAGTCCACACCTTGCAGAGAAACACCGGATGTTCGCTCCTGCCAATCAAAATGCCTTTACCCTGACCCTTGATGGGGAACCCAGTGAACTCAAGGTGTTTGAGTTCGTGGGTATTGAATCCATCAGTCAGCCCTACCGATTTGACCTCGAGCTGGTCAGCGAACAGCCTGATCTGGACCTTGAGAGCTTGCTGCACCGCCAGGTGTACCTCGGTTTCGATGAGCAGGGGCGGGGTATTCATGGTTTTGTTTGCCGGGTCGCGCAAGGTGACTCCGGGCGGCGCCTGACGCGTTATCAGATGACGCTTATGCCGCAGCTTGCCTATTTGGCCCACAGCAGTCATCAACGTATTTTCCAGCACAAGACGGTGCCGCAGATAGTTGCGCAGGTGCTGGAAGGGCAGGGGATCCAGAGCGACCGTTTCGACTTTCGTCTCAGCGGCACCTACCCCGCGCGTGAGTACTGCGTGCAGTTTGGCGAAACTGACCTGGCTTTCATTCAGCGACTTTGTGCTGAGTTGGGTATTCACTATCACTTTCAGCATTCGGCTGGTGGTCATTTACTGGTGTTCGGCGACGACCAGGCCGTATTTGCCCAGGCAGATCGGTCCACGCCATACACCGCTGGTTCCGGGATGGTGGCGGACACCCCAGTGATCAAACGGTTTGGGGTGCAGGTGCAAGCTCGTACCACGGCAGTAAACCTCCGCGATTATGACTTTCGCAAACCAAGCCTGGCGCTGGAAAGCGCGGTGTCTGGCGAGCGGCTACCACGGCTTGAAACGCAGGTTTACCCCGGCCGCTTTACCGACCGAGCTCATGGCAAATATCTCGCACAGCGTGGCCTGGAGCGTCATCGCAGTGACTATCGCGTCGCCCGTGGCAGCAGTGATGAGCCTTCTTTAGCCAGCGGTCGGTTCTTCACGCTGGCCGGCCATCCACGCGAGGACTGGAATGACCTATGGCTGGTGACGCAAGTGACCCATGAGGGCAAGCAGCCGCAGGCGTTGGAGGAGTCCGTCACCGAGGTGGTGGGCGGTGATTTCCGTCAGGGCTATCGCAACGAATTTTCCGCCACGCCGTGGGATGTGATCTTCCGTCCGCCAATGCCTGAGCAGCCTCGTCCGATCGTTGCTGGCTATCAGAACGCGGTGGTGACCGGCCCCGTCGACAGCGAAATCCATTGTGACGAATACGGCCGGGTCAAGGTGCAACTGGCGTGGGATCGTGTCGGGGAACATAACGATCATTCCAGCTGCTGGCTGCGGGTCGCCAGCGCCTGGGCCCATGATCGTTATGGTTCGGTATTGATTCCTCGAGTCGGCATGGAAGTGCTGGTGGGCTTCGCCAATGGCGACATGGATATGCCGTTGATCATGGGCTGCCTCCCCAATGCTGCAACCCAGGTGCCTCTCGATCTGCCGGCAGACAAGACCCGCAGCATCTTCCGCAGCCAGAGCAGCCCCGGTGGTGGGGGCTACAACGAGCTGCGCATCGAGGACCGCAAGGGCGCCGAGGAAATCTACCTGCGCGCCCAGCGGGATTGGACGCAGCATGTGTTGCATGATCTTCGGGTAAAAGTGGGCGGTGAGTCGCATCAGGAACTGCAAGGCGAGGAGCAGCGCATCACCCACGGTAATCGTCTGACGGAGCTCAAGCAGGATGATCACCTGGTGATCGGCGGTTCGCAGCAAACGCATGCTGGACGGGCCATTCAGATGGGGGCGGGACAAACCATTGTCATCGACGCGGGCGCGACCGTCGCGATTCAGGCGGGTGGGCAGTCGATCACGCTGTCTGCGGGCGGGATTTTCAGCAGTGTGCCGATCCAGCTTGGCGGTGCGCCCGCTGCTAATGTGGCGCCGTTAAGGCCTGGCTTGAAGGAAACACTGCTGGCGGTGATTCCCGCTCCACTGAGCCGGGTGCAAGTGGCCAGCCTGAAGCGCAGTGCGCCGTTTTGCGAAGAGTGCGAGCGTTGCAAGAATGGCCAGTGCGGCCCCATCTGACTTTTAAAGGGATTTACGAAGATGCATCAACCTCTGCTTCCTGGTGAACAGATGTTTGCAGTGCTGGGCGCAGCCAGCGACGCCAAGCCCCTTGACGCTTGGCGGGCGCTCTCCGCCGGAGCCCCGCCGCAACCCGTTTGGGCCGGTACAGCCTATGCGGCATGGGATGAGGTAATGCCCTATGTGGGCATCGTCGAGCCGGGCAGCCAGTTCCTGGAGTGGGCCGCTTCCACGGACGCTACGGATTGGGGCTGGTTGGCCATATCTTCCCAGTCACTGGAAACCGTGATTGCACACCTGCAAGGCCTGACCAAGGTGTACCTGCCCGAAGGCCAGGAAGTGTTCTTGCGGTTCTGGGATGGTGCTCAATTCCTGCCAATCCTTCAGCGGTCGGGCGATGAGGTATTGCCGGTGTTCCAGCGGTACTTGATCAATGGCCAGTCGCTGACCGTAACCACTGGTCCGGTCGCTGCCGCCAAAGCTAGCCCATGGTGGCAAGTACCTGCGCCGTTGCTACAACATCTGGCCGAGCAGTCGCCGCAAACCCTGATCGATAACCTCCTGCAATGGCTCGAAGAGCAACGCCCCGACCTCTGCACCGCGTTCATGCCTACGACTTTGCGGTACAAGGTCGCCTACTTTGCGCGCGGCCACGATGTCAGCCATCAGGCTTTGGCGGACTACCTGGCTTCAGAGCTGAGTTGAAGCCAGCGCGCCTTTTCGACTCAAGCACCGCCCGGCACACCGCACTGCACCAACGCCCGCGTAAAAGGTAAACTTCGCCCCCTGCGCAGGAGCAACCATGAATTATCGTCACGCCTTTCACGCCGGCAATCACGCCGATGTCTTCAAACATCTGACCTTGACCCGCCTCATCGCCCTGATGTCGCGCAAGGAGCAGCCGTTCGCCTACCTCGACACCCACGCCGGCATCGGTCTGTACGACCTGCAAGGTGACCAGGCCAACCGCACGGGTGAATACCTGGAAGGCATTGCGCGCCTGTGGGGCGCGAGCGACCTGCCAGCGCTGACCGCCGATTACATGCGCGTACTGCATGAGATGAACCCGGATGGCGAGTTGCGCTACTACCCGGGTTCGCCGGAACTGGCGCGACGACTCACTCGCCCCCAGGACCGCGTGTTGCTCAATGAAAAGCACCCGGAAGACGGCGTGTTGCTCAAGGACAACATGAAGGGCGATCGTCGCGTCAAAGTGCATCTGGGCGAAGGCTGGCATGTGCCGCGTGCCCTGCTGCCGGTGCCAGAAAAGCGGGCGCTGATGCTGATCGACCCGCCGTTCGAAAAGCTCGACGAAATGCAGCGCTGTGCGGCATCTCTCAAAGAGGCGGTGGGCCGCATGCGCCAGACCGTCGCCGCCATTTGGTACCCGGTGAAAGACCAGCGCATGTTGCGCCGTTTCTACCAGGACCTGGCCGGCACCGGTGCGCCGAAGTTGCTGCGTGTGGAATTGCTGGTGCATCCGCTGGACACACCCAACACCCTGACCGGCTCGGGCCTGGCGATCGCCAACCCGCCGTGGGGCTTGGAGGAGGAGTTGCGCGAGCTGCTGCCATGGCTGTCCAGGCAGCTTGGCCAGACCCAGGGTGGCTGGCAGATGGATTGGCTCATAGCTGAGTAGCTATGAGTTTCAAGCTGCAAGTTGCAAGTAAAAGCAGAACCTCGGCACTTGCAGCTTTGATCTTCAGATCGGGCAGCTCACGCCCGTCCCGCCAATCCCGCAATAGCCCTGCGGATTCTTAGCCAGGTATTGCTGGTGATACGCCTCGGCAAAATACACCGTTGGCGCTTCTTCGATTTCCGTAGTAATCGCACCCAGGCCAGCCTTGGTCAGCTCACCCTGATAAGCCTCGGCGCTCGCCTGCGCTGCCGCCAATTGCTCTGGGGTAGTCGCGTAGATCACCGAGCGGTACTGGCTGCCGATGTCGTTACCCTGGCGCATGCCCTGGGTCGGGTTGTGCAGTTCCCAGAACATCTTCAGCAGGTCTTCGTATTTCACCTTGGCCTGGTCATACACCACCAGTACCACTTCACTGTGGCCGGTCAGGCCGGAGCAGACTTCTTCATAGGTCGGGTTCGGCGTGTAGCCACCGGCATAACCGACCACGGTGCTGACCACGCCATCGCGCTGCCAGAACTTGCGCTCGGCGCCCCAGAAGCAGCCCAGGCCGAAGATCGCAAAACCCACGTCATCGAGGAACGGGCCGAGCAGCGGGTTGCCGTTGACGAAGTGAGTCTCTGGCAGCGCCATCGGGGTTTCACGGCCAGGCAGAGCTTGTTCTTGAGTAGGCAGCACGTTTTTGTTCACCAGAATTTCCGAGCGCAAGACCATGATCAGTCCTCTCAGTCAGATTGAGTTGGGTAAGAATTCAGACAGCCAGTGTGCCCGAGTGTTACAGCGCTGTCAGGCGATTGGCCCGCGCGGGTAGCGTTTGAGCATCGCCAGCAGCTCTGCACCGGGGATCGGCCGGTCGAACAGGTAACCCTGGCCCACATCACAGCGGTGGCGGCGCAGGAACGCGAGCTGCTCGGCAGTCTCAATGCCTTCGGCCACCACCTTGAGCTTGAGGTTGTGGGCCATGGCGATCACTGCCGAGGTGATTTCCATGTCGTCCTGGTTATCCGGGATTTCGTGGATAAAGCTGCGATCGATCTTGATGATATCGATGGGGAATTTTTTCAAATAGCTCAGCGAAGAGTAACCAGTGCCGAAGTCGTCCATGGCCAGGGTCAGGCCAAAGCTTTTCAATTGATCAAGTTGCAGACGCGTGTCTTCGGTCGCTTCCAGCAGCAAGCCCTCCGTCAACTCAAGCTCCAGCAGGTTGGCCGGCAGCTGTTCTTCCTTGAGGATGGTGGCAATCGAGGCCACCAGGTCTGGGTCGGAAAACTGCTTGGGTGACAGGTTGATTGCCACCTGCAAATTGCCCATGCCGCTGGCGCTCAGTTGCTTGCTCATGCGGCAGGCCTGGCGGGCGATCCATTTACCGATGGGGATGATCAGGCCGGTTTCTTCCGCCACGCTGATGAATTGGTCGGGGCGAATCATGCCCTTTTCCGGATGATTCCAGCGCAGCAGTGCTTCCATGCCCAGCAGACGGCCGCTGCGCAGGCACAGCTTGGGCTGGTAAAACACGTCCAACTCGTTCTGGGTGAGGGCGCGGCGCAGATTGTTCTCCACGAACAGCTTGTAGCTGGCCTCGGCGTTCAGCGCTTCGGTAAACACTTGGACCTGATGCTTGCCGTTAGCCTTGGCTTTATGCAACGCGAGGCCGGCGTTGCGCATAAGGGTCTGCGGGTCTCGGCCATGCAGCGGCGCACAGGCCAGGCCCACGGAGCCGGTGACGCTGATCAGTTGGTTATCGACGAACATCGGCTTGTCGAGGGTCGCCAGCAACTGGCTGGCAACCTGCTGGCCGCTTTCCAGGTCGGTGTCATCGAGCAGCACCGCGAATTCGTTACTGGCAAACCGCGCCAGGCTGCCGCCGGTACTCAAGCTGTTGCGCAAACGCCGCGCCAGGCTGATCAGCAGTTTATCGCCGGTCTGGTGGCCAAGGCTGTCATTGATCCGTTTGAAGTTGTCGATGTCCACCAGCAGCAGGCTGATCGGGCTGTCGCTGTCGCGGGCGAAGCGTTCGTCGAGGTTGCGGATGAACGCCGGACGGTTGCCCAGGTTGGTCAGGTTGTCGGTGTACGCCAAACGCTCGATGCGCTGCTGGGCCAGCTTGGTCTGGGTGATGTCTTCGTAGATGCCGATGTAGTGGGTCAGCTCGCGGTTGTCGCCATACACTTTGGAAATCGACAGCTGGCCCCAGTAAGGTTCGAGGTTCTTGCGGCGGCTCTTGAATTCACCCTGCCAGCTGTTGCTTTTGGCCAGGCTCGACGGTGCGTCGAACAGCAACTCACTGAGGTTTTCCAGCGCCGGCAACTGGGCCAGGCGATGGCCGTGAACTTCTTCGGCGCTGTATTGGGTGATCGCGGTAAAGCTCGGGTTGACGTACTCGACCACCCCTTCGCAATTGACCAGCAAAAAGGCGTTGGCGCTTTGTTCCACGGCACGCTGGAACAGGTGCAGGGCGCTGGTGGCCGTGCGACGGTTATGGTTGTTGATGACCTGCGCAAACTGATCGGCCAGCTCGCCGGCAAAGGCAATTTCATCGGCCTGCCAGGCCCGGGTGCTGCCGCTTTGCTCCAGGCACAGCACGCCGACAACCTGGCCATCGACGCGAATGCTCGCGTCAAGCATGGCATGGATATCCTTGGCGCGCAGGTTGTCGGCCATTTCACGGGTGCGCGGATCGCGCATCGCGTTGGTGGCGTCAATCGCGCGGCTGCTGTGCAAGGCTTCCAGGTAGTCCGGAAAGAGGCTTGCATCGATGGATTCAGGCAGATGGTGCTGGCCGTCGGCGCGGTGGTAGGCCGAAATCGGCACCAGGCGCTGGCCTTCGAGGTTCCAGATGCTGGCGCAGTCGATCTGGTAGATGTCACAGGCACTGCGAGTGATCAGCTCGGCGGCTTCTTGCAGCGAATTGTTGGTGGTGTAGCGCTGGCGGGCCAGCAACAGGATCAACTCCTGCTGGGCCCGCACCCGCTCCAGATGCTGCAACTGTTCCTGCTGGGCGCGCTGGTTGAGCTCCAGGGCGATCTGCAGGCGGCTGTTCTGGTTCTCCAGGTCGGCCGTGGGCGCGGCAGTGGGGATTTCACTGAACAGGCCGTCGACCACCATCAGGTAGCCGCGCAGCAGGTGGCGATTGTGTTGTTTATAGGCTTCGCCCATTTCCAGCAGGCTCAGCGGCCCGTCGCTGGTGTGCAGGGTGTAGCGCACCAGGTAATGAGGACTCTGGGTCAGTTGCTGCTGGATAGTGTCGTGCAGCTGATAGCGCACCTGGGGCTCCATCAGGCTGGCGTAGGGCGTGCCGATCAAGGCACATAACTCGACCGCCGGAAGGCCGAATTGGCGTTCGCAATTGGGGTCGAGGTAAAGGAGGGCCCAGCTTGCCTCATTAAGCCGCTCGAAACGCAGCATGCCGAGGCGCGAAGGCACCGGTAACTGCGTCACTACCTCGGCCGCCATACGGGCGACATCGGGTTGGCTTTTCATGGGGGGAACTCACTTGAAATTACGCGCACGGCGCCGGGCTCACGCCCTCTTTTCTGTTGCCTGCGGCAAGGTTGCATCATGCGGCGCAGGCTGACAAGAGAGGATGAAGGCTAAGTGCTATAAGGGTGTTATCGGCCTCGAAAGGGATTTCTACAGTCGGGGTGATGGAAGGTGTACAAACCTGTTCGCATTTGTTCAATAAACGGGCAAAAAAAGCCCCGCCAAGTGGCGGGGTTGAGGTACGAGCGTGGCGCTCGAAAATCGGTGCAACCAGGCCTCCCGGGTGAACGGGAGGCCTGTCCGCGCTTACAGCAGGATGGTGCGGATGTCGTTCAGCAACTGGCTCAGACGCTGGGTGAAGCGAGCCGCAGCGGCGCCGTTGATCACGCGGTGATCGTAGGACAGCGACAGTGGCAGCATCAGCTTCGGCTGGAACGCTTTACCGTCCCAGACAGGCTGGATGGTCGCCTTGGACACGCCCAGGATCGCCACTTCCGGCGCGTTGACGATTGGCGTGAAGCCAGTGCCGCCAATGTGACCGAGGCTGGAGATGGTGAAGCAGGCGCCCTGCATGTCGTCCGGGGTGAGCTTCTTGTCGCGGGCCTTTGCAGCCAGTGCAGCGGCTTCGGCAGCGAGTTGCAGCAAGCTCTTCTGATCGACATTCTTGATGACCGGTACCAGCAGGCCATCCGGGGTGTCGACCGCGAAACCGATGTGCACGTACTTCTTACGGATGATCGCCTTGCCACTTGGCGCCAGCGAGGCGTTGAAGTCCGGCAGCTCCTTGAGCAGGTGCGCGCACGCCTTGAGCAGCAGCGGCAGCACGGTCAGTTTCACGCCGGCCTTTTCGGCCACGGCTTTCTGCGCAACGCGGAAAGCTTCCAGGTCGGTGATGTCAGCCTGGTCGAACTGGGTCACGTGCGGGATGTTCAACCAGCTCGCGTGCAGACCGGCCGCGCCGATTTGCATCAGGCGGGTCATCGGCACTTCTTCGATTTCGCCGAAGCGGCTGAAGTCCACGGTGCGGATCGGCGGAATACCCGAACCACCGGTAGCGCCGCCAGCAGCCGGAGCTTCCTTGGCTTTCTGCATCATGGCCTTGACGTAGACCTGCACATCTTCCTTCAGCACGCGACCGTGAGGACCGGTGGCCGATACAGCGTTCAGCTCAACGCCGAACTCACGGGCCAACTGACGCACGGCAGGACCGGCGTGAACCTTGGCACCGCTCGGTGCAGGAGCGGCCGGAGCGGCCTCGGTTTTAGCAGCAGGTGCAGGTGCAGGTGCAGGTGCAGGTGCAGCGGCAGCCGGTGCAGCTTCAGCCTTGGCAGCAGGAGCAGCCGCCGGGGCTGGCGCGGCTGCCGGTGCAGCACCTTGTACTTTCAGCTTGAGGATGAAGTCACCAGTGCCGACTTCGTCTTCCAGCTTGACTGCAATGCTTTCCACCACGCCGGCAGCCGGCGAAGGGATTTCCATGGAGGCCTTATCGGACTCCAGGGTGATCAGCGACTGGTCGGCTTCGACGGTGTCGCCCACCTTGACCAGCAGTTCGATGATCTTGGCCTTGCCCGATGAACCGATGTCCGGGACATGAATGTCCTGGACGCTGGCGGCGGCAGGTGCAGTAGCCGGGGCCGCAGGGGCCTCGGCAGCAGCGGCAGGCTTTTCAGCAGCAGGCGCGGGTGCAGCTGCAGCAGCAGGAGCCGCTGCAGGAGCCGCATCAGCGGCACCTTCGATTTCCAGCTCAAGCAGTTCGTCGCCCTCTTTCAGACGGTCGCCCAGCTTCACTTTCAGGCTCTTGACCACACCGGCCTTGGGAGCAGGAATTTCCATGCTCGCCTTGTCCGATTCCAGGGTCAGGATGCTCTGGTCGGCTTCGACGGTGTCGCCGACCTTCACAAACAGCTCGATTACTTCACCTTCACCGCTGCCGATGTCAGGTACGCGAATGAGTTCGCTCACAAAAAGTCTCCTCAGCAGTCCAGTGGGTTGCGTTTTTCCGGGTTGATCCCGAACTTGACGATAGCGTCTGCCACCACCTTAGGTTCGATTTCACCACGGTCAGCCAAGGCTTCCAGGGCTGCCAACACCACGAAGTGACGGTCGACTTCGAAGAAGTGACGCAGCTTCTTGCGGCTGTCACTGCGACCGAAACCGTCGGTGCCCAGGACTTTGAATTCCTTGGACGGGACCCACTGGCGAATTTGTTCAGCAAACAGTTTCATGTAGTCGGTCGAAGCGATCACCGGGCCTTTACGGCCGGTCAGGCACTCTTCAACGAAGGTGCGCTGTGGCTTCTGGCCAGGGTGCAGGCGGTTGTGACGCTCTACGGCCAGGCCATCGCGACGCAGTTCGTTGAAGCTGGTCACGCTCCACACGTCGGCGCCGACATTGAACTCGTCACGCAGGATCTTCGCCGCTTCACGCACTTCGCGCAGGATGGTGCCGGAGCCCATCAGCTGTACGTGGTGCGCCGCTTCCTTGGTGTCTTCTTCGAGCAGGTACATGCCCTTGATGATGCCTTCCTCGACACCGGCCGGCATGGCTGGCTGCTGGTAGGACTCGTTCATCACGGTGATGTAGTAGAAAACGTCCTGCTGCTCTTCGGTCATCTTCTTCATGCCGTCCTGGATGATCACCGCCAGCTCATAGCCGTAGGTTGGATCAAAGGTGCGGCAGTTCGGGATGGTGGCAGCCAGGATGTGGCTGTGACCGTCTTCGTGTTGCAGGCCTTCGCCGTTCAGCGTGGTACGACCGGCGGTGCCGCCGATCAGGAAGCCACGGGTACGGCTGTCGCCTGCTGCCCACGCCAGGTCGCCAATGCGCTGGAAGCCGAACATCGAGTAGAAGATGTAGAACGGCAGCATCGGCTGGTTGTGGCTGGAGTACGAAGTACCGGCAGCGATGAAGGAGCTCATGGCGCCCGCTTCGTTGATGCCTTCTTCGAGGATCTGGCCCTTCTTGTCTTCCTTGTAGAACATCACCTGGTCTTTATCGACTGGCTCGTAGAGCTGGCCAACGGAGGAGTAGATGCCCAACTGACGGAACATACCTTCCATACCGAAGGTACGGGCTTCGTCCGGGATGATCGGAACGATGCGCGGGCCGATTTCCTTGTCCTTGACCAGCTGCGCGAGGATGCGTACGAAGGCCATGGTGGTGGAAATTTCGCGGTCGCCCGAGCCGTCGAGGATAGCCTTGAGGGTGCTCAGGTCCGGAGTCGGCACGCTGAAGCTGTTGGCGCGACGCTGAGGCACGAAACCACCCAGTGCGGCGCGGCGCTCGGCCAGGTAACGGGCTTCGGCGCTGTTCGGCTCCGGCTTGAAGAACGGCAGGTTCTCCAGTTCTTCGTCCTTGACCGGGATGTCGAAGCGGTCGCGGAACAACTTCAGGCTGTCGACATCGACTTTCTTGGTGTTGTGCGCAGTGTTCTTCGCTTCGCCGGCACCGGTGCCATAACCCTTGATGGTCTTGGCCAGGATGACGGTCGGTTGTTCTTTGTGGTTGACCGCTTCGTGGTACGCCGCGTAGACCTTGTACGGGTCGTGGCCGCCACGGTTGAGTTTCCAGATCTCGTCATCGGACAGGTCGGCAACCATCGCCTTGAGTTCAGGCGTGTTGAAGAAGTGTTCACGCACGAACGCGCCATCTTTGGCTTTGTAGTTCTGGTACTCGCCGTCGATGACTTCGTCCATGCGACGTTGCAGGATACCGTCGACGTCCTTGGCCAGCAGTGGGTCCCAGAAACGGCCCCAGATGACTTTGGTCACGTTCCACTGAGCCCCGCGGAACACACCTTCGAGTTCCTGGATGATCTTGCCGTTGCCGCGAACCGGGCCGTCGAGGCGCTGCAGGTTGCAGTTGATGACGAAGATCAGGTTGTCGAGCTTCTCGCGGCCGGCCAGGGAGATGGCACCCAGGGATTCCGGCTCGTCACACTCGCCGTCGCCCAGGAAGCACCAGACTTTCTGCTTGCCTTCAGGGATGAAGCCACGGGCTTCCAGGTACTTCATGAAACGTGCCTGGTAGATCGCTTGAATTGGACCCAGACCCATGGAAACGGTCGGGAACTGCCAGAAATCAGGCATCAGCCATGGGTGCGGGTACGACGACAGGCCGTTACCGTCCACTTCCTGGCGGAAGTTGTTCATGTGTTCTTCGGAGATGCGGCCTTCCATGAACGCACGGGCGTAGACGCCTGGCGAGGTGTGACCCTGGAAGTAGATCAGGTCGCCGCCGTGTTCGTCGGTCGGGGCCTGGAAGAAGTAGTTGAAGCCGATATCATACAGGGTTGCGCTGGATGCGAAGCTGGAGATGTGACCGCCCAGGTCCGAATCTTTCAAGTTCGTGCGCATTACCATCGCCATGGCGTTCCAACGTACCAGCGAGCGAATGCGGCGTTCCATGAACAGGTCGCCAGGCATGCGTGCTTCGTGGGTAACGGGGATGGTGTTGCGGTATGGCGTAGTGATGGCGTAAGGCAGTTGCGAGCCGCTGCGGGTCGCGAGTTCGCCCATACGGGTCATCAGATAGTGAGCACGGTCTTCGCCTTCTTTGTCGAGAACCGATTCCAGGGCGTCCAGCCATTCCTGGGTTTCGACGGGATCGAGGTCTTGCATGGCTTGCTCCAGGGCGGAAAGGCTACCAGAATCGGTTGCCTGAAGTTTGCGACTGGCCTTGTGGGCAGACGACATAAATTCTTGGATGGCCGAAGGTTGCTTCGGCGTCCTGTAGTTTTACTACAAATCGTCGGCCATTTCAGCCTTTCGAATGTATATACGAGTAGTAAAACTACACAAGACTGAGCGTATGGCTCGGTCTGGCTGGTGAGCATAATCGTTATTGTTGATCTTTTGCGAACAAGAAAAGGTGAATGTTTGATGTTGGCTGCCAAAATGAAATTAATTTCAGCTATTTCTAACCTTTGTTCGACAGTCCGTCATAAGAGCGTGGTTCTTGCATTCACAGCTACACGCCCATTACGCGCCGAACAAGGATAGACCATGAGCCTTCCAACACTCGCCGAACTGCCGGCCATTCTCTTGTCAAAAGCCCAGCGGGCCGAGCAGTCATTTCGTGACGCAGTGGCCGCGCTGGACGACGATCATGGACTTTCTGCGTGGACGCCGCAACGGTGGGCTGACTTCGCCCGCGTGTGCGCGGCCAGTGATTTCGTCATTGAACAAAGTGTTCGTGACCCTTTGATGTTGCTCGAACTGGTGGCCTGGGGCGAACTGGACCGTGGTTTCGCGCCTGGCGAACTGTGCGGGCAAATTGCTGGTGCCGTGCAACAAGCCGAAACAGAAGATGAGTTGGGCCGCGTGCTGCGTCGCCAGCGTACGCGCCAGCAGGTGCGCATCATCTGGCGCGATCTGACCCGCCAGGCCGATTTGGTGCAAACCTGCCGTGACCTTTCCGACATGGCCGATGCCAGCATCGACCAGGCTTACCAGTGGCTGTACCAGCGCCACTGCGTGCAGTTCGGCACGCCCACCGGGCGGCGCAGTGGCGAATCGCAGCACATGGTGATCCTTGGCATGGGCAAGCTTGGTGCGGTGGAACTGAACCTGTCGTCGGATATCGACCTGATCTTCGCCTACCCCGAGGGTGGTGAAACGGTCGGCGTCAAACGGTCCCTGGATAACCAGGAGTTTTTCATTCGTCTTGGTCAAAAACTGATCAAGGCCCTCGACCCGATGACCGTCGACGGCTTCGTGTTCCGCGTCGACATGCGCCTGCGCCCCTATGGGTCGGCCGGTGCGCTGGTGCTCAGCTTCAATGCGCTGGAGCAGTACTACCAGGACCAAGGCCGCGATTGGGAACGCTACGCCATGATCAAGGCGCGCGTCGTTGCAGGCGATCAGGTGGCGGGTGCGCAATTGCTGGATATGCTGCGACCGTTTGTCTACCGCCGCTATCTCGATTTTTCCGCCATCGAAGCGCTGCGCACCATGAAGCAGTTGATCCAGCAGGAAGTGCGGCGCAAAGGCATGGCCGACAATATCAAGCTGGGCGCGGGCGGTATCCGCGAAGTGGAATTCATCGCCCAGGCCTTCCAGTTGATCCACGGCGGTCGTGACCTGAGCCTGCAACAGCGCCCGTTGCTCAAGGTGCTCGGCACCCTGGAGGGCCAGGGCTACCTGCCGCCGGCGGTAATTGCCGAATTGCGCAATGGCTACGAATTCCTGCGTTACACCGAACATGCGATTCAGGCGATTGCCGACCGGCAGACGCAAATGCTCCCCGACAGCCCGGAAGACCAGGCGCGCATTGCCTTTATGTTGGGCTTTGCCGACTGGGCCTCGTTCCACGAACGCCTGATGTATTGGCGCGGTCGTGTGGACTGGCATTTCCGCCAAGTGATCGCCGATCCCGACGAAGAAGAGGGCGAAGAAAGCGAGTTGGTGGTGGGCGGTGAGTGGTTGCCGCTGTGGGAAGAATCCCAAGATGAAGAAGCCGCCTGCCGTCAATTGGCCGAAGGTGGCTTTACCGACGCGACCAAGGCCCTCAAGGCGCTGGCCGGCCTGCGCAACAGCCCGCAACTGCGCGCCATGCAGCGTTTGGGGCGCGAGCGGTTGGATGCGTTCATCCCGCGTCTGCTTGCCCAGGCTGTCGAACACGCCAACCCGGACTTGGTGCTGGAGCGTGTGTTGCCGCTGGTCGAAGCCGTCGCGCGGCGTTCCGCCTATCTAGTGTTGCTCACGGAAAACCCCGACGCCCTGCGTCGCCTGTTGACCCTGTGCGCCGCCAGCCCGTGGATCGCCGAACAGATCACACGCTTTCCGCTGTTGCTCGACGAGTTGCTCAACGAAGGCCGCCTGTTCAAGCCGCCGTTGGCTCCCGAGTTGGCCGCCGAGTTGCGCGAGCGCCTGACGCGCATCCCGGAAGACGACCTTGAGCAACAGATGGAAGCCCTGCGCCACTTCAAACTGGCCCACCGCCTGCGCGTGGCCGCCTCGGAAATCGCTGGCAGCTTGCCGTTGATGAAGGTCAGCGACTACCTCACCTGGCTCGCCGAGGCGATTCTCGAACAGGTGCTGGCCCTGGCCTGGCGCCAGACCGTGGCGCGCCACGGTTCACCGCAACGGTTGGACGGCACGTTGTGCGATCCTGGGTTCATTATTGTCGGTTATGGGAAGGTCGGCGGGATCGAACTGGGGCATGGTTCGGACCTGGATCTGGTGTTTATCCACGATGGTGATCCGCAGGCAGAAACCGATGGTGCCAAACCGATCGACGGCGCGCAGTTCTTCACGCGTCTGGGCCAAAGGATCATTCACCTGCTGACCACCCAGACCAACTCCGGCCAGTTGTATGAAGTGGACATGCGCCTGCGGCCTTCTGGCGCGTCCGGTTTGCTGGTGAGTTCGCTGGGGGCGTTTGATCGCTACCAACAAAATGAAGCGTGGACCTGGGAACATCAGGCGCTGATCCGCGCGCGGGTGCTGGTCGGCAGCCAGGATGTGGGCCAGGCATTTGAGCAGGTACGGGCTAAAGTGTTGGGGCAGGAGCGGGACCTGGCGAAGCTGCGCCAGGAGGTCAGCGAGATGCGCGCCAAGATGCGTGACAACCTGGGCACCAAGAGCACGGCGGCCGGTACTGGCGCCAATGCCTTCGAGGCCACGGCGGCGTTTGACCTCAAGCAGGACGCCGGAGGTATCGTCGATATTGAATTTATGGTGCAATACGCGGCTTTGGCGTGGTCTGCGCAACACCCATCGCTGCTGCGCTATACCGACAATATCCGCATTCTGGAAGGCCTGGAGCAGGTGGGCTTGATGCCCTCCGCCGATGCCCACCTGCTGCGCGAGGTGTATAAGGCCTACCGTTCCGCCGCGCATCGTCAGGCTTTGCAAAACGAGGCCGGTACGGTGGCCGGGGATCAGTTCGCCGACGAACGGCGCCAGGTGATGCGCATCTGGCAGGAGCTGGGGTTGAGCTGAAACACTATTAGGGCGGGGAGGCATAAGCCTCCCCGCATCGTTTGTGGAAACTACATGAATATTCTGATCGTTGGGCCCAGTTGGGTCGGTGATATGGTGATGGCGCAGACACTGTTCCAGTGCCTGCGTATGCGCTACCCGGACTGCCAGATCGACGTGCTCGCCCCTGAGTGGAGCCGGCCGATCCTCGAACGCATGCCGCAAGTACGTCAGGCCTTGAGCTTCCCGCTCGGCCATGGCGCCCTGGAGCTGGCGACCCGGCGTCGCATCGGTAAGTCCCTTGCGGGCCAGTACGATCAAGCGATCTTGTTGCCCAACTCGCTCAAGTCGGCGCTGGTGCCGTATTTTGCCGGCATCCCTAAACGCACCGGCTGGCGTGGCGAGTTCCGCTACGTGCTGCTCAACGACGTGCGCACGCTGGATAAAGCCCGCTACCCGCTGATGATCGAGCGCTTCATGGCCTTGGCTTATGAGCCGGACGCCGAGTTGCCCACGCCGTATCCGCGCCCGAGTTTGCAGATCGACCCGGTGAGCCGCGACGCCGCCCTGGCCAAGTTTGGCCTGGAGCTTGACCGTCCAGTCCTGGCGCTGTGTCCCGGTGCCGAGTTTGGCGAGTCCAAGCGCTGGCCGTCGGAGCACTACGCCAAGGTCGCCGAAGCCAAGATCCGCGAAGGCTGGCAGGTGTGGCTGTTTGGTTCGAAGAAGGACCATCCGGTGGGCGAAGACATTCGCCAGCGCCTGATTCCTGGCCTTCGTGAAGAGGCGGTCAACCTCAGTGGCGACACGTCGCTCGCCGAAGCCATCGACCTGCTGTCCTGCGCAGACTCGGTGGTGTCTAACGACTCCGGCCTGATGCACGTCGCCGCCGCGCTTAACCGCCCGCTGGTGGCGGTGTACGGCTCCACATCGCCGGGCTTCACCCCGCCATTGGCCGACAAGGTCGAAGTGGTGCGCCTGGGCCTGGAGTGCAGCCCGTGTTTCGATCGCACCTGCCGTTTCGGTCACTACAACTGCATGCGCCAGTTGCTGCCGCAGCCGGTGAACGAAGCCTTGCAGCGGTTGCAGGGCTCTGCGGTCGAGGTCCGATAGTTTGCGCGTACTGGTAATCAAGACCTCATCCCTGGGCGACGTGATTCATGCCTTGCCGGCCCTGACCGACGCGGCGCGGGCGATCCCCGGCATTCGCTTTGATTGGGTGGTGGAAGAAGGCTTCGCCGAGATCCCTACCTGGCACCCGGCGGTGGACAACGTGATCCCGGTGGCGATCCGCCGCTGGCGCAAAAATATCTGGCAGACCTTCAAGAGTGGCGAATGGCGGCGCTTCAAGCAGCAAGTCCAGTCGACCAAATATGACCTGGTGATCGATGCCCAGGGCCTGCTGAAAAGCGCCTGGCTGACCCGCTACGTGCGCGCGCCCATTGCGGGGTTCGACAAGAATTCCGCGCGCGAGCCGATGGCCGCGCGTTTCTATTCCCGACGCCTCGCCGTGGCGCGTGGGCAACACGCGGTGGAGCGTCTGCGTCAGCTATTCGCCGTGGCCCTCGGTTATGACTTGCCCAAGGGCTTGGGCGACTACGGCCTGAGCACTGAAAAACTCCTGGGCCTGCCGCCGAAAAAACCGTTTGTACTGCTCCTGCACGGCACCACCTGGGACACCAAGCACTGGCCCGAAGCCTACTGGCGTGAGCTGGCCGAGCGCATGGGGCGCCTGGGCGTCGACGTGAAATTGCCCTGGGGCAACGCCGCCGAAAAAGCCCGCGCCGAACGCCTGGCCCAAGGTCTGCAAAACGCCGAAGTGCTGCCCAAGTTGAACCTGGCCGGCGTCGCCCGTGTACTGGCGGGTGCCCGCGCCTGCGTGGCGGTGGACACTGGCCTCGGCCACCTGGCCGCCGCGCTGGATGTGCCGACCATTTCCCTGTTCGGCCCGACCAATCCCGGCCTTACCGGTGCGTATGGCAAGGGTCAGATTCACCTGGCCAGCGACTTCCCCTGCGCGCCGTGCCTGCAAAAGCAATGTACCTATCAACCGACGGCCGACGACCTGCGTCGGTTCGACATCAAGCGCGAGTCGCCCCTGTGCTTCACGCGGCTGAACCCTGAACGTGTGGCAAGTCGACTGAGCACGTTGTTACTGGCTGAGGAGCTGCACTGATGCAACTGGCTTTTGTTTTGTACAAATATTTTCCCTTCGGTGGCCTGCAGCGCGACTTCATGCGCATCGCCCTGGAGTGCCAGCAGCGCGGCCACCAGATCCGTGTCTACACGTTGATCTGGGAAGGCGATATACCGCCCGGTTTCGAAGTGCTGGTGGCGCCGGTAAAGGCGTTCTTCAACCATCGGCGCAACGAAAAACTCTACGCCTGGATGGAAGCCGACCTGGCCAAGCGCCCGGTGGACCGTTTGATCGGTTTCAACAAAATGCCCGGCCTTGATGTGTACTATGCCGCCGACGGCTGCTTTGAAGACAAGGCGCAGAACCTGCGCCACTCGCTGTACCGCTATTTTGGCCGCTACAAGCATTTTGCCGACTACGAACGTTCAGTGTTTGCCAAGGACGCCAAGACCGAAGTCCTGATGATTTCCGAAGTGCAGCAGCCGCTGTTTATCAAGCACTACGACACGCCTCTGGAACGCTTCCACCTGCTGCCGCCGGGCATTGCCCAGGACCGCCGCGCGCCGCCGAACGCCGCCGAGATCCGTGAAGGGTTCCGCCAGGAGTTCAACCTGGGCGGCGATGACTTGCTGCTGGTTCAGATCGGCTCGGGCTTCAAGACCAAGGGCGTCGACCGCAGCCTCAAGGCCGTGGCTGCGCTGCCATCTGAGCTGAAAAAACGCACGCGTCTGTTTGTAATCGGCCAGGACGACCCCAAGGTATTCCAACTGCAAAGCGCGACGCTGGGGCTGGGGGACAATGTGCAGTTCCTCAAGGGCCGCAGCGATATCCCGCGCTTCCTGCTGGGCGCCGACTTATTGATTCACCCGGCGTACAACGAAAACACCGGCACCGTATTGCTTGAAGCCTTGGTGGCCGGGCTGCCGGTACTGGTCTCGGCCGTGTGTGGGTATGCCCACTACATCGCCGAAGCCGACAGCGGCCTGGTGCTGGATGAGCCGTTCGAGCAGAGCCAGCTCGACGACTATCTGACCCAAATGCTCACCGACACTGCACAGCGCGCGGCTTGGAGCCGCAATGGGTTGGCCTTCGCGGAGACGGCCGACCTCTACAGCATGCCGCAGCACGCGGCGGATGTGATTCTGGCGGAGCCAAGACGATGAAGTTGATTCTTGCCGAACCGTTCAAGACGCTATGGGCCGGGCTCGATGCCTTCGCCGAAGTCGAGAAACTGCAAGGCCAGGTATTCCGTGAACTGGCGGCGCGCCGCACCCTGCGTACCGTGGTGCAGGGCCGTCCGTATTTCGTCAAGATCCACCGTGGCATCGGCTGGGGCGAGATCTTCAAGAACCTGATCACCGCCAAGCTGCCGGTACTGGGCGCCGGCCTTGAGTGGTTGGCGATCCATCGGCTGCAGGAACTCGGCGTGCCGACCATGACCGGCGTGGCCTTCGGCGAGAAGGGCAGCAACCCGGCGGACCAGCATTCGTTCATCATCACCGAAGAGCTGGCGCCGACCCTCAGCCTCGAAGACGTCACGATCAACTGGGTGGACGAGCCGCCGACGCCTGCGTTGCGTCACGCGCTCACCCATGAGCTGGCGCGCATGGTCGGCGATATGCATCGTGGCGGCGTAAACCATCGCGACTGCTACCTGTGCCACTTCTTGCTGGACACGTCCAAGCCAATCGATGCGCGTGACATCAAGCTGTCGGTGATCGACCTTCATCGGGCCCAGCTGCGTGCGCACTTGCCGGTGCGCTGGCGCGACAAGGACCTTTCCGCGCTGTACTACTCGGCGCTGGAAATCGGCTTGACCCGTCACGACAAGTTGCGCTTCCTCAAGGGCTATTTCCGCCAGCCGCTGCGCCAGATCCTGGCCGAGCAGTCGGCGTCGTTGAACCTGATGCAGCGCAAGGCCGACAAGCTTTACGCACGCAAGCAGCGCCTCGGGGATGCAATCTGATGGCGGGTTGGATCCTGGAACCTGCTTACGCCAACCTGGCGGATGATTTTGGAAGCCTTGAAGCAGTGTTCGCCCTGCAAGGAGAACGACTGACCCGTGACCCTCTGTCGGAAGTGATCCGCGTGGAACGGGGCGGGGTCAATTACTACGTCAAGCGCTACACCGGCGCCGGCAAAGGGCTGCGGCGTTACCTGGGCAAGCCCCGGGTTAAGTCCGAGTGGCAGAACCTCAAGCGCTTCGCCAAGTGGGGCATCCCCACCGCCGATGTGGTGGCCTGGGGCCTGGAGCGCAAGGGCTTGGCCTACGACCGTGGCGCGATGATCACCCGCGAGCTGCCGAGGACCGAAGACCTTTCGGTACTGGCCGAGCGCAACGATGCACGCCTGCGCGACCCCAAGTGGGTCGGCGCGGTGAGCCGCCAGCTCGCCGAGTACACGCGCACCATGCACGATCACCGCTTTACCCATAACGATTTGAAATGGCGCAACCTGCTGATCGATGACCAGGCGACCCTGTACCTGATCGATTGCCCCAACGGCGATTTCTGGCGTGGTTTCTGGCTCAAGTATCGAATCACCAAAGACCTGGCCTGCCTGGACAAGGTGGCCAAGTATCACCTGTCTGCCACCCAGCGCCTGCGCTTCTACCTGCAGTACCGCGAACGCCGGCACCTGAGTGCATCGGACAAAGAGCGTATTCGCCATGTGGTGAAGTTTTTCGAGGGACGCGAATGAGTGACTTCCTGGCGGCCGAGGACCGTGCGCTGTTGGAGCGTAACGGCCTGGCGACATTTGATGCCCTGTGGGCCAAGCAACTGGACGCGGTGGACGAGCCCAACACCAGCAAGGGCGGCTGGAGCAGCGTGTTCCGCCTGGAGCTCGACGGCCACGGTTACTACCTCAAGCGCCAGAGCAACTACCTGACGCGCAGCCTGCACCGCCCGTTTGGCGAGCCGAGTTTTTCTCGCGAGTTTCGTAATATCAGTCGTTACCAAAAGCTCGGTATCCCGGCGTTGCAGGCTGCCTTCTATGGCGAGCGCAAAATGGCCGGCGAGCACCGTGCCATGCTGCTGACCCGCGCCCTGGATGGCTGGAATGACCTGGACTCGTTGCTGGAGCATTGGCCTTCGCTCAGTGATGCCCAGCACCGCGCGATCCTGTTGGCCTGCGGCCAGCTTGCACGTCAGTTGCACAGTGTCGGCCAGGTGCATGGCTGTTTTTACCCCAAGCATATTTTTATGCAGGCCACCGGCGACGGCTATGCCGCGCAGTTGATCGACCTGGAGAAAACCCGCCCGCTGCTGTTCGGCTGGCGTGATCGGGTCAAGGACCTGGAACCACTGTTGCGCCGCGCGCCGCAGTGGTCGGACGAGCAAGTGCGCCAACTGTTGGCGGCCTACCTTGATCAGCCGCAGGACAGTGCGCTGGTCGCCACCTGGCTCCAGAAATTGACCGCCCGTCGTAGCCACAAGGAAAACCGTTGATGCGCTTGTCGGAGCTGAAAACCGCCGGTCGTACCCCCGGCCTGCCCTTGACCATTGAGTTGGCCGATGCGGCGGGCCCGGGCCAATTGCAACTGCTGAGCCTGTTGCGCGTGCTGCCGGGTGAACGCTATGTGGGGGCTGCCGTATGGCGCGGGCGTCCGGTGTTGGCCAAGTTGTTGGTGGGCAGCAAGGCGGCGCGGCATTTTCAGCGTGAACTCAGCGGCGTGCGCCTGCTCGCGGAACACGGCTTGACCACGCCATTGTTGCTGGCCGATGGCTTGCAGGAAGGCGAGGGCGGGTGGTTGCTGTTCGAGTTTATCGAGGGTGCCGTAAGCCTGGCCGAGGCCTGGCAGGCCGTCGAAGGTTTGCCGCCGTTGGCCGACGAACAAACCGCCGTGCTCGCTGAGGCGCTGGGTGCGATTGCCCAGATGCACACCAAAGGGCTGTGGCAGGAAGACCTGCACCTGGACAACCTGCTGCGCCAGGACGGCAAGCTGTACCTGATCGATGGTGCCGGAATTCGCGTCGAAGAGGCCGGTAAGCCGTTGTCGCGCAACCGCGTGCTGGAAAATCTCGGGGTGTTTTTCGCCCAGTTGCCGAAAAACCTCGAACCGTTCACTGAAGAACTGTTGGTGTATTACCTGTTGACCAACGGCGAGCACGCCTTGCCATTGGAAGCCCTGGAAAAACAGGTGCGCAAAGTCAGCGCCTGGCGTCTCAAGGATTTTTTGAACAAGGTCGGCCGCGAATGCACGCTGTTCAGCGTGGTGCGTGGCGCTTTTGCCTTGCGCGCAATTCGTCGCGAAGAAGAGCCGGCGATGCTGCCGGTACTGGAGCAAGCCGATGTGCTGCTGGATCAGGGCCATATGTACAAGACCGGTGGCGCCGCCAGCGTGGCCAAGGTCGAGGTCGCCGGCCGGCAGTTGGTGATCAAGCGCTATAACATCAAGGGCGTTGCCCATTGGCTCAAGCGCTTCTGGCGCCCGAGCCGAGCCTGGCATTCCTGGCGCGAGGGCAACCGCCTGGCGTTCCTCGGCATCGCCACGCCCAAGCCGCTGGCGGTATTGGAGAAGCGGTTTTTCTGGTTGCGTGGCCGGGCTTATCTGGTCACCGAATACTTGCCAGGGCCGGACATCATCGAACGCTTTGCGCCGTACATTGAAAATGGCGATGCGCCGGAAAACGAGCTGCGGGCGCTGGACCACCTGTTTGCTGAACTGATCCGCGAGCGCATCAGCCATGGTGATTTCAAGGGGCATAACCTGTTTTGGGACAAGGACCGCTGGTCGTTGATCGACCTTGATGCCATGTGCCAACACACCTCCGACGCCAGCTTTGCCTCAGCGTATGCCAAGGATCGTGCGCGGTTTATGCGTAACTGGTCGTCGGAGAGTGCGTTGTACAAACTCATCGATCAGCGCTTGCCAGCTCAGTTCTGAACGCGATCAAAATGTGGGCTTGCCCGCGAATAGGGTGTGTCAGTTAGTATATTTGTCGCTGACCTAACGCATTCGCAGGCAAGCCCACATGAGCCTTATGGTGGTTTAAAAATTGGTACTCGGCACCAGCACCCGCGTACCACGAGCGGCCAGGCGCCGCTTCGTAATAACGGTTGTTGCCATCGCTACATGCCTTCGATGGCGGTGCTGACCCAGTCCCTTGGCTTCCAATTCAGTTCGGCGAACAGCTTGGTCTGCGGCACGCCGGGCAGGTAGTTGCCTCTTGTCTACAGCGGTGTTGCCGCCGCTGACGAGGTCGCTGACATAGCCGTGTAGTTCAGGCGTGAGGCGTACATCACGCTCATCGATGGCGTGTTTTTCTGATAGGTCTGGTTGCCGCTGGCGTCGCCGTTGCTGAGGAATTGGTCGTCAACGTCCAGCTCCATGGTGCTATGCCGAACGCCCGCTTGCAGGGTCCAGCGGTCGAGTACTGAGTCACACCCCGCCGCCCCGTATACGCATTCACCTGCAACGTCGCATCGCCGATGTAGCGTTCGTAATTCATCCCCAATTGTTGATGATCAAGGCTTTTTCGCGTGTTGTACGTCAGCGCGTTGGCACTCACCGAGCGCGGGTCAGCCTTATACGCCGCCCAGGTCTGGCCCAGCGGGTCCTGCGTGCCGTTCTGCTCCAGGCTGCTATAGATCAGCGCGAGTTTAGTGACTCAAGCGATTTTTATCATTTAAGAATCGTCTTACGCCGAAAATCGGCGTTTGCGCCCTGGGTCATCAGCCTTGGCGATGTTAGCGTGGCCTACCGTGAAAATAACAATGGCTGATGGGGCAGAAGGAGTGGTTCATGAGGATCAGGTCGAAAGTCTTGTGGCTGGTGCTGTGTCTTTTGCTCGCCGGCTGCGGAACCATCAATACGGTGTTCCGTCCAGATGCGGTGACCAGTCAGAACCTCAAGGATTCACGCAGCCACTGCGAAAACGTGCCGCGTGTCTACAGCGGAGTGATCTATGGTTTCTGCACGCTCAATGGCGAACCTGCGCCGGACAAAAGCTTGAAGGACAAAAGCCTGATCGACCATGGCGGGAGCATGCTACCCATTGTCGCGGTCGAGTTTGTCGCCTCCGGCGTGCTGGACACGCTGGTGCTGCCCTATACCATTTACCGCCAGAGCCAGGACGGTAGTATCGAGATCTTCCGATGATCCCTCTTGCTACTTGCCGCTAACAGCTCCCCCCTGCTTTTAAGCTATAATCCCGCCCTTTAGCTGTTTCCTGCCCAGGCAGGAGGCACACTTTTTTCAGGCGCAACCCGCCTGCATGCAGACTAAAAGAGGCTAGACCCCTGTGGCATTGACGATTCTTGGCCTGTCCGGCGCCCTTAGCCATGATCCTTCCGCAGCCTTGTATATCGACGGCAAGCTGATCGCGGCCGCCGAAGAAGAGCGCTTCGTACGCGACAAACATGCAAAGAACCGCATGCCCTACGAATCGGCGAAGTTCTGCCTGGAGCAGGCCGGTATCAAGCCTTCCGACGTTGACGTGGTGGCGATTCCGTTCGCCCCGATCAGCTTGTTCGGCGAGGCACGCTGGCACTACGCCAAGCGTTACTGGTACGCCCCGGACCGCGCGCTCGACGCGATCCTGATGGGCAACCGTCGCTACAAGCGTTATCGCAACAAGATCGTCTGGTGTCTGGAACAACTGGGCTTCGATCCCAAGAAAATCAAGATCGAGCCGGTTGAACACCACTTGGCCCACGCTTCCAGCGCTTACCACTGCTCCGGCTTCCAAGAGAAAACCGCGATTCTCGGCATCGACGGTAAAGGTGAGTACGCCACCACGTTCTTCGGCTATGGCGAAAACGGCAAGATCCACAAAATCAAGGAATTCTACGACCCGGACTCCCTCGGCGGCCTTTACGGCGCAATCACCGAGTTTCTCGGTTTCGAGATGCTCGACGGCGAATTCAAGGTCATGGGCATGGCGCCGTATGGCGATGCCAGCAAGTACGATTTCTCGCGCCTGGCCTCCTTCGAAAATGGCGAGCTGGTAATCAACACCGAATACGCCAACGTCATCGGCCTGCGCCGCTATAAAGAGAAAGGCAAGGGTTTCTACTTCTCGCCAAAACTGATCGAGTGGCTGGGGCCCAAGCGCGAAGGCGATATCGCCGACGAGCCGTACATCCATTACGCCGCCAGCATGCAGGCGCTGTTCGAGAAGCTGGCGCTGCAGATGATCGACCACTACCTGGGCGACATCCTGAAAGACACCGGCAAGCTGGCCTTCGCCGGCGGCTGCGCACTGAACGTCAAGCTGAACCAGAAGATCATCGCCCGCGACGACGTGAAAGAGCTGTTCGTGCAACCGGCGTCCGGCGATGCCGGTACGGCGGTCGGTGCGGCGGCCTACGTGTCCCACGCCCGTGGTGTACCGGTCGAGAAGATGGAACACGTTTACCTCGGCCCGTCCTACAGCAACGAAGACGTGATTGCCGCGTGCGCCAAGCACGAGAGCAAGCCGAACTGGCGCAAGATCGAGAACATGCCGCAGCGCATCGCCAAGATCATGGTCGATGGCAACCCGGTGGCCTGGTTCCAGGGGCGCATGGAGTTTGGTCCACGTGCATTGGGTGGTCGTTCGATCATCGGTTGCCCAAGTGCCACTGGCGTGGCTGACCGCATCAACCACCAGATCAAGTTCCGCGAGCGCTGGAGGCCGTTCTGCCCGTCGATGCTCGACACGGTGGCTCCGCAGATGATCAAGGTCGATCACCCGGCGCCGTTCATGACCTTCACTTTTGAAGTGTCTGAAGAGTGGAAAACCCGCGTGCCGGAAGTGGTCCATGAAGATGGTACCTCCCGGGCCCAGGTGCTCAAGCGCGAATACAACCCGCGCTACTACGACATGATGAAAGAGTTGGAAGTACTGACCGGTAACGGCGTGTCCCTGAACACCTCGCTCAACCGTCGTGGCGAAGCGATGATCTGCTCGCCGACCGACGCACTGAACATGTTCTTCGGCTCCGACCTGCAGTATCTGATCATGGAAGACATCCTGGTCGTCAAAGACGGCGTGGACCCTTATGACGCGCTCGGCTGACCGCCACGTCCTGCAGTTCTGCCACGGCTATGACGGGCCGTTCCTGGACTGTGCGCGGCAGTACGCCAGTCTGTTCGCAGGGTCCGGCTACAAGGTGACCACGGTGTTCCTCACCGGGGTTGCCGACCCTGAAGTGGCGGCGGGTTGCGCCAGTGATGAGGTGTTGTTCATGGAGTTCAGCTCGAAGGCCATTCGTGGCCTCAAGCTGGGCGCCATCGCCGAGATGCGCAAAATCGCCGCCTCTCGCGATTTCATTTTCTGCATCGCGCACCGCGCCAAGCCCATCTATGTCGCGCTGCTCGCCACGCGGTTGCAGGTGATTGGTGTGCACCATGCCTTTGGTGACTATCAACGCCGTGGTCGCCGGCTGTTTGCCTCGATTTTCCGCAAGCGCCTGAGCTTGCTGGCGGTTTCCGATGCCGTGCGCGATGACATCCGTCGTTGCCTGCCGAAATGGCCGGCGGCGCGTATCCAGACCTTGTACAACCGCATCGATGTCGAAACCCTGCAAGCCCAGCAGGTGTCCAGGGATGAGGCGCGGGATGCCCTCGGGTTGTCGCCGGACGAATGGGTGGTCGGCAATGTCGGTCGCCTGCACCCGGACAAGGACCAGGCCACGCTGCTCAAGGGCTTTGCCTTGGCGCTGGCGCAGTTGCCGATTGAAAGTCGCCTGGCGATCCTCGGCACCGGGCGCCTGGAACAAGACCTGAAGGAGCTGGCCCGGGAACTGGGAATCGCCGACAAGGTATTGTTCCTCGGCCAGGTGCCGGGGGCGCGCCGTTATTTCCGCGCGTTTGATGTGTTTGCGTTGAGTTCCGACCACGAGCCTTTCGGCATGGTACTGCTGGAGGCCATGGCGGCTGGCCTGCCGTTGCTGGCCACGGCCTGCGGCGGTGCGAAAGAAGTGGTCGAAGGCGTCGGTATCCTGTTCCCGTTCGGTGACGCCGAGCACCTTGCCCAGGGGCTGCAGCACCTGGCAGCGATGGATCAGCATCAGCAACGGCAGTGTGCCGAGATGATGCTGGAGCGCCTGCATGCGCGGTTTTCGGATCAGGCGGTACGCGATACCTTCTGGCAACTGCCGCACGTTATTGAACTGACCGCGGGGGCTTGATGCTCAATCGATTCCAAGGCTGGCGCGAGCGGGGCTGGTCCGTCGTTGAGGCACCTGTCTACAGTGACGCCTGGCAGCGTTTTGGCGGCAGCGTCGCAACCCACCCGCAAGTGATCGAGCGCCTGGCAGGCCTCGCTGAGATTCCGGTGCGTTACCTGGCCTGGGAACACGCCGGTGAATTGCAAGCATGCATTGCGACCTGGGGGCGAGACCTGGCCTTGTCCAAGGACGTGCTCAAGCAGCGCGGCAAAAAGGGCTTGTTCGATCTGGGCAATGCTGAATTGATCCTGCCCGCTGCGCCTGCGGCTCAGGTGCCGTTGCGGCACCGCGCGCGTTACCTGTCGATACTGAACGAAGGCCGTTTCAGTGGCCTAAAGCCCCAGGCCGAGCAATTGGCGATGGCGCGCACCCCAGAAGAACTGTCGAAAAAATTCCGCTACAACCAGCGCCGCGAACTGCGTCTGCTGGAAGAGGCCGGTGGCGTCGTGCGGCCAGTGAGTGAGTTTTCCAGCCCTGAACTGGCAGCGATCTACTGCGATTTGTTTTTGCGACGCTGGGGCTTCGTCGCCACGGGAGCAGAGCGTATGGCTGAAGTCATCGAGCTGTTGCGCGAATGGCTGATCGGCTCGGTGATTTTCCTCAATGATGCGCCGATTGCGGTCCAGCTGGTGTACCGGGTCGAGTCGCCTTCGTTGATCAGCGTGGAATACGTCAACGGCGGCGTGGACCCTGAAACGCGTGCCTTCAGCCCGGGCAGCGTGCTGAGTTTTCTGAACACCCAGAGTGCCTGGGCGCAGGCGCGTGAAGCCGGTAAACCGCTGCGCTTTTCCTTCGGGCGTGCCGACCGTGAATACAAGGACCGTTGGTGCAACCCTGTACCGGTGCTGACGGTATGAGCCGCAAACAGCAATTACTCAAGCGCCATCGACGCAACAAGCGCGTCGGTCTGTTGATTGGCTTGGTGCTGCTGGTGGTGATCGGTGTCTGGGTGGCCTGGTGGTTGCCGTTGGTGCTCGGCGTGCTGGCGTGGATCGCCCATGAGGCGTGGTTTGCCGATCATTTGTTTTATGCGCCCAATGAGGATTATCAGTATCGCTTTTCGGCGGATGCCGAAGTGGTGGGCGTTCGTCTCGACGGCGGACGGCTGCTGCTTGACTCGCCGCTGGACGCGGATACGACGCTGGTGTTGGCGATCCGGGTCAGAAGCCGTTGGTTGGGGCGCTTCCTGGACCCTGCCGTTGAGATTCTGGGTGGCGTCAGTCCCGATCGACAGGCATTCGAGCGCGGTGTGAATGGCGTTCGCTATCTCAACCTCAGTGGCTTGGCCCTGGCTTTGTCGGCAGGCGAGCTGCAGTTGCGCACACGTTATTGCCGGTTGCTGGATGCACCCCGTTTGTGGTCCTGGGCGACGCCTGATTACTCGGCGCAACGGGTGATGGTCATCGCCCCCCATGCTGACGATGCGGAACTCGCCGCTTTCGGGCTCTACGGGCGGGCCGACAAACCCTGGGTCGTCACCCTCACCGCCGGTGAAATCGAAGCTGAACACTATCAGCAAATGGGCCTGGACCCGGTCGAAGCGTCACGCATCAAGGGGCGTCTGCGTGCCTGGGACAGCATCGCCGTACCTCGCTGGGCCGGGGTGCCCGAGGCGCATTGCGTGCAATTGGGTTACTTCTGCCTGCAATTGCCGGCAATGCGCGCGACGCCGGATCAGCCGGTCGCTTCGCGCGAAGCGAACCTCTCGGATATCCGCCTGTTCCGCCGGTTCAACCCGTTTGCGCTGCCCGCTGACCAGGATGGCCTACCCACCTGGAACAACCTGTTGGCCGACTTGCGCCAATTGCTGCTCACGGCACGTCCCGAAGTGATTGTATTACCCCATCCGGTTCTCGACCCTCACCCGGACCACATCTGTGCGCAACAAGCGGTCGCCGAGGCGCTGCAGGGGCTGGAATGGCAACCGACCACTGTGTTGGGCTACGCCAACCACCTGCATGACAACGACCGTTGGCCCATGGGCGATGCGGGGGCGGGCATTGCGTTGCCACCGCAGTTCGACGATGGGATGGAATTGACGCCGTGCAGTCTATCGCTGTCGCTGGAGGAGCAGCGGGACAAGGCCATGGCGTTGGGGATGATGCATGATCTGCAACCGGCGCCGCCGTTCAAGCGTCGTGTGCGGCGCTGGCTGCAGCGTTTACTGGCGGGGCGCGCGCCGTCGCCATACGGTGAGAATGAATTTTTCCGTAAAGCCGTACGACGGCATGAGTTGTTCTGGCGTTTGGGAAAGGAAAAGTAATGAAAGTCTTGTTTCTGGTGCAGAAAGAACAGCGCGCCATCCTGGACCGTTTGTACGAAGGTGTGGCCGAGCATTGCGACTGTGATATCCGCTGGCTGAGCAGTGACGAGCAACGCAACCTGCGCGGTTACTTCCGGCGCGAAGTCGACGTGACCCGCTACGATCGTATTGTGTTCTTCCTGCGCTTCAAGCAGGAAATCCGCCAGGTCGCGTTTATCCGCACGATCCCGAACCTGGTGATCCTCGAGCACGATGCTTATCAGAACTATATTCCCTGCAAGTACACCGGCAAGTTCAGCGCTCATTACCGCCGCTTGCCGTGGGCGCGGGTAATCAGCTCCGGCCATATGGTGACCGAGCGCCTGCGTGCGGAAGGCTTTGACGCGGTTTTCGTGCCCAAGGGCTATGACCAGGCGCTGCTGCAGCCACAGGACCGTGAGCGCGATATCGAACTGGCGTTTGTCGGCAGCACCAATAGCGTGGCCTATAGCGGTCGCAAGGCGTTGCTCGATGAATTGTCACAGGTGGAGCCTCTGGTCGTAACGCGCACCAAGTCCGGTGAAGAGTACTGCGCGACGCTCAACCGCATCCGGTTTTTCGTCAGTGCCGATGTGGGCATGGGCGAGTATATGATCAAGAACTTCGAAGCCATGGCCTGCGGCTGCGTGCTGCTGGCGTTCGACCAAGGCGCTGAGGAAAACGCGGCACTCGGGTTCAAGGACATGGTCAACGTAGTGTTCTACAGGGACATCCCGCACTTGCAGGAAAAGCTCGCGGTGTTGCGGTCCAACCCGCAACTGGCCGTCGATATTGCCCGCAGTGGGCAGGACCTGGCCGTCAGCCAGTTCAGTTTTGCGCGTATCGGCGAACGTATTGTAGAAGTGCTTCACCCGCCTCTGCGACCGCGCGCGCCATTGAGACTTTTGGAAAGGTTGCGTCTGAAGCTGGGCGTTTGATATCGGCTAAATGGCTGCGGATGATAGCCATATGATATTATCGAGGCTTAAATGCGGTTCTCTGATCAAAGTGACATAACGCTTGTAGTCACCAGCTGTGGTCGTTTTGACCTGCTGGAGCGTACGCTCAAGAGCTTTGACCTTTTCAACACCGCAGATATACGCGAAGTCTTCATTACTGAGGACTCCGGTGATGAAGCGGTTCGCCGCGCAATTCCCGAGCACTGGAACAGTCATTGCACTTTCTTTATCAATCGTCCAAAGCTTGGGCAGCTGGCATCCATCGACTTGGCATACGGAGCGGTCAAGACGTCTTATATCTTTCATTGCGAAGACGATTGGGCGTTTTATCGACCAGGGTTTGTCGAGGATTCCAAGACCGTACTCGAGCAGCGCCCGGATATTCTTCAAGTCTGGTTGCGCAACTACGTTTATGACCTGCAGGTGCACAGCCCCTATATCCATCTGGGGCCACGCGAGCTGATTGGTGGCGTGCCTTGCTATTCTTTGTTGTCTGATAAGCCGGAGTGGCAGGGATTCTCCTTGAACCCGGGCTTACGGCGCATCAAGGAATATTGGTTGTGTGCCCCTTATGCCGGGTTCGGAGGGGAAAAAGGGCTTTCCAAGCGTTACGCGCAGCTCAACCTGGCCGCTGTGACGCTGGAAGGCGATGCGGTCTTGCATACCGGTTTCGGTTTGCATGTGGCCACGGCGTCGGAGCGTTTGCACAAGGCGAGGCGTAAGCGACGAGAGCGAATCAAACTGGTGTTCGCGCTGGTACTGGGGGCCGCAATCGGCTGGTTGATCGGTTAGTGACACGCAACAAGCCAACACCCTACCGCAAAGGTCATTTTTTCGATGAGTATCCTCAACATTATGTGGGCCGGTGGTGCTGCATTCGCTTCGGTGCAGAAGGTTCACCAGCAGATACTTTCCCACGCCGTCACCCGTGCACCGATTGACACGTGGTTGCTTCAAGGCAGTGCGCCCAGCGGTGAGCAGGCTGTCGAATGGAAACTTTCTTCTGCCCGGTTAAAAGGCCGCCACCTCTGGAAATTGATGACGCCGTGGATACGTGCGCGTTTTCAGAAGGCGCTGCCTGAAAATCTTGAAGTTGCATTGCTGGATGGCATTGGCGTCGCGCGGGTGATGTTGCCGGTACTCAAGCGCTTGCCGCAGGTACGGGTGGTTGTGGTTTTTCATGGCGCCACGCGTTTGCGTCGGGCTGATCAGAAGCTGCTTGAGCAGTTTTCAGCCACGCAATTGACGCTTGCGGCGGTGTCAAAAACCCTTGCACAGTCCCTTGAGCGCTACTTGAAACGGCCTGTGGAGGTGCTGCGCAGCGCCTTCGACCCCGACGCGTTCCGCGCGGCGACGCTTGCACGCGAACAGGCGCGTGCTCACCTGGGGCTGCCGTTGGCAGGCTGGCCGGTGGTGGGCGCAGTAGGTCGTTTGGTGGATGGCAAAGGGTTTGGCTGTTTGCTGGAGGCGTTTGCCAGTGTCTTGGCTCATCAACCTGATGCGCGCCTGGTGATCATCGGTGAAGGCTCGGCACGGGCAGCCCTTGAAGCGCAAATCGAACAACTGGGCTTGCAGGGCAGGGTGTCGCTACCGGGTCATCTGCCCGAGGCGGCGACGCTGTATCGAGCGTTTGACTGGGTGGCTATTCCGTCGATGCAAGAAGGTCTGGGCCTGATCCTGCAAGAGGCCGTGATGGCCGGTGTGCCTGTACTGACCAGCGAATTGGAGGTATTTCGTGAACAGTTGGCAGATACCGGCTGGTACGCTACTTCCAGCGATGCGCAGGCCTGGGCCCAATTGATGGAGCGAGCGTTCGCTGCCTCGTCCCACGACGTGCTGGCGGCGCAGTCGCGGGCGTTGGCGCCGGAGCAGGCCTGGAAGGATTTCAGCGAAACCTCCCGGCGCCTGTTTTCATGCCGCTAGCAGTGCCTGCTCGAGTGCCTGCATCGGAAAGCGTTCGTTCAGCTTCTCGCGCGCAATATAGCGTGCGAAATGTTGCAAGTTGCGTCGCGCGAGTTCCGGGTTCAGCGGTGCGCGGAAAAAGCGCATATCGGCCACATCGATCAATCCCATTTCATTGTCCGGCGTGACGACAATGTTGCCCAGGTGCAGGGAGCGGAAGTAGATGCCCGCGCCATGCAAGCGGCGGATAAAGGCCACCAGCGGGTCGAGATTCGAGTGCCAGTCAAAGCCTTCTTTGTTGGAAATCTGGCGCAGCGTTTCGCCGGGCAGCGGGCGATACAGAACGGCCGTCATGCCCGGCGCAGCCAATTGATAGAACGCAAGTACCGTCAAGGTGGGGATGCCACGCTGTTGCAGCTGTGCCACGTTGTCGATGAATCGCTTGGAGTAGGGACGAAACAGCGCCGACGAAAAAAGGCGCTTGCGGCGAAACAGTTTAAGGATGTTCCCGTCTGCCAACAGGTAGACTTTGGGGCCGTAGCTGTCCTTTTCGAGGACCTTGGCACCTTCAATCATCGCGGTTAAATCGGCTTGGGGAAGCCTTGAACATTGCATCGTCGGAAAGCCTTGTGGGAGTCGCGGGCACAGTGATCGGCAATAATGCCGAAAGTTTTGGGTTTTAACCATGCCGGGTTGGCGGGTTGGACGTATTCAGGAGCGGGTGATGCAAGCAAGTCGTTGGGCGCAGGTATGGATGATTTTCGGATTACTTTGGTTTTTGCTGGCGATTGCCTTTGCCCCGACCAATAAGATTTATCAACAAGGCTTGACGCTGTTTCTCTGGTTGCCGGCCATGGTGTTTGCCTGGTCGGCGCGTGAGCGACTCAAGGAAGTCTGGCGCGAACAGCGCTGGATATGCCTGATGATTGCGGCGTTGGCAGTGTGGGGCGCAATCAGTTTGCTGTGGACCAATGCCGAAGACCCTTCGCGCGAGGCCAAGCGCCTTCTCTATATAGGCGTGTTTCTGCTGTTTTTCCCGGTGTTCGCCTGTGGTCAGGCCGAGCGAACCATTCGTGTGATGCAGTGGGGCGGTTTCGGCTTGGCCCTTTCCTCGCTGTTAGCGATCATCAAGTTTTATGGCGTTGAGCATAATGCCTGGTCCGCCCGCCTTGAAGGGTTGGGGCAGCTGGCGCACCCGATTCTGGGCGCCTATGTGATTGGTCTGGCCGCCACCTGGTTGCTGCATTGGGTACCGCGTGGGCGCTGGATGCAGGTTGCATGGGTGCTGTCCGTCGGGTTTCTTGGGCTTTTCGTTGTGCTGAGTCAAAGCCGCGGTGCTGCGTTGGCCTTGTTGTTGACGGTTGTGGCAATGCCGCTCTGGTGCCGTGACCGACGGAGTACCGTGCTCGCTGCTGGCGCTGTTCTGGCGGCGGCTGCGGTGTTTTTCGCGATGGAATCATTGATGCTGGCTCGCGGCGTTTCTTATCGCCCACAGATATTCATGGCTGCCGTCCAGATGGTTTCCGAGCACCCTTGGACCGGCTTGGGTCTGGGGGGGGATTACAGGGTGTTCGCCGATAACCTCTATTTCGATCACGCCCATAACCTGTTCTCCCATGTTGCCATCGAGCTGGGCCTGCCCGGCCTGCTGTTGTGGTGCGGACTCTGGTTCGGCGTGTTGTGGCAAGCCTGGAAGGCTCGCGACACGCTCTACGGCAAGGGCATCATCGGTATGTGGGTGTTTTCGTTCCTGGCCATGCAGTTCGATGCGGCCAGCTTGACGGGCACCCCACGTGCCGAGTGGTTTATCTCATGGCTGCCGATTGCGCTGGCCAGTGTCTTGGTCTGGGCTCGGGCCAACCCCGACGCATGTGATAAAGTTCGCGTCCTACCCAATCAGTGAGCTCGACACATGAGTGACGCACCGCCCAAAGCGGACCAGGAATCCAGCCTGAAAATTTATTTCAGGCTGCTGGGCTATGTGAAACCGTACATCGGCATGTTCATGCTGAGTATCTTGGGCTTCGTGATTTTTGCTTCCACCCAGCCGATGCTCGCCGGGATCCTCAAGTACTTCGTGGATGGCCTGAGCAACCCCGACGTGGTGTTCCTGCCCAAGATCCCGTTGTTCAAGGACCTGAAGCTGCTGATGGCGGTGCCGCTGCTGATCATCCTGATCGCCGCGTGGCAGGGCCTCGGCTCGTTCCTGGGCAACTACTACCTGGCCAAGGTTTCCCTGGGGCTGGTACATGACCTTCGGGTCCAGCTGTTCAACAAGCTGCTGGTATTGCCCAACCGTTATTTCGATACGCACAACTCCGGTCACCTGATTTCGCGCATCACCTTCAACGTGACCATGGTCACCGGCGCCGCCACGGATGCGATCAAGGTGGTGATCCGCGAAGGCCTGACGGTGGTGTTCCTGTTCGGTTACCTGTTGTGGATGAACTGGAAGCTGACCTTGGTGATGCTGGCGATCCTGCCGCTGATCGCGATCATGGTCGGCAGCACCAGCAAGAAATTCCGCAAACAGAGCAAGAAGATCCAGGTAGCAATGGGCGACGTCACCCACGTGGCTTCGGAAACTATCCAGGGTTACCGCGTGGTGCGCAGCTTCGGCGGCGAAAGCTACGAGGAACGGCGTTTTGCCGCCGCCAGCCAGGGCAACACCGACAAACAACTGCGCATGAACAAGACCGGCGCGGTCTACACGCCGATGCTGCAGTTGGTGATCTACACCGCCATGGCGGCACTGATGTTCCTGGTACTGCTGCTGCGTGGTGATGCCACGGCGGGTGACTTGGTCGCCTACATCACTGCTGCGGGCCTGCTGCCCAAGCCAATCCGCCAGTTGTCGGAAGTCAGCTCGACGATTCAGAAGGGTGTCGCCGGTGCCGAAAGTATTTTCGAACAGCTGGATGAAGAGCCGGAAGTCGACGGCGGCACCGTGGAGCGTGATCGTGTCAGCGGTCGCCTGGACGTTCGTAACCTGAGTTTCACCTACCCAGGAGCCGAGCGCGAAGTATTGAAGAACATCAGCTTCACCGCAGAGCCTGGGCAGATGATTGCCCTCGTCGGACGCTCAGGCAGCGGCAAGTCCACACTGGCCAGCCTGATCCCGCGCTTCTACCACCACGAAACCGGAGAGATCCTGCTGGACGAGGTGGAGATCGAAGACTACCGCCTGCGCAACCTGCGTCGGCATGTGGCTCAGGTGACTCAGCACGTCACGTTGTTCAACGACACAGTCGCCAACAACATCGCCTACGGCGACCTGGCGGATGCGCCGCGTGAAGACATCGAGAAAGCCGCCACCGACGCCTATGCCATGGACTTCATCGCCGAGCTGCCAAAGGGCCTGGACACCGAAGTCGGTGAAAACGGCGTGCTGCTCTCCGGCGGCCAGCGCCAGCGCTTGGCCATCGCCCGTGCGCTGCTCAAAAATGCCCCGCTGCTGATCCTGGATGAGGCGACTTCGGCGCTCGACACCGAGTCCGAACGCCATATTCAAGCCGCGCTGGACAAGGTCATGAAAGGCCGCACTACGCTGGTGATCGCGCACCGACTGTCCACCATCGAGAAAGCCGACATGATTCTGGTGATGGACCACGGTGAGATTGTCGAGCGTGGTACACACGTGGAACTGCTGGCCATGGGCGGCTATTACTCGCGCCTGCACGCCATGGGCCTGGATGAACCGGTAACGGCCAACATCACCTGATACACCGGGACGCGCAATGCGCCCCGGTAGTTTTATCAAGGCCCTTACAGGCATTGATCACTGCCAAGTAAATTTGTTGCCTGCGGTTCATTGTGTTGGCCTTCTCGATCCGATTGACGACTGAGAGGGCTAACCTTCTTGCGTGGGTAATGGAATGTTGCAACGTCTGTTCGATCACATTACCAGCGACCCTGTTTAAAAAACGATCAGATTTTTCCTGTGATGCCTCCCGGATAAAGCTCTCGGGCTTGGCGGCGCTCACCCTGTGCTAATATCGCGCCCCTGTTCATTTTGTATGTGGGTTGCTCCATGAAGTTGTCCATGCCGCGATTCGATCAAGCCCCTGTCTTGGTGGTCGGCGATGTCATGCTCGACCGTTACTGGCATGGCGGTACCTCACGGATTTCCCCTGAGGCGCCGGTACCGGTAGTCAAGGTCGAGCAAATCGAAGACCGTCCAGGCGGCGCTGCCAACGTTGCCCTCAATATTGCCGCCCTCGGCGCTCCGGCCTCCCTGGTCGGCGTGACCGGCGACGACGAAGCCGCCGACAGCCTGGCCAACAGCCTGCGCGGTGCTGGCGTGCGCGCGCTGTTCCAGCGCATTGCCCATCAGCCGACCATCGTCAAGCTGCGGGTCATGAGCCGTCACCAGCAACTGTTGCGTATCGATTTTGAAGAACCCTTCGCCACCGACGCCCTGGCCCTGAGCGGCCAGGTCGACGAGTTGCTCGAAGGCATCAAGGTGCTGGTGCTGTCCGACTACGGCAAAGGCGCCTTGAAGAACCATCAGGCATTGATCCAGGCCGCCAAGGCCAAGGGTATTCCGGTATTGGCCGATCCCAAGGGCAAGGACTTCTCGATTTATCGTGGGGCCAGCCTGATCACGCCCAATCTCAGCGAGTTCGAAGCGATCGTCGGCGGTTGTGTCGATGAGCATGACCTGGTGACCAAAGGCGCAGCGCTGATGGCCGACCTCGACCTGGGCGCCTTGCTGGTGACCCGTGGTGAGCATGGCATGACCTTGCTACGCCCTGGCCATCCGGCGATGCACTTGCCGGCACGTGCCCGTGAAGTGTTCGACGTTACCGGCGCCGGCGATACCGTCATTTCCACCCTGGCTGCCTCGATTGCAGCCGGTGAAGAACTGCCCCACGCCGTGGCCCTGGCCAACCTGGCGGCGGGCATCGTGGTGGGCAAATTGGGTACTGCGGCCATCAGCGCGCCTGAGCTGCGCCGTGCGATCCAGCGTTCCGAAGGCTCGGAGCGCGGCGTATTGACCATCGAGCAACTGCTGCTGGCGATTGACGACGCCCGTGCCCATGGCGAAAGCATTGTGTTCACCAATGGCTGCTTCGACATCCTGCACGCCGGTCACGTGACGTACCTGGAGCAAGCGAGCGCCCAGGGCGATCGCCTGATCGTGGCGGTCAACGATGACGCCTCGGTCAGCCGCCTCAAAGGCCCTGGTCGTCCGATCAATAGCGTCGACCGTCGCATGGCCGTTCTAGCCGGTTTGGGCGCCGTGGACTGGGTGATCAGCTTCCCTGAGGCAACCCCGGAAAACCTGCTGGCTCAGGTCAAGCCGGACGTGCTGGTCAAGGGCGGTGACTATTCCGTCGAGCAAGTGGTTGGGGCGGATATCGTCAGCGCCTACGGCGGCAAGGTCAAAGTGCTGGGTCTGGTCGAGAACAGCTCGACCACCGCCATTGTCGAGAAGATCCGCAACAATGAGTAATGCCGATAAGTGGGTCCTGATCACCGGCGGCGCCGGTTTTATTGGTTCGCACCTGGTCGATGCGCTGCTCTCCAAAGGCTATGGCGTGCGGGTGTTGGATAACCTGTCCACCGGCAAGCGCAGTAACCTGCCGCTGGGCAATCCACGCGTCGAACTGCTTGAAGGTGATGTGGCCGATGCGGCGCTGGTTGCTCACGCCGCTGTAGGCACAACGGCAGTGGTGCACCTGGCGGCTGTAGCTTCGGTGCAGGCGTCGGTGGATGACCCAGTGAGCACGCACCAGAGCAATTTCGTCGGCACCCTGAATGTCTGCGAAGCCATGCGCAAGGCGGGTGTAAAACGTGTGGTGTATGCCTCCAGTGCTGCGGTGTATGGCGACAATGGCGAAGGTGCCTCGATTGACGAAGAGACCACCAAGGCACCGCTGACGCCCTATGCGTCCGACAAGCTGGCCAGCGAGTATTACTTCGACTTCTACCGCCGCCAGCATGGCCTGGAGCCGGTGATCTTCCGCTTCTTCAATATCTTCGGGCCGCGCCAGGACCCGTCATCGCCGTATTCCGGCGTGATCAGCATCTTCAGCGAGCGCGTGCAGCAGGGCGTACCGATTGCCGTGTTTGGCGATGGCGAGCAAACCCGTGATTTCATGTACGTGGAAGACCTGGTGGACGTGTTGGTGCAGGCCATCGAAGTGCCGGTCGCGCCGCTGGGCGCAATCAATGTGGGCTGGAGCCGCACCACTACGCTCAAGGATGTGCTGCAGGCGTTGGAAGCAATCGTTGGCAAGTTGCCAGCGGTGACTTACGGGCCGGCACGCTCTGGGGATATCCGGCACTCGCGGGCGAACAACCAGCGCTTGGTGACGAGCTTCACGCTGCCCGACCCCACACCGTTGAAGGTAGGCCTGGAGCGTCTGCTCAAAGGCTGACGCGATTTGTAGTGAGCGGGCTTGCCCTAATGCCGATCAGTTAGCGAACGCAAGCCCGCTCACTACAGTCTGATTCAGCCCTTGGCTTTTTTCTTCGGCACAATCCTGCGCAACACGCGCTGTGCCAGACGCTTTAATTTCGATTCTTTCTCAGGCTCCGCCAGGCCTTGCTGACGTAGCCAATCCTTCCAGCGAATCCGCTCATCACGCACCAGCCAGCCTTCCTGCTGGGCGAAACTTTCCGCCAGGTACAAACCCCGCGTGCTCGCCGGGTGAAGTTGGTCTTTCTTGACGGTATACAGCTCGGCCAGGGGTTGGCCATCCTTGAGGGGCATCAGGTACAGGTCCGGACGCTGGCGGTCCAGGCGTGCCACCAGTTGATCGCCCTCCAGCCGTTCGTCCACGTGGAACAGGCTTAGGGACTTGGCTTCCTTGGGCACTTCCAGGCGCAGGTCGTAAATCAATTGCAGCGATGCGGTAGGCAGGTGCACGTAGGCGCGCGGACGTTCAATCAATTGGGTGGTGGCGCAGCGTACCGGTCGGGCCGCACCGGACAGCGGACTGAGGCGAAAAGGTAGGGCTTCGCGATAATGCAGCGCGGCGGAATAAGGCGCCGGTAGCCAGGTGTCGTTGAAGCGTCCGCCCAGCCAGCCTTCCGGCGTCTCCAGCAGGCACTCTTCGGCGATTTCCTGAATGGCGGTGTGCAGCGGCAGGTTCAGTTCATGGGCGGGCACGTAGCCGGAGATCAGCTTGAGCACCACATCGCCACGGTCCTGGCGACGCTGGCGTACCAGCACCCAATAATCGCGGTTCTGCCAATGCAGGGTCAGACGTACGGATACGCCGAGATTGGCCAGCTCCAGGGCGAAACGCTCAGGGTCTGCCACCTCCACCGGCTTGCGCCGTTGCAGGGTCTGGGCGAAGTTGAGCGGCATGCCGACGCTCTGGTAACTCAGGCCTTCGGGGGTGGCTTCGACGTGCAGTGGCAGTGTCTTGAAGTTGCTGGGGTTTTTTCTTATGAGCGTTCGCGGCATGTCGGCTCCTTCTTGCGACGGGGTCGGCCGCGTCGGCGGCATCAGAGTTGACGAATGACCTTGGCAGCGGTCGCCACGTTATGGGCCAGGTGCAGCGGATTAATGGTCCCGACAATAGCACTGGCGACGCCCGTTTGCGCAAACAACAGCATGAAACTCGCACGAATTGGATCCATTCCAGGTTCCAGACAAACGTGACCACTGGCCAAGGCTTTTTTCACCAGGATGCCCTTGCCATGAGCCGCTGCATAATCAATGACGGTTTTCTCGGCCTTTTCGTTCAGATTGTAGGTGACCATGGCGCAATCGCCCTGTTCCAAAGCCTTGACGCCGCCTTCGACGGTTTTTCCGGAGAAGCCGAAACCACGGATCTTGCCTTCCTGTTTCAGCGCTGCCAGGGTGTGGTAGACCTCGCAGTCGTTGAGTATGTGCAGGTCGTTGCCGTCGGAATGAACCAGCACCAAGTCGATAAAATCGGTTTCAAGTCGTTTCAAGCTGCGCTCGATGGACATCCGGGTGTGAGCGGCGCTGAAGTCGTGGGTGGATGCGCCATTCTCGAACTCTTCACCCACTTTGCTGACAATCACCCAATCCTTGCGTTGACCGCGCAGCAGTGGCCCCAGGCGCTCCTCACTCATGCCGTAAGCCGGCGCGGTGTCGATCAGATTGATGCCCAGTTCGCGGGCCTGACGCAACAGCATGCGGGCCTCTTCGTCACCAGGAATCTGGAAGCCGCTGGGGTATTTCACCCCTTGGTCGCGGCCCAGTTTGACGGTGCCCAGGCCCAGCGGCGAGACCATCAGGCCGATGCTGCCGAGCGGGCGATGCAGGTCGTGCAGAGTGGGCAGGCTCATGGCAACAGTTGCTCCCAGGCAGGTACGCCGATGGCGGGTTTTGGCAGGTCGGGCAGCGGCCCGCTGGCGCTCGGGCGGATGCCGTCACGTTCCAGGCTGTTGATCACCCGATCGGAGAAGTCCGGCGCCAGGGCCAGTTTGGTCGGCCAGCCCACCAACAGGCGGCCTTCCTCGGCGATGAAGGCGTTGTCGGGGCGGGTGAGGCCTGATTGCAGGGGCTCGGCGCGGTCGACGCGCAGGGTGGCCCATTGGGTCTGGCTCATGTCGATCCACGGCAGCAATTGCGCCAGCTCTTTCTGCGCGGTGGCAATCTGTTCTTCCGGCGTGCGTGCTACGCCCTCGGCTTCGGCAATGTCGCCGCCCATGTACCACACCCAGTTGCCGTCGGCGGCCGGGTGGGTGGTGATGGTGATACGCGGCTTGGTGCCGCCGCCCAGGCAGTGGGCATACAGCGGTTTCAGGCCGGGGCCTTTGGCGATGATCATGTGCAAGGGACGCTTTTGCATCGCTGGCTGGCTCAGGCTCAGCGCGGTCAGCAGATCAGCCGTACCCGCGCCGGCACTCAGAACGATGCGCTGGGCGCGGATCTCGCGACTGTCCACCTTCAAGCCCACCAGGGCGTCGCCTTCCAGCAACGGCTCGATCTGTTGCCCGGCGAGCAAACCATCGCCGGCCAGTTGTGCCAGGCGCTCGATCAAGCTCGGTACGTCGATGACCAACTCTGCCAGGCGGTAGACCTTGCCCTTGAAGCGACGGTCTTGCAGGGCCGGCGGCAGGTCGTCGCCCTTGACCTGATCGACACGGCCGCGCACCGCCTTGCTGGCGAAAAAACTGGTGAGGTTGCCGGCGATCGTGCCGGGGGACCACAGGTAGTGTGCTTCGGACAACAGGCGCACACCGGACAGATCCAGCTCACCGTTGCCCGCCAGCGCTTCACGCCAGCGGCGCGGCATGTCGGCAATGGCTTCGGAGGCGCCGGTGAGGGCGCCATGCAGGGCGTATTTCGCACCGCCGTGAATGATCCCCTGGGACTTCACGCTTTGCCCGCCACCCAAGGTGGCACTTTCCACCAGCACCGTGGAAAACCCCTGGCGGCGCAGGCGCGCATTCAGCCAGAGGCCGGCAACCCCGGCGCCGACAATCAGAACGTCGGTGGAAATAGGCATGCGCGCGGGACCTCTGGCGTAGAAAAAGGAGGGCTAGTATAGCGCGCAGCTGCAAGTTATCAGCTGCAAGCGGCAAGTTAGACGCCGACCGCGCTGCTTTTCTTGTCGCTTGCCGCTTAAAGCTAGCGGCTGCTTTCCTAATGCCCTGCTGTTTTCGAAAAAAGCTGGATCACCACCACGCCCAGCACAATCAGGCCCATCCCCAGCATCGCCGGGATATCCAGCTTTTGCCCGTAGATAAACAGCGCCGCGATGCTCACCATCACAATGCCCATCCCGGCCCACACGGCGTAGGCCACGCCCACCGGCACGGTGCGCACCACCAGCGTCAGCATCCAGAACGCCACGCCGTAGCCGACGATCACCAGTAGCAGCGGGATCGGCGTACTCCAGCCCTTGATGGCTTTCATGGAAACGGTGGCGATCACTTCCGAGCAGATGGCAATGGCCAGGTAGCAGTAAGCGGCGTTCATGGGTCAATCCTCGGGGTAATGCAATCAGATAAGGCTGGCATTCTAGAGTGTTGTCAGATGGGGTAAAGTCATTACCTATCCGAATTTGAGATGGGTTGAGCCATGAGCGTGCAGTGGGATCTGGAGCAAATGCGCCTGTTTGTCAGCGTTGCCGAACAGCGCTCGTTTTCGGCGGTGGCGCGTCTGCAGCGCAGGGCGCAGTCGGCGGTGAGCAATGGGATTGCCATGCTGGAGGCAGACCTCGGCGTCAGCCTGTTCGAGCGTAACAGCGGCCGCCAACCTCGGCTGACCGAGGCCGGCAGCGTGTTGTTGGAGGAAGCGCGCGAAGTGTTGCGCCAGTGTGAGCGCCTCAATGGCCGGGCGTTATCTTTGACGCGTGGCGAAGAAGCACGCCTGCGTCTGGCCCAGGATGAGGCCATGTTGTTCCAGCCGGTCCTCGATAGCCTTGAAGCGCTGGCCGGGCAGTACCCGTTGTTAGAGGTGCAGCTCTCCAGCGCTGCCCAGGGCGACGTGGCGCGCAAGCTGGTAGAGCGCAAGGCTGACCTGGGCCTGCTGTTCTATCATGACCAGATCCCCGAAGCCCTGGAGCGGCGCGTGGTCGGCAGCGTCGAGATGGTCACGGTGTGCGGCGTGAATCACCCACTGGCCAAGGAGCGGTACGTGACATGCCAGCGCCTGGCGCAGTTTCGCCAGTTGCTGATGTCGACCCAGACCAGCGTCTACCCCGGCAGCGAAGCCGCCAGCCCGCTGGTGTGGCGCGCCGACAGCTTCTACGTGTTGGCCGAATGGTTGATGAGCGGCCTGGGCTGGGCCTGGCTGCCCCGGCATATCGTGCAGTACCCGACCTATCAGCAACAAATGGTCGAACTGGACAGCGAATGGACGCCGCCGGCCCTGGTGGTGGAACTGGTCTGGCGCCGCGACGAGCACCTGGGCCCCGCTGCGCGTTTCCTGGCTGAACGATTTGCCGAGTGCTTGCAGGCGATCGACTGAAAAAGCCGATAAACTCCGCCGCCATGAATAGAACTCTCTACAGCTGTCTGTTTTACCTGGCGCTGCCCCTGGTGGCTTTACGTCTGTGGCTGCGTGCGCGCAAGGCGCCGGCCTATGCCCAGCGCGTCGGCGAGCGTTTTTCCTATGGCTTGCCGGTGATGCAGCCGGGCGGGATCTGGGTGCATGCCGTGTCCGTGGGCGAGAGCATTGCCGCCGCGCCGATGGTGCGGGGGTTGCTGACGCGTTATCCGACGCTGCCGATCACCGTTACGTGCATGACGCCAACCGGGTCCGAGCGCATCCAGGCGTTGTTCGCCAACGAGCCGCGCATCCAGCATTGCTACTTGCCGTATGACTTGCCGTGCGCCGCCAAACGTTTCCTCGACCGCGTGCAGCCGAAACTGGCGGTGATCATGGAAACCGAGCTGTGGCCCAACCATATCCACGCCTGCGCCCAACGCGGGATCCCGGTGGCATTGGCTAATGCACGGTTGTCGGCGCGTTCGGCCAAGGGCTACGCGCGCTTTGCCAAGCTGACAGCGCCGATGCTGTCGGAAATGAGCCTGTTCGCCGTGCAGACGCACACCGAAGCCCAGCGCTTCCTGAGCCTCGGCGCTCGGCCGGAAACCGTTGAGGTCACCGGCTCGATCAAGTTCGACTTGACCATCGACCCCGAACTGCCAGCGCGGGCTGCTGCGTTGCGCGAGCAATGGGGTGCCCGCGAGCGCCCGGTGTGGATCGCCGCGAGCACCCATGCAGGTGAAGATGAAGTGGTGCTGGCGGCCCATCGCCAATTGCTCGAAAGCTATCCCAACGCGCTGCTGATTCTGGTGCCGCGCCACCAGGAACGCTTCGCGCCGATGTTCGAACTGTGCGAGCAACAGGGTTTTGCCACGGTGCGTCGTTCCAGTGGCGAACCCGTCACCGCGAACACGTCGATATTGCTTGGCGACACTATGGGCGAGTTGCTGTTTCTCTACGCGTTGGCCGACAGCGCCTTCGTGGGCGGCAGCCTGGTGGCGACCGGCGGGCACAATCCACTGGAACCCGCTGCACTGGCCTTGCCGGTAATCATGGGGCCCCACGTGTTCAACTTCCTCGAGATCACCGCGATGATGCGCGAAGCCGGGGCGTTGCGAGAGGTGGATGACGCCGAAGGATTGGCCGAAGCCGTGCGCCAATTGTTCGAACTGCCACAGGGTGCGCGCAAGATGGCACAGGCGGGACTCAAGGTGATGCAGGCCAACCAGGGCGCGTTGCAGCGTTTGCTGGATGGCTTGGGCAACCTACTGAATCACTGACACCCCGCATTCGCGAGCAAGCCCGCATTAGTTTGCGATGTGCTTAATAACCGGGGCGGGCCTTGAGTTGTTCGGCAGCCGCCTTGGCCAAGTCCGGTGGCAGGAAGTCGCGGTCCGGGTTGTAATCCGCCTTGAGGTAGCGCGCCAGGTCCTGCAAGTCGCCTGGGTTCAAGGTGCCTGCCGCCTGCTTCAGGCGCAGGTTGTCGAGGATGTAGTCGTAGCGGCTGTTGTTGTAGTTGCGCACCGACGCGTAGAGCTGGCGCTGTGAGTCCAGCACATCGACGATGTTGCGCGTGCCCACCTGGTAACCGATTTCCGTGGCTTCCACTGCGCTCTGGTTGGAGATGATCGACTGGCGGCGCGCCTGTACCTGCTCCACATCGGTGTTCACCGCACGGTGCAGGTTGCGAGTGTTTTCCACCACCTGGCGGCGCAGGCCTTCGCGCTGCTGCTCGGTCTGGCCCAGTCGTGAGTAGGACTCACGTACTTGGGAGCTGGTCAGCCCACCGCTGTAGATCGGGATGCTCAGGCGCAGACCGATGGTGCGTTGTTCCACATCGCCACGGTACGGCGTGCCGAAGGCATTCGGGTTGCTGAAGCCCAGGGCGTCGTTGTCACCTTTTTCGTATTGCGCCACGGCGTCCAGGGTCGGCGCATGCCCGGCCTTGCGCTGCTTGAGGGTTTCCTCGGCGGCGGTAACGGCGTAGTTGCTGGCAAGCAGGTTCAGGTTCTGACGGCCGGCGGTTTCGACCCAGGCCTTGGCGTCGTTCGGCAGCGGCGGCAACACCGGCAGAGTGTGGACGATGCCCTGTATGGAGTTGTACTGACGGTTGGTCAGGGTGATCAGTGCTTCCAACGCGTCTTCGACCTGGCGCTGGGCCAGGATGCGGTTGGCGCGGGCAGTGTCGTAGCTGGCCTGGGACTGCAGCACGTCGGTCTTGTCCGATAGGCCGACGTCGAAGCGCTCGTTGGACTGGTCCAGTTGGCGCTTGAAGGCGTTTTCTTCGGCCTTGGTCGACGCCAGGTTGTCCTGGGCGCGCAGCACGGCAAAGTAGTTTTCGGCGCTTTGCAGGATCAGGTTTTGTTCGGTAGCGGACAGTTGCAGCGCGGCCTGCTCATTGGTGGCCTCGGCCGCCTGCAACTGGAACCAGCGGTCAGCGCGGAACAGCGGCTGGCTCAAAGTGGCCCGCCAAGAGTGCGCATCGCGGTTGGCGGTGGCGGCGGGCGTGTCGATCTGGGTGCGCACGTTATTGATATCGGCACCACCGGTCAGGTTCGGCAGCAGTCCGGCGCGGGCCTGGGGCACCACTTCTTTTTGCGCGCCGTATTGCGCGCGCGCGGCGGCCAGGTCGGCGTTGTTGTCGACTGCTTCCTGGTAGACGCTGACCAAGTCAGTTTTAGCGGACAAGGGCGCTTCTGCTGCCCAGACCATTCCGTTGGTCGCACAAGACACGGCAAGAGCCAGTGAAAGTTTGCGCAGCATGAGGCGATCCCTAGATAAATATTATGGATATAATTTAGCGCCCAAGGCTAAGGCTCGCCCTGTGTGGCGTCAAGCCTTGAAGCAGTCCCCGAGTGTAGTGGCGCGATCACCACACAACAATCCTGCAAAAGAGCCATTCATCACGCTGAATGCACCGCTATTGGCAATTTGCCCGCACCATGGTCTAGACTGGCCGCGTTCTTGTCGGGGTGCCTTGTTGGAAGGCTGAGATCGGTAAATACCGGATCCCGTTGAACCTGATCAGGTTAGCGCCTGCGTAGGGAACAAGATTTCTCGTCACCCGGCGAGTCCTCTTGTGCTTCGTCCGGGATGCTGTTCGCTTATTGAGCAGCCCTCGTGCATTGAGCACAGCACTGGTTTCAGTGCGTCCATCCGTCACAGGTTCGCTCCGACAAAAATCCACCGCCTGGATAAGTTGGAGAGCCCGTGATGAGCACAGAAATAAAAAGTACAAAACTGAAAAACACCGTGCACTTGAGTGAATCGGCCAAAGTCGACTCCGGCTCCGTGCAGCCCTTTACACGCTCGCAGAAAGTCTATGTGCAGGGCACTCGCCCGGACATCCGCGTGCCGATGCGCGAAATCAGCCTGGACGTGACCCCCACTGATTTCGGCGGTGAAATCAACGCGCCGGTCACCGTGTACGATACCTCCGGCCCCTACACCGACCCCAACGTGATCATCGACGTGCGCAAAGGCCTGGCCGATGTGCGCTCGCCGTGGATCGAGGTGCGCAACGACACCGAACGCCTGTCGGGCCTGAGTTCTCACTTCGGTCAGCAGCGCCTCAGCGATGCCGAACTGACCGCACTGCGCTTCGCCCACGTGAAGAACCCGCGCCGCGCCAAGGCTGGCGCCAACGTCACCCAGATGCACTACGCGCGTAAGGGCATCATCACTGCCGAGATGGAATACGTCGCCATCCGCGAAAACATGAAGCTCGAAGAAGCCCGCGCCACCGGCCTGCTTGACCAGCAACACGCCGGCCACAGCTTCGGCGCCAGCGTGCCGAAAATCATCACCCCCGAGTTCGTGCGCGAAGAAATCGCCCGCGGCCGCGCGATCATCCCGGCCAACATCAACCACACCGAACTGGAACCGATGATCATCGGCCGTAACTTCCTGGTGAAGATCAACGGCAACATTGGCAACAGCGCCCTGGGTTCGTCCATCGAAGAAGAAGTAGCCAAACTCACCTGGGGCATTCGCTGGGGCTCGGACACGGTGATGGACCTGTCCACCGGCAAGCACATCCATGAAACCCGCGAGTGGATCATCCGCAACTCGCCGGTACCGATTGGTACCGTGCCGATCTACCAGGCCCTGGAAAAAGTCGGCGGCGCCGCCGAAGACCTGACTTGGGAGCTGTTCCGCGACACGCTGATCGAACAGGCCGAGCAGGGTGTCGACTACTTCACCATCCACGCCGGTGTGCTGTTGCGCTACGTGCCGCTGACCGCCAAGCGTGTCACCGGCATTGTGTCCCGTGGCGGTTCGATCATGGCCAAGTGGTGCCTGGCGCACCACAAAGAGAACTTCACCTACACGCATTTCGACGAAATCTGCGAAATCATGAAGGCCTACGACGTCAGCTTCTCCCTCGGCGATGGCCTGCGCCCCGGCTCGATTGCCGATGCCAACGACGCCGCGCAATTCGGCGAGCTGGAAACCCTCGGCGAGCTGACCAAGACCGCCTGGAAGCACGACGTGCAAACCATGATCGAAGGTCCTGGTCACGTGCCAATGCAGCTGATCAAGGAGAACATGGACAAGCAACTGGAGTGCTGCAACGAAGCGCCGTTCTACACCCTCGGCCCGCTGACTACCGACATCGCGCCGGGCTACGACCACATCACCTCCGGCATCGGCGCGGCGATGATCGGCTGGTTTGGTTGCGCCATGCTTTGCTACGTCACGCCCAAGGAGCACTTGGGCCTGCCGAACAAGGATGACGTGAAGACCGGGATCATCACCTACAAGATCGCTGCCCATGCGGCAGACCTCGCAAAAGGCCATCCGGGCGCGCAGATCCGCGATAACGCCCTAAGCAAGGCGCGCTTCGAGTTCCGCTGGGAAGACCAGTTCAACCTCGGCCTGGACCCGGACACCGCGCGTTCGTACCACGATGAAACCCTGCCGAAAGACTCGGCCAAGGTCGCGCACTTCTGCTCGATGTGCGGGCCGAAGTTCTGCTCGATGAAAATCACCCAGGAAGTGCGTGAATACGCGGCCAACCAGCGCATTGAAACGGTGGCCGTGGATGTGGCCAAGGGCTTGGCGGAGCAGGCGGAGCGGTTCAAGCAGGAAGGCAGTCAGCTTTATAAGAAGGTTTAAGCGGCAAGCGGCAAGCTGCAAGTTAGAGGCAGAAGCAGTTCTGCTTTTACTTGGAGCTTGCGGCTTGAAACTTGCGGCCCTATTCGCTCACAAGGACATTTGCCTTGAACACCTACTCTCCCGACAACGCCGTCCCCGCCTCCCGGCGTGTCTTCGGCGCCCGCGACCTGTTCTCCCTCTGGTTCTCCCTCGGCATCGGTCTGATGGTCCTGCAAACCGGCGCGCTGCTCGCGCCGGGCCTGGGCCTGTCCGGCTCATTGCTGGCCATCTTCCTCGGCACCCTGGTCGGCGTACTGTTGCTGGCCGCCGTCGGCGTAATCGGCAGCGACACCGGCCTGTCCGCCATGGCGGCCCTTAAGCTCAGCCTGGGCGCAAAGGGTGCGAGCCTGCCGGCACTGCTCAACCTGTTGCAACTGATCGGCTGGGGCTCGTTTGAAATCATCGTGATGCGAGACGCGGCCAGCCTGTTGGGCACACGGGCGTTCAGTGAGAGCAGCCTATTGGCCGCTCCATTGCTGTGGACCCTGTTCTTCGGCGGCCTGGCGACACTGCTGGCGGTCAGTGGTCCGCTGACCTTCGTGCGCCAGATCCTGCGTAAATGGGGCATCTGGCTGCTCCTCGCCGCCTGTCTGTGGCTCACCTGGAACCTGTTCGCCAAAGCCGACCTCGCCGCGCTCTGGGCTCAGGTCGGTGACGGTTCAATGTCGTTTGCAGTGGGTTTTGATATTGCTATTGCCATGCCGCTGTCGTGGCTGCCGCTGATTGCCGACTACTCACGCTTCGGCAAACGCGCGAAAAGCGTGTTTGGCGGCACAGCCCTGGGCTTCTTTATCGGTAACTTCTGGTTGATGAGCCTGGGCGTGGCCTACACCCTGGCATTCGCGCCGAGCGGTGAGGTGAATGCGCTGTTGCTGGCGTTGGCCGGGGCTGGCCTGGGGATTCCGCTTCTATTGATTCTGTTGGACGAATCGGAAAACGCCTTCGCCGATATTCACTCGGCGGCGGTTTCCAGCGGGATAGTGTTGCGGTTGAAGGTCGAGCACCTGGCGCTGGCGATCGGCGTGATCTGCACGCTGATCGCCTGTTTCGCACCCCTGGCTCAATACCAGAATTTCCTGCTGCTGATCGGCTCGGTATTCGCGCCGCTGTTTGGGGTAGTACTGGTGGATCATTTCATCCTGCGCCGTCGTAGCGCAGGTGTTGTAGCCAGCCTGCGTTGGCCAGCGCTACTCGCCTGGTTGGGTGGCATTGCGACTTACCACTTGCTGGCCAATCTGTATCCGGATATCGGTGCGACCCTGCCGGCACTGGCGCTGGCAGGGCTGTTGCAGCTCATCCTTGGCCGGGTTTTCAGCGGCGCGCGGGCACCAGTTCAGGCTTGAGGATGCCGTCCAGCCGCGAGTAAGGAATCTGCAACTCGACGTGGCCCAGGGCATACGGTGCGATAGTGGTGGTGGGGTATTTGAGGATCACGCCACCATAGGTCAGCGCCACGTTCGGGGTTTTCTGGAAGGGGTAGGTTTTCACAAACTCCGGCTCCAGGCTCAGGCGGGTGCTGATCAGCCAGCTGTTGTGAGCAACTTGAGCTGCTTTCCAGAACGCATCTTCCTTGCCGGGCAGCAGCATATCGGTGAGGGGCAGGGCCTTTTGCTGCTGACGCGAATAGTTGATGAATGCACGGCCCGGCTCGCCATGAGTCGCGCCCTGATCCAGGTAGCTGGACAACTCGATGATCACCAGACCGTCATGCTGCTCCCGTACCTTGGCCTGCAAATACATGCTGTTGCGCGGCGCGGCGGTGCGCAGGAACTGCTCGCTGTACGTCGCGAGGCTGGTGGGCAGCGGGTCGGCCTGGGTCATTTCCAGCAGGCGCTGTTCGATCAAGGCATCCAGCTTGGGCTCCTTGGCGAAGTGCACGGTGTCGATATTCACCAATGGGCAATCGGTGCTGCCGCAGCCCGGCTTGCTTTGCTCGGTGGCGTCGCGAGTGGCTTCCAGCGGGGTCTTGAAGCTCGGTTGGAACAGGCTCTGGCAAGCGCCGAGGGTCAATGCAATGCAGGCCACGGAGGCGATTTTTAAAAGCGACATGTAAGTCCTTCGTCTATCGAGAAGAGCGAAATTTGTGGAGCTTCGACTGCCGGCGCGGCAGTCAGTTCGCCACTAAGCTGATTAGAGTGTGTTTGACGCCCGCCGTCTATCCCGGCAACTGGAAAGGGGCTGCATCCAGAGGCGTGAGCGCGTTAGGATGGCGCCAATTGCGCAGGCTTAACGAGGATGGGATATGACGGATTTTGCAAAATCGACGCCGAACAAGATCGAAATTGTTCAGCGCGAGAATGCCTTCAAGGGGTTCTATCAGCTCGACCGCCTGCAGTTGCGCCACGAAAAATTCGATGGCGGCATGAGTCGCGTGATCAACCGCGAAGTGTTTGTTCGTCATGATGCCGTGTGTGTATTGCCTTACGATCCGCAGCGCGATGAAGTGGTGTTGAACGAGCAGTTCCGCGTCGGCGCCATGGGCCGCACGGACAACCCCTGGTTGATCGAGATGGTTGCCGGCCTGATCGACAAGGATGAGCAACCGGAGGAGGTTGCACACCGCGAAGCCGAGGAGGAAGCTGGGCTGACATTCTCCGCGCTGTGGCCCATCACCAAATATTTTCCGTCGCCCGGCGGCAGTACAGAATATGTGCACTTGTACCTGGGTCGCTGCGACAGCGCCGGAGTAGGGGGCGTCCATGGATTGGAAGAAGAAGCTGAAGATATCCGCGTCACCGTATGGGCCTTCGAAGATGCCCTGCAAGCGGTGCGTGACGGCAAAATTTCCAACGCAGCCAGCATTATCGCCCTGCAATGGCTTGCGCTTAACCGCGCGGAAGTGAGGGGGTTATGGCAGTAAAGACACGGGAACGTTATCGAGTCGACCTGATCGGCCTGCAAGCCGCCTGCGAGGCCAACTATGCGCGGCTGATGCGCCTGCTGCCCGACATGCGTCATGCCCCAGAGGCGCGGCGCATCGGCGTGACCCATGGCGACCAGATGCTCGGCGTGCTGGCCCTGGAAGTCATCGTCAACTGCCCCTATACGACCACCCTGCGCGTGCGCCAGGAGCACAGCCTGCCATGGCTGCCGGTGCCGCAGCTGGAAGTGCAGGTGTACCACGATGCGCGCATGGCCGAAGTGATCAGCGCCGAACATGCGCGGCGCTTTCGCAGCATCTATCCCTACCCCAACGTGTTCATGCACCAGCCCGATGAGAAGGCACAGCTCAATGTGTTCCTCGGTGAATGGTTGAGCCACTGTCTGGCCCTGGGCCATGAGTTCGAAGTTGTGCGGTAGATGTGAACTGCATCTGCTTCCCAAGGTTTCCTCTTGTGTCCTGCCCCAGCATAATCACGCCAAACCTCCATTCCTGTGATTGCCTTGGGAGAGCGCCTTGCCGAGCGTATCCACTGTGAGTTCCGACGCGCCTGCATTGCTGGTGCAACTGTCCGACAGCCATCTGTTTGCCGAGGCCGACGCTGCGCTATTGGGCATGAACACCTGTGAAAGCCTGCAAGGCGTCATCGAATTGGTGCGCGCGCAGCAGCCGCGCATTGATCTGGTGTTAGCGACAGGGGACCTGTCCCAGGACGGCACGCTGGAGTCGTACCAGCAATTTCGCGATATGACCCGGCAGATCGACGCGCCGGCACGCTGGATCCCCGGCAATCACGACGAGCCGCAAATCATGGCCCATGCCGCCGTGCACAGCGATCTCTTGGAACCGGTGGTCGATATCGGCAACTGGCGCGTGACCTTGCTGGATTCTGCTGTATCCGGCTCGGTGCCGGGCTACTTGCAAGACCAGCAACTGCAACTGCTGGCCCAGGCCCTGAGCGAAGCGCCGACCCGACACCACCTGGTGTGCTTCCATCACCATCCAGTGCCCATCGGTTGCGCGTGGATGGAGCCCATTGGTTTGCGCAATCCTGAGGCGTTGTTTGCCGTGCTCGACCGTTTCCCGCAGGTGCGGGCGGTACTCTGGGGCCACGTACACCAGGAAATCGACCGCGAGCGCAACGGCGTGCGGCTGTTGGCGTCGCCGTCTACCTGTATCCAGTTCGCTCCGGGCAGTGATGATTTCAAGGTCAGCGAGCAGGCGCCGGGGTATCGCTGGCTGCGCTTGCATGCCGACGGACGGTTGGATACAGGCGTGGAGCGGTTGCAAAATTTCGCATTTACCGTGGATTACGGCAGCAACGGCTATTAAAGCTGTAAACGCTCCCACATTGGATCTTTAGCGTACTAAGGATTGCGGTCATCACACACCACCCCGATCCCTGTAAACTGCGCCTCTTTGGCTGAGTCACGGAGAGCCCGGCATGCCCGCTTCGATCCTCTATATCCACGGTTTCAACAGTGCGCCGGCGTCCAACAAGGCCAGCCAACTGATCACCGTGATGGACACTCTCGGCCTGGCCGACCAGTTGCGCGTACCGGCCCTGCATCACCATCCCCGTCAGGCGATTCCTCAGTTGGAAGCGGCGATCGCTGAACTGGGGCGGCCACTGCTGGTCGGCAGCTCACTCGGCGGCTACTATGCAACCCATCTTGCCGAACGCCATGGCCTCAAGGCGCTGCTGGTGAACCCGGCGGTCAGCCCTCATCGGATGTTCGACGGTTACCTGGGCACCCAGAAGAACCTCTATACCGATGAAACCTGGGAACTGACCCACGACCACGTCACGGCGCTGGCCGAGCTGGAAGTACCGGCGCCCCAGGACGCCGCGCGGTATCAGGTGTGGTTGCAGACCGGGGATGAAACCCTGGATTATCGCCTCGCCCAGCAGTATTACCGGGCCTGTGCCTTGCGCATCCAGGCCGGCGGAGACCATGGTTACCAGGGGTTCGCCGAGCAATTGCCGGCGATGTTGAGCTTTGCCGGCATTGGCGCAGATCAGTATCAATCCTTCGATTTTTCTTCATTGTAAGAATCGCAGGCCATATTTTTAATCGAACGACTCACGACGAGACCCCATGGCCACTCCCAGCGCTAGCTCTTATAACGCCGACGCCATCGAAGTCCTCTCGGGCCTCGACCCGGTGCGCAAACGTCCCGGCATGTACACCGACACCAGTCGGCCGAACCACCTTGCCCAGGAAGTCATCGACAACAGTGTCGACGAAGCCCTGGCCGGTCACGCCAAGTCGGTGCATGTCATTCTCCACGCTGACCACTCCCTTGAAGTGTCCGACGATGGTCGTGGCATGCCGGTGGACATCCACCCGGAAGAGGGTGTGCCTGGCGTCGAGCTGATCCTCACCAAACTGCATGCCGGCGGCAAGTTTTCCAACAAGAACTACCAGTTCTCCGGCGGCCTGCACGGTGTGGGTATTTCCGTGGTCAACGCCCTGTCCACGCTGGTGCGGGTCAAGGTCAAGCGCGACGGCAACGAGTACCAGATGACCTTCGCCGATGGCTACAAGGCCACCGACCTGGAAGTGATCGGCACCGTTGGCAAGCGCAACACCGGCACCAGCGTTTACTTCGCGCCCGACCCGAAATACTTCGATTCGCCGAAATTCTCCATCAGCCGCCTCAAGCACGTGCTCAAGGCCAAGGCCGTATTGTGCCCAGGCCTGTTGGTGACCTTTGAAGACAAAGGCACCGGCGAGAAGGTCGAGTGGCACTACGAAGATGGCCTGCGTTCGTACCTGGAAGATTCCGTCAGCGACTTCGAGCGCCTGCCCAACGAGCCGTTCTGCGGCAGCCTGGCCGGTAATAAAGAAGCCGTGGACTGGGCACTGCTGTGGTTGCCGGAAGGTGGCGACAGCGTGCAGGAAAGCTACGTCAACCTGATCCCGACGGCCCAGGGTGGCACCCACGTCAACGGTTTGCGCCAAGGCTTGCTGGATGCCATGCGCGAATTCTGCGAGTACCGCAACCTGTTACCGCGCGGCGTGAAACTGGCGCCGGAAGACGTGTGGGAGCGCATCGCGTTCGTGCTGTCGATGAAAATGCAGGAGCCGCAATTCTCCGGCCAGACCAAAGAGCGCCTGTCCTCCCGCGAGGCGGCGGCGTTTGTCTCCGGCGTGGTCAAGGACGCCTTCAGCCTGTGGCTCAACGAGCACCCTGAACTGGGGCTGGCCCTGGCAGAACTGGCGATCAACAACGCCGGCCGTCGTCTGAAGGCCAGCAAGAAAGTCGAACGCAAGCGCATCACCCAGGGCCCGGCATTGCCCGGCAAGCTGGCCGATTGCGCCGGGCAGGACCCGATGCGCTCCGAGCTGTTCCTGGTGGAAGGTGACTCCGCCGGCGGTTCCGCCAAACAAGCGCGGGACAAGGAGTTCCAGGCGATCCTGCCGTTGCGCGGCAAGATCCTCAACACCTGGGAAGTCGATGGCAGCGAAGTCCTGGCCAGCCAGGAAGTGCACAACATCGCCGTGGCCATTGGGGTTGACCCAGGCGCAGCGGACATGAGCCAGCTGCGCTACGGCAAGATCTGCATCCTCGCCGACGCCGATTCCGACGGCCTGCACATCGCCACGCTGCTGTGCGCGTTGTTCGTCCAGCATTTCCGCCCGCTGGTGGATGCCGGTCACGTCTACGTCGCCATGCCGCCTTTGTACCGGATCGACCTGGGCAAGGAAATTTACTACGCCCTGGACGAAGCCGAGCGTGACGGCATCCTCGACCGCCTGGTCGCCGAGAAGAAACGCGGCAAGCCACAGGTCACGCGATTCAAGGGCCTGGGTGAAATGAACCCGCCACAACTGCGTGAAACCACCATGGACCCGAACACCCGGCGCCTGGTGCAGTTGACGCTGGGCGAAGACTTCGCCGCCACCTCGGAAATGATGGACATGCTGCTGGCGAAGAAACGCGCGCCGGACCGCAAGTCCTGGCTGGAATCCAAAGGCAACCTGGCCGAGGTTCTGGGCTGATGCGCACAGGTTTCGCCCTGGCGATCCTGATGTTGAGCGGGCTGGCGGCTACCCCAGTGGGTGCCGCGCCCGTGGCTGACTTGAAACTGGTGTCCGAGCACCCGGTGGACGGCATGCGCGGTGGCAATCTGTCGGGCCTGGCCCAGTGTGGCAAGGAATTGTGGACGGTTTCCGACCGCGATGACGACCAAATCTACCGCCTGCATATCGGCGCGCCGACCTGGCAGGCCGAGGCGGTAAAGATTGACGTGCCACCGGTGCCGGAATCCGGGCTGCCCTGGGGTTTGCGTTCGCGCACCAAGGCCGCCTCGTTCATTCGCGGTGGCGACCTGGACTTTGAAGGCATCACCTGCGATGCCGCCGGCAACCGCTACATAGTCAGCGAAGCTCATGCGGCGGTGCTACAAGTGCCGGTGACGGGCGCGGCGGAGTGGTTGAAGATCGCGCCGGGCATGGTGCGTGAAGCGCGGGCCAGCGGCATGTTGCTGCACTTCAACGCGTTGTTTGAAGGCCTGGCGATCAACCCCGAAGGCAATCAGATCTGGCTGGCGGCTGAGCGTGAGCGGCGCGGGCTGATTTCGATCAAGCGTCCGCAAAGCCTGTGGGATTGTGATGGCCCTTGCGTATTGTTAAGCGAGGCCGGCCAGGAAGTGCAGCCGGCCAAGTTCACCAATGCCAAGGCGGTGTCCAAGGATTTCGCCGACCTGGCGCTGTTCAACGGCAAGCTGTTTACCCTGGAGCGCAATGCGTTCCAGATTTGCCGGCGTGATGCAGCCACGGCCAAAGTCGAGCTGTGCTGGTCGTTTGCCGACGAAACCCTGACGCCGGAACGCAGTTATTCGCAGCCGTATGGCCTGGCTGAAGCCTTGGTGGTGGACGCAGAGGGTGCCTGGCTTGGTATCGACAACAACTTCGGCCCGCGTGCCGACGGTGAAAAACGCCCGGTGGTCTATCGTTTCGCCGCCCCGGCCGGTGGTTGGAGTGCCCAGCCATGAACTTGAATTTTCTTGAATTGACCCGACGTCGCGACATTTTCGCTGCGTCTTACCAAATGATGAGGCCCGCATGAGTGACATCCTCGCAGACAGCTTAGATGGCGTAGAACGCCGGTCGCTGGCTGACTTCACCGAAAATGCCTACCTCAACTACTCCATGTACGTGATCATGGACCGTGCCTTGCCGCATATCGGCGATGGCCTGAAGCCCGTACAGCGGCGCATCATTTACGCCATGAGTGAGTTGGGCCTGGATGCCGATTCCAAGCACAAGAAGTCGGCGCGTACCGTCGGTGACGTGCTCGGTAAGTTTCACCCCCATGGCGATTCTGCCTGCTACGAAGCCATGGTGCTGATGGCCCAGCCGTTCAGCTATCGCTATACACTGGTAGACGGCCAGGGCAACTGGGGCGCGCCGGATGATCCCAAGTCCTTTGCCGCCATGCGGTACACCGAAGCCCGTCTGTCGCGTTACTCGGAAGTCCTGCTGAGTGAGCTGGGGCAGGGCACCGCAGACTGGGGGCCGAACTTCGACGGTACTCTCGACGAACCGCTGGTGTTGCCGGCACGTTTGCCGAATATTCTGCTTAATGGCACTACCGGCATCGCCGTGGGCATGGCCACTGACGTGCCGCCGCACAACTTGCGTGAAGTCGCCACCGCGTGCGTGCGCTTGCTGGATGAGCCGAAAGCCACGGTGGAACAGCTCTGCGAGCACATCCAGGGCCCGGACTACCCGACCGAAGCGGAAATCATCACGCCGCGCGCCGACTTGCTGAAGATGTACGAGACCGGCAAGGGCTCGGTGCGCATGCGTGCCGTGTACCACATCGAAGATGGCGACATCATCGTCACTGCACTGCCGCACCAGGTGTCCGGTGCCAAGGTGCTGGAGCAGATTGCCGCGCTGATGCAGGCCAAACCGTCGAAATTGCCGCAGGTTGCCGACCTGCGTGACGAATCCGACCACGAAAACCCCTGCCGCATTGTGATCATCCCGACCAGCAGCCGGGTTGACCACGAAGTATTGATGCAGCATCTGTTTGCCAGTACCGACCTTGAGTCCAGCTACCGAGTCAACGTCAACATCATCGGCCTGGACGGCAAGCCGCAGCTGAAAAACCTGCGCAACCTGCTGGTGGAGTGGCTGGAGTTCCGGGTCAACACCGTGCGTCGCCGCCTGCAATTCCGCCTGGATAAGGTCGAGCGCCGCCTGCACCTGTTGGACGGTTTGCTGATTGCCTACCTCAATCTGGATGAAGTGATCCACATCATTCGTACCGCGGAGCACCCGAAAGCCGAGCTGATCGCGCGTTTCGAGCTGAGCGAGATCCAGGCCGACTATATCCTTGATACCCGCTTGCGCCAGTTGGCGCGGCTGGAAGAAATGAAGCTGCGCGACGAACAGGACGCGCTGCTCAAGGAACAAGCCAAGCTGCAAGCCCTGCTGGGCAGTGAAGCCAAACTCAAGAAACTGGTGCGCAGCGAGCTGATCAAAGACGCCGAAACCTATGGTGATGACCGTCGGTCACCGATTGTGCAGCGTGCTGAAGCGAAAGCGCTGACAGAAACTGAGTTGTTGCCGAACGAGAAAATTACCGTCGTTCTGTCGGAAAAGGGTTGGGTTCGTTCAGCCAAAGGGCATGATATTGACGCCACTGGCCTGTCTTACAAGGCCGGCGACGGGTTTAAGACCGCCGCGGCCGGGCGTTCCAACCAGTTTGCGGTCTTTATCGACTCTACCGGGCGCAGTTATTCGGTGCCGGCCCACACCTTGCCGTCTGCGCGGGGGCAGGGCGAGCCGTTGACCGGACGCCTGACACCGCCGCCAGGCGCGAATTTCGAGTGTGTGTTGCTGCCGGACGACGATGCGCTATACGTGATCGCGTCCGACGCGGGTTACGGTTTTGTGGTGAAGGGTGAAGATCTGCAAGCCAAGAACAAGGCGGGCAAGGCTTTGCTGAGCTTGCCGAACAACGCCAAGGTGATCCTGCCGCGGCCGGTGGACGACCGTGAGAGCAACTGGCTGGCGTCGGTAACCACCGAAGGGCGTTTGCTGGTGTTCAAGATCAGCGATCTGCCGCAGTTGGGCAAAGGCAAAGGTAACAAGATCATTGGTATTCCTGGCGAGCGGGTGGCCAGTCGCGAAGAGTACGTGACCGACATCGCAGTGATCCCGGAAGGTGCGACGTTGGTGCTTCAAGCCGGTAAACGTACGTTGTCGCTGCGCCCTGATGACCTTGAGCACTACAAGGGTGAGCGTGGTCGGCGGGGTAACAAACTGCCGCGTGGCTTCCAGCGGGTAGATGCTTTGCTGGTCGAAACGCCGGTTTAACGCGTATTAGAGCCCTCGATCTACGATTTAACGCGTAGATCGACGCTTTGGCGCTGGAGTCATGGCGCATATTCACGGATGATATGGCCTTTCCAGCGCCGGCGTGGCCGAGCGCGTTTAGGTTATTTTTAGTATTACATTGTGGTTTGCCTTGTGGCAGCCACCTGGATGGGATGATGACTGCTCCACGCCTTCCTTTTATTTTTATGCTCGCTGGCCTTTTGGGGTTGGCGGGTTGCAGCACACACCAACCTGTGTCGCTGTACCAGCTGGATAGCGGAAGTCCGGCTCAACCTGCACAGACTGCCGGCATGGCCGTCTTGTTGGGCCCGGTGGTCGTCGCCGACTACCTGCAACGCGAAACCCTGCTTCAACGTCAGAACGATGGAAGCCTGCAAGGTTCCACCGATGGTCGTTGGGCGGGTAGTTTGTCGTCGGATATCAACCAGCTGATGTTGCGCCAGGTGGCAGGTCACCTGGATAGCCAGCGTGTGGTGCTGGCGCCCGCGCCGACCGGTTTTACCCCGGACGTGCAGGTGTTGCTGACCATTACCCGCCTCGACTCCGGTACGTCGCAACCGGCGATTCTCGATGCGCAATGGCGCTTGATCGATCGTCGTGGTCAGGTACGTGATAACCGCATCGTGCACCTGCAGGAACAGCACACCGGCACCACCGCGTCCCAGGTTCAGGCTCAGGGCGTTTTGTTGCAACATCTGGCAGAGCAGTTGTCGGTGGCCCTCAAGCCATTGGCCAACCAACCGCCGATTGCTGAAGCGCCACGCAAGCAGAGCGCCCCGGCGCAGGCCAAACCGGCATTACCGCAGAAGCCGAAGATGCCGATGGCGACGCCGATCCGCACGGATATGGAAGTGTTCAGATTTTGATCTGAGTCGCATGTCTAGTCCTGAAATAGGTTTACACCTGTTTCAGTCTCAAAACGCTCGATGCACCGCATCGGGCGTTTTGTATTTCAGGGACATGTGTGGCCTTTCCCCGTTGTAGATCAGCACCGACTCACCCACCATCTTCACTGCATCCGCCAGATTTTTAGGGCGATACAGCAGAAACTCGGTCTTCAAAATGCCGTTTATCCGTTCCGCCAGAGCATTCTGGTAGCAGTCATAGCCGTCGGTCATCGAGCATCTGATGCCATGACTGGCGTGCAAGCGCTGATAAAGCTCAGAGCAGTATTGGGCTCCGCGGTCTGAATGATGGATTAGTGGAAGCGTGGTTTGGCGTTCACCAACTGCCTTTTCCATCGCTTTGATCACCGACTCGGTATGCAAACTCGCATGCACATGATGGCCTACGATCTTGCGCGAGTAAGCGTCTGTCACCAGGCTCACATAAGCCACGCTTTCCTGTGTCGGCAGGTAGGTTATGTCTGCAACCCACACCTGCTCTGGCCTGTTGGGTACGATCTGCTTCTGGCCCGCTTTGAGCAGGTTAGGATGGCGGCGAAAGCGGTGATGGCTGTCCGTCGTTTTGTGGTAAGCCCGTTTGCGCACAACCAGTTCTCGAGCGTTGCGCAGGATGCTGAACAGGCGGTCTCTGCCGACCTGCACTGATGCGCCAAATTCGACGCTCATCAGGTAATGCAGCTTGCGCGTGCCGATCCGTGGCTGGCGTCGGCGCTTTTCAAGAACAAAGTCCATCACCTCTTGATCTTGGCGAGCCCTCGCGTCGAAAGCCCGATTTCGTTGGTAATATGCTTGGCGCGAAATGCCCATGAACAGGCAAGCCCTGGTGATGCTCAGGTCTTGGATTTGCCCTTGCGAGAGGACTTGCCGGGTCGCTTTTTTACGACAGAAACACCGTAGTCATTCTTCAGAACATTCACGACGGCTTCGAAGAACTGCGCTTTCTGGTTGCTTAGCGCCAACTGCTCTTCGAGCTCTTTGATCCGCTGCTCGGGTGTTAGCGGGAGGGGTGGCTCAGTCATGGACCTGCTCCTCGGTTCTCGAATTGAGGCGCCCTGACTCCAGTCCTGCCGGCCGTGCTTGCGCAGCCAGACCAGTACCGTGGACCGGCCCTGAATGCCGTAGCGCCGTTGAGCCTCTTTATAACTCAACTCGCCCTTTTCGACCTGGTCTACGACCGATAATTTAAAGGCTAGCGTGTAGTCACGCTGGCTTCGCCTTTTGCCCGCATCCATTGGCTCCTCCTGAAGATAGGTCAGAAGGTGTAAACCTTATTCAGGACGGGACAGCAGATACAAAAAAGGCCCGCTGATTCAGCGTAATGCTGTTCACTTAAGCGGAGCAGCCTTACGGTCCACTGGAAACCGGGTCTTTGAGATCTTCACCGTCCTTGGCCTCGCAGGTCTGGGGCGGTGATCCAGAAACAATCCGCCAATACCTTTCCTCAATTCCGCCAAGCGTCTTCCTGTAGCTGAAACCGGATTGGCTGCTGCCATCACGATCAACTGCACGGCAATGTATTGGCAGACCGGCTTAAAGCGTATATCCGACGGTGCACGACCAAACGCTACTGCTGCTTGACCAGCCTCCCGCCGAATCACGTTGTAAGCCAGCAAAAGCCCCCACACTTCCTGATAGACCAAGTCGACTCTCTTACTACGCAAGGTCACAGCATTCTGCTGCATGGAGCTTTTGATATCCCTGAAGCCCAACTCGATTTCCCAGCGCTCCTGATAGAGTTTGGCAACGACCTTGGTGCTGTAGGTGTTGGCTGGCAACGATGTCATGACCGTTTTTACTCTGCCTTGGATTTCATAGCTGACTTCACGGGCTTCCCAATGGGTACCAAGAGCCGGATTTCTCTTTCTGGCTTGCGGTGAGACCTTCATGCGCACCAAGCGGTCGTGCTCGCCGTAACGGATCACTTCTTCACAGACCATGCCTTTTTTGGCGGGAATCAACCAATGACGATGGGTTCCGGTGTTACTCAGGCTCAACAGCATTTCTGCGCCCCAAAATCCTTTATCGAATAGCGTCACGGAGTGATCGGGGACTTGCTGCAAAAACTCGTCGGCCAAGCGCATTTCACTGCGCCGGTAAGGCCCTAATTGTGCATCCAGGATTAAGTGCGAACGCACATTCATTAGCGCTACCAAGCGCATCATGGGGAAGGGAGTCTGACGATCACTGGGCGTATTTCCTGACCCGAAATGATCTCGAAGCTCGGGTGTGTCCGGTGTGCGCAAGAGCGCACCGTCCACCGCGAAGACCTGCAAACCGTGCCAGTCGTCCTCGTTGTAGCGCTCCGAGCCCCATTGAGTGCCGGTTTTACGGAATAACCACTCAACTGGATCGGCCCCTAGTCGCTTGCGGGCTTCAGTGACACCGCTTCGGGCCAACAAGTGGTCGCAAGCGAGGCCTTGAGCGCAAATGTTCAACCGTCTAGCGACCTCATGAACAGGCTCATTACGAAACGACGCCATGCCAAGCACCAACCAAAGTACCTGATCGGCGGGCAAGCGACGCCGACGAATAGTGGCCTGACTGGATAGATCCAGCGCAGACGCAACCCATTCTATGGGGATGTTCTGGGTGAAAGTGCTTAGGTCGCAGAAGTTGAAAAGGTCGCCGAGGTCGAGCAGGTCCTGTTGAACAGACATAAAAAATCCGATGCCAGAGGTCTGGCATCGGATTTTCCAGGAAGCCTCGCTTTAGCTCAAATGCTTAAGTGAACAGCATTACGCTGATTCAGCGGGCCTTTTTGTTTGTACATGATTTGAGCCACACCAAAGACCCAATGTGGGAGCGGGCTTGCTCGCTCCCACACAACCCCATAGTTGGTTTAGCGGTGTGCTCTATAGCTTGGTGCGGGTCTCGTGCATCCGCGCCAACTGCCGCTCCAGCATCGACGGGTACGGTTCCATCAACCGCTCCACGCAACTGGCACCCTCTGGGCTGGCAATCGGGCGGATACGCGCGCGCTGGCGGATCAGTGTGTCTTCGCTGATCTTGCGCTCTACCAGCAGCAGGTTGCGGCTGTGTTGGGACAGGGCCAGGGCGTCCTGGGCGCTCTCGGTCAGCAGCAGGTCGATCTGGCTCATGCCAAACAGATCATCGCTTACCGTCAGGCCCAGTTGCAGTTGCAAGGTGATGCCGCTGTCGGCCACTTCGATCTGCAGGGCGTGGCCCAAGGCGCGCAACAGTTCGCCGCAGCAGATCGCGTTGGTCAGGTAGTCTTCGCCGCTGTCTTCACTGTGGAACAGCATCAGCGTGCTGCCGTCGTTCAGGGTATGCAGTTCGCTCTGGTACAGCGAAGCCGCCTGGTCGAGACAGTCGCGGTAGCGTTCCAGAAGTTCGGTCAGGCGTGCGCGGGGTAGGCGACGCAACTGATCCTGAGCGCCCAATTGCACAGCCAATACGGCGCTGAACTGGGGTTCGGCGCTCTTCACCGGGGCCGGTTTCGGTGCGACGGCCGGGGCGCTGGCCGAGGTGTCGCGCAGGTCGGCGAACGGGTCTTCGTCGTCCAACTCGTCTTCTTCGGCTTTGAACGCCTTGCGGGTGGCAGGCTTCAAGCCCGCTACCGGAGCGTCTGGCACTTCAAACTCAGGCTCGTCGTCGTAGTCGGTTTCGTCGAATTCAGGCTCCGGCTCCACTTCGCGCACCACCGGTTCCGGGGCGAAGCTGGCGTGCAGCTGGCGGGCGAGGTCGCCGATTTCGTCCTGGCGGTCGGTGGCCGGAGTGTGTTCGTCGATATCCCGCAGCCAGATGCGCAACTGCATCAGTGGCGTGGAGATATGCCGACCCAGGCGCAGGCTCAAGGCCAAAGCCAATGCCAACAGGATCGCGCTCAAGATGCCCATGCTTTGCAGGCTGATGGTCATCGGCTGCTGGAATTGCTGCATGTCCAGGCTGATGCGCAATTGGCCGGCCTTCACATCCTGAAACGTAATATTGCTCTGGTAGAGGCCTTCGGCTTCACCCAGCAAGCCGTTTTTCGGGCGCTGCCCGGCTTCGGCCATGATCCGGTTGTCCACGCTGTAGATGGCGGCGTGGGCCACCAGCGGGTTCTTGGTCAGGTTGTTGAGCAGCACGTTGAGGCTGAGGATGTCGTTAGACACCAACAGCTCAGTCGCCGAAGTGGCGGTCTGGGTGGTCAAGCTCTCGCCCAGGGCGTCGGCTTGCTCGTGCATGGCCTGTTTGAACTGCAAACCCATCACGCAGGCGTAGATCACCAGGGCCAGGGCGACCAGGATCACGTTATGGCTGGCGATGCGTAATGCGATCGGTACACGGCGGTGGCGCAGTGCCCGGAAGATCAGCAGGAAGAAATTATCGGTTTTTACTGGCGTGGGCCGGTTCACTTGCGCTCGGCTCTTGGTCCGTGAAGTTGACGCGCAGTATAGCGACAGCCCTAGGACCGGCAAAGCGCTGGCTGTGCCCGATGGTCACTGAAAGTGGGTAGAATGCGGTTTTTTTCCAGCCTGGGGGTGCGCCTTGCGCGAAATTGTCCTGATTAACATCACTGGTGAAGACCGCCCGGGTCTTACTGCGGCTATTACGGGTGTTCTGGCTCAGGGTGGTGTGAACATTCTCGACATCGGCCAGGCGGTGATCCACGACACCCTGTCGTTCGGCATCCTGGTTGAGATTCCGAGCACTGAGCAGGCGTCTTCGGTGCTCAAGGACATCCTGTTTACGGCGTACAAGCTGGATCAGCAGGTGCGTTTCACCCCAGTGTCGGAAGAGGACTACCAGCAGTGGGTCGCCGGCCAGGGCAAGAAACGCCACATCGTGACGCTGCTGACCCGCAAGGTCACCGCTGAGCAGCTGCAGCGCGTCAGCTCCATCACTGCGCAATATGGCCTGAATATCGACCATATCGACCGTCTGTCGGGTCGCATGCCGCTGGACACCCCGGCCGACAAAGGCAAGGGTTGCATCGAGTTCTCCGTGCGCGGTGAGCCGGCTGACCCGCAAGCGCTGCGCGCCGAGTTCCTCAGCGTGGCCCAGGAGCTGAATGTCGATATCGCGTTCCAGGAAGACTCACTGTTCCGCCGTAACCGCCGCCTGGCGGTGTTCGACATGGACTCCACACTGATCGAAGCGGAAGTCATCGACGAATTGGCCAAGGCGGCCGGCGTGGGCGAACAGGTTTCCGAGATCACCGAACGCGCCATGGCCGGTGAGCTCGACTTTCGCGCCAGCTTCAAGGAGCGCCTCGCGCTGCTTAAAGGCCTGGACGTCAGCGTGCTGGACGCCATCGGCGCCTCCCTGCGCCTGACTGAAGGCGCCGAAACCCTGTTCGCTGAACTCAAGCGCCTGGGCTACAAAACCGCCATCCTGTCCGGCGGCTTCACCTACTTCGCCAAGCAATTGCAGGCCAGGCTGGGCATCGACTACGTGTTCGCCAACGAGCTGGAAGTGGTGGATGGCAAGGTGACCGGTGTGGCGGTTGAGCCGATTGTCGACGCACAGCGCAAGGCAGATCTGCTCAAAGAATTGGCGCACAAGGAAGGGTTGCGCCTGGAGCAGACCATTGCGGTCGGCGACGGTGCGAATGACTTGCCGATGCTGGCGATTGCCGGGTTGGGGGTCGCGTTCCGTGCCAAGCCGTTGGTGAAGCAGTCGGCCAAGCAGGCGATTTCGACGCTGGGGTTGGATGGGGTGCTGTATCTGCTGGGCTTCCGCGATCGCGATGGCCAGCTGTAACTGAATAAATGCGTTAAAAAATTGTGGGAGCGGGCTTGCTCGCGAAAGCGGTGGGCCAGTCAACATCAATGTTTGCTGGGCCGACGTCTTCGCGAGCAAGCCCGCTCCTACATTGGGTTTTGCTTTAGGCTTTTGGCAGTGCGATGCCCTGGCCCATCTGCACCGGCGAACCTGCAACCAATGCTTCAGCCCACTTCACCTGTTCCGGCCCAAACAGCACGATCGCGGTCGAGCCCAGTTTGAAGCGACCCAGCTCCGCACCTTTCTCCAAATGGATCGGTGCACGCGCAGCTTCGTCATAACGGAACGTCTTCAGTTCACGCTTCGGCGGCGTCACCAGCCCAGCCCACACGGTTTCAACCGACGCCACAATCATCGCGCCCACCAACACCACCGCCATCGGGCCGCGTTCAGTATCGAAGATGCAGGCAACGCGCTCGTTACGCGCAAACAACTCAGGCACGTTTTCAGCGGTGGTCTGGTTGACCGAGAAGATGCGGCCCGGGATATAGACCATTTCGCGCAGCGTGCCGGCCAGTGGCATGTGCACCCGGTGGTAGTCCTTCGGCGACAGGTAGATGGTGGCGAAGTCTCCGCCCATGAACGGCGCGGCTACGGCCGAGTCGCCTCCCAGCAGTTCCAGCACGCTGAAACTATGGCCCTTGGCCTGGAACACTCGGCCATGCTCGATCGGGCCCAACTGGCTGACAGCACCATCGGCTGGGCTCAACACCGCGCCTGGGGTTTGATCCAGTGGGCGCGCGCCGTCTTTGAGGGCGCGGGTGAAGAAGGCGTTGAAGTGCTCGTAGGCGGTCACGTCTTCAACCAGGGCCTGGGACATGTCCACTTGATAGCGCTTGGCGAACCAGGTGGTGAAGGCATTCTTGAACCAACGCACGCGGCATTCGGCGATGCAGCCGGCCAAACGCGACAGCAAGTGGTGCGGCAGCAAGTACTGGCTGAGGATAAACAACTGCTTTTTCATAACTGTCCTTAAACCTTAAATCTCGACGGGGGTGTCGGGGTGGTTGCCCCATTCGCCCCAGGAACCGGCATAACCTTTGACTCGTGGATAACCGAGCGCCTTGGCCACCAGGTAGGTGAAGCCAGAGCGGTGGTGAGTCTGGCAGTGGGTGATGATTTCTTTGTCCTTGGTCAGCCCGAGGTCTTCGAGGATCTGCGGCATGTCGCGGCGGATGCGCAGGCTGCGCGCCTTGTCCATTCCGGCGGTCCATTCGAAGTTCACCGCGCCGGGGATGTGCCCGCCTTTGGCTGCGAGCACCTTTTCGCCGGAATATTCCAGCGGACCGCGCGCGTCCCAGATGCCCAGGTCGGCAGCGCCCAGGCGGCTTTGCAGGTATTCACGGGTGGCGGTTGGGCTGTCGTGCAGCGTGAGGTCGACCGGGCCGCCGACGGGGGCGGGAGCTTCGGTCGAGAGCGGGTGCTTCTCTTCCAGCCAGGCCAGCAGGCCGCCGTCGAGGTAGTGATATTTCTGGTGGCCGATCACGTCGAGCATCCAGATGAACCGCCCGGCCCAGCCACCGCCTTCGTCGTCGTAGACCACGTAGGTCGCGTCCGGGGTGTGGCCCAGTTCTCCGAACAGTTTTTCCAGGTCCGCCTTGTTGGGCAGCAGTCCGGGTGCCGGCGGCTGACCCAGTTGGGTGCGCTTGGGGTCAACGAAATGCGCGCCGGGGATATGCCCTTCGGCGTAGCGGGCGGCACTGGTGAGGTCCACCAGTATCAGGTGTTCGGCATCGAGGCGACCAAGCAGGTCGCTGGATTCGATCACCAGCGGCAAGCCAGAGAAGTCAGGCATGTGAGGTCTCCTGGGCACAAATGTTGGCGATAAAAGATGGCGATTGTAGCGCAAGCATCAGGCGCTGCGGTTGGTAAAGCAGTGCAGGGCTTTCTCGATGCATTGGGCAGTTTTGCCGAAGGCCTGCACGGTGGTTTCCGAGAACGGCCCGCCGCCCTGGTCGGCCACCATCAGCATCACCACCTTGCCATTACAGCTCAAGGAGCGCAGCAACAGGTGTTCGCCGGTGAACAGGCGGCGCAGGATCGGCGGCAGCAAAGCCGAAAACTGCGCGTGGTTTTCAGGGTTGAGGCGTACTTGGGCGGACTTTTCCAGCAAGCGCTGCAGCAACGTACTGTTGACCACATCCAGGCTCAAATTGGCCGCATCCTTCGGCAGGCCATCAGCCTGGTGCACACGCAAGGTGCTCATGGCGCGGTCAGCCATCAACAACATGACCCGCTGCATACCACTGGCCACCAGGGCCTCCTTGGCGCAGGTGGTCAAGTGCATGGCGTTGGCAAAGCGGCTCGGCTCTACCAGCAGCTCGGTGCAGCGCTTGCGCCACACGGCCAGAGCCTCGGCAGTGGGCGGCGGCGCTGGGAGCAGGCCGCGATGAATCTTCTGTACATGCCACGGCCAGATCAGCGACAGCGCCGGGTGCCAGAGGTCGGGCATCAAGGCGGTGCGGGCGCTGGTGACAGCCTGTTGGTGGACCAGTTGCTGCACCTCGCCCAAAGGCTGTTGCAGGTACAGCGCAGTGAGCAATTGCCAGCGTTCGGTATGCGGGCAGGTCCAGGACTCCTGGGCCGACATCGCCAGGCCGTTGGCCAGCAGCACGGTGTTGGCCGGCTGGTTCAACCAGCGGCGCAGATTGGGTTCGGCGTCGAGCAGTTGCTGGTGGCGCAATGGGTCGTCTTCGCGGGCGATGTGCAGCGCCTTGACCAGCAAGCGTTGCTCGCTCATCAGCAACGTGTAGCCCTGGGACACCCAGATCGGCAGGTGCCAGGCTTCGGTCAAGCCAACACATAGATCAAGCAAGCGTACGCCGAACAATTCCTGCTCGACCAGGCGCGCTGCTTGGCCCTTGTGGATAACCCGCAGCTCCCATTCTTCGAGGAGCTTGGGGTAGGCGACCGCCATCGGCCACAACGGCGACAGAAACAGCAGGCTGCCCCAGTGGATGTCCTGCCACAGTCGCGCCAGGCGGCTGCCGAACAAGCCGTTGGCTTGTTGCGACGCGTGCTGGCTAATCAGTAACAGTTGGCGTAGCGCCACGGGGATCTCGTTGGCCGGCACCGAGGGCAGGCGCGCCAGCAACTCTTCAGCGCGCTTGAGGCCCAGGCGGTTGAGCGCCACTTCGAGGTTTTCCGCCGGTTCCGCCAGGCTGCCATGGGTATGGCTGTTGGCCTCGCGCATCACGCTGAGCACGAGCGCCGGGCTGCTTTGCATCAGCTCGGCAATATCTCGCAATGAACTGCGACTGTCGCGGATGCCTTTGCACACACGGTCGTGGCTGGCCTGGGGCACAGGCAGCAGCACATCGTCCAGGCGCTTGATCCAAGCGGCGAGAGAGTTGGGTTTTGCACTTGGGACTGTCGTTTCATTAGCCATGATAGGGGCGCGATCATCACTTGCGGTCTACACGCCCGGAGCGGGCCGAACTGGCTTTTCGCCTTAACGGGCTATAGTCTGGCGCAGTTTTGCCGATAAGTAGAACAAGAGTTTTCTGCTACACCCAATATGTCCATGAACCCGACGGCGCAAGTACTCATCCCCTATGGCTAAAATTATCGGCATCATCGTCGTCATCGCAAGCGTGCTCGGTGGCTACGTCCTGTCCCACGGTAAAATTGCTGCGTTGATCCAGCCCTTCGAAGTGCTGATCATCGGTGGTGCGGCGTTCGGTGCATTCTTGCAGGCAAACCCCGGCTACATGACCATGCACGTGGTCAAAAAGTCGCTGGGCATGTTCGGTTCGCGCTTTACTCACACCTTCTATCTTGAGGTGCTGGGCCTGGTCTATGAGATCCTCAACAAGAGCCGCCGCGAAGGCATGATGGCCATCGAGGCCGACATCGAAGACGCCGCTGCCAGCCCGATTTTCGCCAAGTACCCGGCCGTGCTCAAAGATGAGCGCATGACCGCCTATATCTGTGACTACCTGCGCATCATGTCCTCCGGCAACATGGCCCCCCATGAGCTGGAAGGCCTGTTCGACATGGAGTTGTTCAGCCTTAAGGAAGAGCTGGAGCATCCGTCCCACGCTGTGACCGGCATCGCTGACGGTATGCCGGGTTTCGGTATCGTCGCGGCGGTACTCGGTATCGTGGTGACCATGGCTTCCCTGGGCGAGGGCGACCAAGCCGCCATCGGCATGCACGTAGGTGCGGCGCTCGTCGGTACATTCTTCGGTATTCTCGCGGCCTACGGCTTCTTCGGCCCGCTGGCCACCTCTTTGGCCCATGACGCCAAGGAAGAAATCAACCTGTACGAATCGATCAAGGCCAGCCTGGTCGCCTCCGCTTCCGGCATGCCGCCGTCGCTGGCCGTGGAGTTCGGTCGCAAGGTGCTGTATCCGAAACATCGCCCAAGCTTCGCCGAGCTGGAACAAGCGGTGCGCGGTCGCTAAGCCATGGAAAACAACCAGCCGATAATCATCAAGCGCGTCAAGCGCTTCGCTGCGGGGCACCATGGCGGCGCCTGGAAAATCGCCTTCGCCGACTTTGCGACGGCGATGATGGCGTTCTTCCTGGTGTTGTGGCTGATGTCCACCGCCACGCCGGAACAGAAGATCGCCATCGCCGGTTACTTCAAAGACCCGATTGGCTTCTCGGAAAGCGGCACGCCCTTCGTGATCGACCTGGGCGGCTCGCCGCAACTGGCGCCTGAGCGCACCATCAACCCGGAAATCAAGACCGAGTCGCCTCAGGAGAAAATCCCGATCGAGCGCGACACCGTCGAGTCCATGGCCGAACAGGTCGAACAGGAGCGCCTTGAGTTGCTGCTGCAAGAGCTGCAGACCAAAGTCGAAGAAAACCCGCAACTGCTGAAATTCAAGGATCAGATCTCCTTCGAGATCACGCCGGAAGGCTTGCGCATCCAGATCACCGACGCCGCCAACCGGCCGATGTTCGACTCCGGCAGTGCACGCTTGAAGCCGTACTTTGAAGACATCCTGCTGGCCATGGCCGACACCATCAAGGCGGTGCCGAACAAGATCAGTATCAGCGGCCACACCGACGCCAAGCCTTATGCGGGCCAGGGTGACTTCGGCAACTGGGAACTCTCGGCCAACCGCGCCAACGCTGCGCGCCGTGCGCTGGTGGCCGGCAGCTACCCAGACCCGCAAGTCGCGCGCGTGGTGGGGTTTGCGTCGTCGCAGCTGTTTGACCATCAAGACCCGTTCAACCCGGTCAACCGCCGGATCGACATCGTGGTGCTGACCAAAAAGGCTCAGCGTGCGATTGAAGGCGATCAACCGCCGGCGCCGCAACCCACTCCAGGCGCAGGCGCGCCGGGTGAGGTGCCGGCTGATCCGAACGCGATTCCACCCGGGCAGGAGCCTTTGCCGGCACATGAACTGCGCCAGAAGCTGAACCTGTTTGATGAGGGTGGGGTAAAGGATCCTACGGTGCCTGGGACGGGGTCCTAGGCTTCACATACAATAAGGCCGCGATGATCGCGGCCTTATTGTATCTGCGGTTTAGTAACTGCTTTCGGGCAAGCTTGCAATGATCGACCGATAGCTGTTCATCCGCTGCTGCTGCACACGCCCATCCTCCAGCGCCTTGAGCAACGCACAGCCCGGCTCGCGGTCGTGTTTGCAGTCGCGGAAGCGGCAGGTGCCGATCAGGTCATTGAATTCGATGAAGCCCGCTTCCACATCGCTGCGGCTGACGTGGCCGAGGCCGAATTCGCGGATGCCTGGGGAGTCGATCAGCTCACCGCCGCCGGGGAAGTGGAACAACCGCGCGGTGGTCGTGGTGTGGGTGCCCTGGCCGGACAGTTCCGACAGCGGGCCTACGCGGGTGCCAACTTCCGGCAGCAGGCTGTTGACCAGCGAGGATTTGCCCACGCCCGACTGGCCGACGAACACACTGATGCGCCCGTCCAACTGCTGTTGCAGCTGTTCCATGCCGTTTCCGTGATGGGCCGAGACTTCCAGCACCGGATAACCCAGTGTGCGGTACACCGCCAGCAAGGCATTCAGCGCCGGGGCGTTCTGCTCGTCGATCAGGTCGAATTTGTTCAGCAGCAACAACGGGCGAATACCGGCATGCTCGGCGGCTACCAGGTAGCGGTCGATCAAGTTGGCATGCGGCTCAGGCAGCGGCGCGAACACGATCACGATCATGTCGACGTTGGCCGCCACCGGCTTGAGCTGGCCACGGCTGTCCGGACGGCGCAGTTCGGTGGTACGCGGCAACTGGGCGACGATCACGCCGATGCCTTGGTTACCGGCACGCCATACCACTTGGTCGCCGGTAACCAGCGCAGGCAGGTTGGCGCGTAAGTGGCAACGGAACACAGAGCCTGCGAGTTCGCCTTCGAGCGCCTCGACTTCGACCTGCACGCCAAAGTGTGCGATCACCAGGCCCGTTTGTTCGGGGCCCAGGTCGCCGCCTTCAAGCGCTTCCACGGCGGAGGATTCACGTTTGGCGGCGCGCGCGGCGCGTTCACCTTGAATCTTTTCGATGCGCCAGTTTTGGCGACGATTGAGCTGGCGTTTGGCCATTGGTGTTCCGTGTCGATAATGCAAAGGTTTAGATGAAGCGGTCGCGAGTCTAGCACGGCCCCGCCTGCTAAACTGCGCAGCTACGCCAAGGTGCCAAGAGAATCAAGCCATGCAAAACCCACAGAACCTGATTTGGATCGATCTGGAAATGACCGGTCTGAACCCTGATACCGACGTCATCATCGAGATGGCTACGATTGTCACCGACAGCAACCTCAACACCTTGGCCGAAGGTCCGGTGATCGCCATCCACCACAGTGACGCCGTCCTCGCCACCATGGACGAGTGGAATACCCGCACTCACGGCAACTCCGGACTGACCCAGCGCGTGCGTGACAGCCGCATCGGCATGGCCGAAGCCGAAGCCGAAACCATCGCCTTCCTGGAAAAATGGGTACCCAAGGGCAAGTCGCCGATCTGCGGCAATAGCATTTGCCAGGACCGTCGCTTCCTTTATACGCACATGAAGGCGCTGGAAAGCTACTTCCACTACCGCAACCTGGATGTGTCCACGCTTAAAGAACTGGCTGCGCGTTGGGCGCCGGAAGTCAAAGATAGCTTCCATAAAGGCAGCACCCACCTGGCGCTGGATGATATCCGCGAGTCGATCGCCGAGTTGCAGCATTACCGCAAGCATTTCATCAAGGCGTGATCTGGCCCGCTCACTACAAAATCGCAAGGATCGCCATCATGCTGCTGATGCTCTACCTCATCGCCATCACCGCCGAAGCCATGACTGGCGCGCTGTCGGCCGGGCGACGTGGGATGGATTGGTTCGGGGTGGTGCTGATCGCGTGTGTGACGGCGCTGGGGGGCGGTTCGGTGCGTGACGTGCTGCTCGGGCATTACCCGCTGACCTGGGTCAAGCACCCGGAATACCTGGTGCTGACGTCAATCGCGGCGCTGGTGACGATCTTCATCGCGCCACTGATGCGCCGCCTGCGTTCGCTGTTCCTGGCGCTGGACGCCGTGGGCTTGGTGGCCTTTACCCTGATCGGCTGCATGACGGCGCTGGAAATGGGCCACGGTATGCTGGTGGCGTCGGTCAGCGGGGTGATCACCGGGGTCTTCGGCGGCATCCTGCGCGACATCTTCTGCAACGACATCCCGCTGATCTTCCGCCGCGAGCTGTATGCCAGCGTGTCGTTCCTCGCCGCCTGGTTCTACCTGCTGTGCCTTTATCTGGAGCTGCCCAGCGAGCAAGCGATATTGCTGACCCTGTTCAGCGGCTTTCTATTGCGCCTGCTGGCAATCCGTTTTCACTGGGAAATGCCCAAGTTCGTCTATAACGACGACGTGCACTAGCGGCTGGCGTGCTGGTTCAGCGCCCACTCCACGTGTTCGCGCACCAGTTCCGACGGAAAATCCCGCCGTGCCTTCAAGGCTTCAAGCACCTGAATGCTCGATGGTGCATTGCCCAGGCCCACCGCAAGGTTGCGCAGCCAACGCTCATAGCCGGCACGACGCAAGGGTGAGCCCTCGGTGCTGCTGAGGAATTTGTCCTCGTCCCACATAAACAACTCGGCCAGTTCTGCGTTATCCAGATTGTGGCGGGGCTTGAAATCACTTTCGCCGGTGGCGCGGGCGAAACGATTCCACGGGCAAACGATCTGACAGTCATCGCAGCCAAACACACGGTTGCCAATCAGTGGGCGCAGGTCCTCGGGGATCGCGCTCTTCAGCTCGATGGTGAGGTAGGAAATGCAGCGTCGCGCGTCCAGCACATAGGGACCGACGAAGGCATTGGTGGGGCAGATGTCCAGGCAAGCCGTGCAGCGGCCGCAGTGTTCGGTGCTGTGGGGCGCGTCAACCGGGAGCGGCAGGTCGACGAACAGCTCACTCAGGAAGAAGTAGCTGCCCGCCTTGCGATTGAGGACCAGGGTGTTTTTACCGATCCAGCCCAGCCCGGCTTTTTCGGCGATGGCTTTTTCCAACACGGGTGCGCTGTCGACAAAGGCGCGGAAACCGAACGGGCCGATCTGTGCTTGGATGCGATCAGCCAGTTGCTGCACGCGTTTGCGGATCAGCTTGTGGTAGTCGCGGCCCAGGGCGTAACGCGAAATATAGGCTTTTTCCGGCTTGGCCAGCAATTGGGCCATTTGTGTGTCGCCCGGCAGGTAATCCATGCGTAGCGACACTACGCGCAAGGTGCCGGGCACCAGTTCGTCAGGGTGGGAGCGTTTGCTGCCGTGGGCGCCCATGTACTCCATCTCGCCGTGGTAGCCCGCGTCGAGCCAGCGTTGCAGGTGCTGTTCGTGCTCAGCCAGGTCCAGGCCGCTGATGCCGACTTGTTGAAAGCCCAGCTCGCGGCCCCAGTCTTTGATCGATTGGGCGAGGGCAGGCAGATCGGTGGTGATGGCAGGCATGAGACAAGGGAAACCGCAGGTTAGATAGGTATAATTCTGCCAGACATCGGAGCTCGAAGACGCATGCCGCAGACAAAACACGCAATAACCGACGTACAGTCCCTGTTGCACGGCCATTTGCCGCAACTGGCTGCGCGTTACCCGGACGCCTATAAAGGCCAGTTCGGCCACCTGCTGGTCATTGGCGGTGACCGTGGCTTTGGCGGCGCTGCGTTGCTGAGTGCTGAAAGTGCCTTGCGCAGTGGCGCCGGCATGGTGTCCTTGGCGACGCGCCTGGAACACGTGCCGGCCGCGTTGGCTCGTTTGCCGGAAGTCATGACCGTCGGCGTCAGCTCGGCCAATCAGTTGATGGCCTTGCTCGAAAAAATCTCGGTCATTGTGATCGGGCCTGGGCTGGGTGATGCGTCCTGGGGCAAAAGCCTGCTTTCTGTCGCCGCCAATGCCAGCTTGCCGCAGGTCTGGGACGCCGACGCCTTGAGTCAGCTTGCCACCGGCAGCGTCAGCTTGCCGGCCGACTGCGTGATCACCCCGCATCCCGGTGAGGCCGCGCGGTTGTTGGGGATTTCGACAGCCGAGGTTCAGGCCGATCGTCTTAAGGTGGCGCGCGCGTTGAGCCAGAAATTCAATGCAGTGGCTATCCTCAAAGGTGCTGGCAGTTTGATTGCCAGCCCGGATGGGCGTGTTTCGCGGTGTGACCAAGGTCACCCGGCGATGGCGACGGCAGGGCTGGGCGATGTATTGGCCGGCCTGGTAGGCGCACTGCTGGCGCAAGGCATGCCCGCTTATGAAGCAAGTTGCCTGGCCGTGTGGCTGCACGCCACGGCGGGGGATCGCCAGGGCACCTTTGGTCGCGGCTTGGCTGCCAGCGACTTGATACCTGCCATTCGTCAATTGTTGGAGGAACAGTCGCCGTGTCTGAAGTAATCCTGTATTTGGCCGATGAGGAGGCCATGGTTGCGTTCGGAAACCGCATCGCCCAGGTCACCACCGGGAAAGGGCTGATCTTCCTTGAAGGCGACTTAGGGGCGGGGAAAACCACGTTGTCTCGCGGGATTATCCGAGGATTGGGCCATAAGGGGGCAGTAAAAAGCCCTACGTTCACCCTGGTGGAACCCTACGAAATTGGAGGGGTGCGAGCGTTCCATTTCGACCTCTATCGCCTGGTTGATCCCGAAGAACTCGAATACATGGGCATCCGCGATTACTTCGATGAAGATGCGTTGTGCCTGATCGAGTGGCCAGATAAAGGCACAGGCTTTTTGCCAAAGCCGGACCTGACCATTACCATTACGCCGCATGAGCACGGACGTCAGTTGAAGTTGTTGCCCCAGAGCGCGCGCGGCCAGTCGTGGTGCGCCGCTTTGGCATTGGAATTCAAATAATTGGTGGGGTTAGGTATGCGCTTTCGCGCGTTGGTTGCTGTCGTGGGGGTGTTGCTTGCGGCAATGACTGTCAATGCTCTGGCTGCTTCACAGGTGAAAAGTGTTCGCCTTTGGCGAGCGCCGGATAACACACGCCTGGTGTTCGACCTGTCTGGCCCGGTCCAGCACAGCGTCTTTACCTTGACGTCGCCTGATCGCCTGGTGATCGACATCAACGGCGCAACCCTGGCCGGGCCGCTGAATGTCTCTACTGCCAATACGCCTATTACCGCCATGCGCTCGGCCCAGCGTACGCCGACTGACCTGCGTGTGGTGATCGACCTGAAAAAGGTCGTGACCCCAAAAAGCTTCTCTCTGGCGCCTAACGCCCAGTACGGCAATCGGCTGGTGGTCGACCTGTTCGACAACCCCGCCGATGCAGCGCCTCCGCCTGCACCGACGCCCAGCGTAGCAACCGTACCAGCTGTGCCGGTCAACCCGTCGCAACCGCAGGTCAAACTGCCACCGCCACCACCGGCTCCCGCTGGCAAGCGGGATATTATCGTCGTGATTGACGCCGGTCACGGTGGTGAAGATCCGGGGGCTTCCGGTTCGCGCGGTCAGCATGAGAAGGACGTGGTACTGGCCATCGCTCGCGAACTGCAGCGCCAGGTCAATGGCATGAAAGGCTACCGTGCCGAGTTGACCCGTACTGGCGACTACTTCATTCCATTGCGCGGTCGTACCGAAATTGCCCGTAAAAAGGGCGCGGACCTGTTCGTGTCTATCCACGCCGACGCCGCGCCTTCGACCGCGGCCTTTGGTGCCTCGGTGTTTGCTCTGTCGGATCGCGGCGCGACGTCCGAAACCGCGCGTTGGCTGGCCGACAGCGAAAACCGTTCCGACTTGATCGGCGGGGCCGGCAACGTGTCCCTCGATGACAAGGATAAAATGCTCGCCGGCGTCCTGCTCGATCTGTCGATGACCGCATCCCTGACGTCCAGCTTGAACGTGGGCCAGAAGGTCCTGAGCAACATCGGCCGCGTGACCTCGTTGCACAAACAGCGCGTGGAGCAAGCCGGGTTCATGGTGTTGAAGTCGCCGGATATCCCGTCGATCCTGGTCGAGACAGGCTTTATCTCCAACTCCAACGAGGCCTCGAAGTTGGCCAGCGCCAGTCACCAGCAGGCATTGGCGCGCTCGATCAGTGCCGGTATCCGTCAGTTCTTCCAGCAGAACCCGCCGCCGGGCACTTACATCGCCTGGCTGCGCGACTCCGGGAAAATCGCCCAGGGCCCCCGTGACCATCGCGTGCAGCCGGGCGACACCCTGGCGATGCTGGCGGTGCGTTTCCAGGTGTCGGCCGCGACCTTGCGCAGTGCCAACAACCTGAAGACCGATGAATTGAAAGTCGGCCAGGTATTGACCATCCCCGGCACTGAATTGGCGGCACAGTAATGAGCGAATCACTTCTGAACAGCGGATCGCGCATTGAGCTGCTGAGCCCGCGCCTTGCCAACCAGATTGCTGCCGGTGAAGTGGTCGAGCGTCCGGCATCGGTGATCAAGGAGCTGCTGGAAAACAGCATCGACTCCGGCGCCAAGCGCATTGATGTCGACGTGGAGCAGGGTGGCGTCAAGCTGTTGCGCGTGCGTGACGATGGCAGCGGCATTTCCGCCGATGACTTGCCGCTGGCCCTGGCGCGTCACGCCACCAGCAAGATCCGCGACCTGGAAGACCTTGAGCGGGTGATGAGCCTGGGCTTTCGCGGTGAGGCCCTGGCCTCTATCAGTTCCGTAGCCCGCCTGACCCTGACGTCCCGCACTCGCAGCGCCGAACAGGCCTGGCAAGTGGAAACCGAAGGCCGCGACATGGCGCCTCGGGTCCAGCCGGCAGCCCATCCTGTGGGAACTTCGGTGGAAGTGCGCGACTTGTTCTTCAACACTCCGGCGCGGCGCAAATTCCTCAAGGCCGAAAAAACCGAATTCGATCACCTGCAAGAAGTCATCAAGCGTCTGGCCCTGGCCCGTTTCGATGTGGCTTTTCATCTGCGGCATAACGGCAAGACCATCCTCAGTCTGCACGAAGCTCACGATGACGCCGCGCGCGCTCGCCGGGTGTCGGCGATCTGCGGGCCGGGTTTCCTGGAGCAGGCGCTGCCGATTGAAATCGAGCGCAATGGCTTGCGGTTGTGGGGTTGGGTCGGTTTGCCGACCTTCTCCCGCAGCCAGGCGGACTTGCAGTATTTCTTTGTGAACGGTCGAGCGGTGCGCGACAAACTGGTGGCCCACGCGGTGCGCCAGGCTTATCGCGACGTGCTATTCAATGGGCGCCACCCGACGTTTGTGTTGTTCTTCGAGGTCGACCCGTCGGTGGTGGATGTCAACGTGCACCCCACCAAGCACGAAGTGCGCTTCCGTGATGGACGCATGGTGCATGACTTCCTCTACGGCACCCTGCACCGCACCTTGGGTGATGTGCGCCCGGACGATCAGTTATCCGCGCCGATTGTGACGGCAGTGGTCCGCCCGAGCGGCCCGCAAGCGGGTGAGTTCGGGCCTCAGGGCGAAATGAGCCTGGCGGCCAACCTACTGCAATCGCCGCAGTCACAACCTTCTTATACCGCGCCGAATTCCGGCGCTGGCTCCGGTTATCAATACCAATACACGTCGCGCCCACAGTCGGCGGTGCCGGTGGCCGAGGCCCAGGCGGCTTATCGCGAGTTTTTCGCGCCGCTGCCGGGTGCCGAGCCGGGCGCGCCTGTAGCCTTGCCGGAAGGCGGTGGAGATATCCCTCCGTTGGGCTACGCATTGGCGCAGCTCAAGGGCATCTACATCCTGGCGGAAAACGCCCATGGCCTGGTGCTGGTGGACATGCACGCCGCCCACGAACGGATCATGTACGAACGCCTCAAGATCGCCATGGCCAGCGAAGGTCTCAGTGGCCAGCCGCTGTTGGTGCCGGAGTCCCTGGCGGTCAGCCAGCGTGAGGCTGATTGTGCCGAAGAACACCACGGCGTCTTCCAGAAACTAGGCTTTGAATTGCAGCGCCTGGGCCCGGAAACCCTGGCCATCCGCCAGATTCCCGCGCTGCTCAAGCAGGCCGAGGCCAACCGTCTGGTCGCCGACGTGCTGGCAGACCTGATGGAATACGGCACCAGTGACCGTATCCAGGCGCACATCAACGAACTGCTCGGCACCATGGCCTGCCACGGCGCCATCCGAGCCAACCGCCGCCTGGCCCTGCCGGAAATGAACGGCCTGCTGCGCGATATGGAAAACACCGAACGCAGCGGCCAATGCAACCACGGCCGACCGACCTGGACCCAGATGGGCCTGGACGATCTGGACAAACTCTTCCTGCGCGGCCGTTGATGAGTGCCTTGCCCCCCGCGATCTTCCTGATGGGTCCCACGGCCGCCGGCAAGACCGACCTGGCCATCGAGCTGACCAAGGTGCTGCCGTGCGAGTTGATCAGCGTCGACTCTGCCCTGGTTTACCGGGACATGGACATCGGCACGGCCAAGCCGTCAAAAGAGCTGTTGGCCCAATATCCACATAAGCTGATCGACATCATCGATCCGTCAGAGAGCTATTCGGCCGCGGATTTCCGCACCGATGCCCTGGCTGCCATGGCTGACATCACCGCGCGGGGCAATATTCCGCTGCTGGTGGGCGGTACGATGCTCTATTACAAGGCTTTGCAGGAGGGACTGGCGGATATGCCGCCGGCCGATGCACAGGTGCGTGCCGAACTCGAGGAAGAGGCCGCACGCCTTGGCTGGCAAGCCTTGCACGACCAATTGGCAGCCGTGGACCCGGTGTCCGCCGCGCGCATTCACCCCAATGACCCCCAGCGCCTCACTCGTGCGCTGGAAGTCTGGCGTGTCAGCGGGCAGACCATGACTGAACATCGGCTGAAACAAAGTGCGCAAAGTGCTGACGCAGGCGCATCTGGCGCGTCTCAATTGCCCTATACTGTGGCGAATCTGGCCATCGCTCCGGCAAATCGCCAGGTGCTGCATGATCGAATTGCACAAAGATTCACAATTATGTTGGAACAGGGGTTTGTGGACGAGGTCGTAGCTCTGCGTTCCAGAGGTGACCTGCATCCAGGGTTACCTTCGATACGTGCCGTAGGCTACCGCCAAGTCTGGGATCATCTGGATGGCAAGCTGACGTCAGCCGAAATGCAGGAGCGCGGCATCATTGCCACGCGCCAATTGGCGAAACGCCAGTTCACCTGGTTGCGCAGCTGGAGCGATTTGCACTGGCTGGACAGCCTGGACAGCGACAATCTGTCACGCGCCTTGAAATACTTGGGCACGGTCTCCATATTGAGCTGAGTCCTTGCAATTGCCGTCTATCCTTGGGGGTGTGACGGCCATAAGCTATCTATTTTTCCGATTTTTTATTATTGATCCTTAAAGGAGTGCGACACATGTCAAAAGGGCATTCGCTACAAGACCCTTACTTGAATACTTTACGTAAAGAGAAAGTGGGGGTTTCCATCTACCTGGTCAACGGTATCAAGCTGCAAGGCACGATCGAGTCGTTCGACCAGTTCGTGATCCTGCTGAAAAACACCGTCAGCCAGATGGTCTACAAGCACGCTATCTCGACAGTCGTCCCTGTTCGTCCAATCCGCCTGCCTAGCGCTGCCGGTGATGACGTAGCTGACGCTGAGCCAGGTAACGCCTGATAGGAGTCTCCTTTGTTCTTTGAGCGCCACGGTGGTGGTGAGCGGGTCATTCTCGTTCACTTGGATGGACAGGACCCTGAGGCGCGCGAAGATCCGCAGGAGTTTCAGGAGTTGGCAAATTCGGCCGGCGCCGAGACCGTTGCGTTTTTTAACGTGCCGCGTCATCGGCCAACCGCCAAATATCTGATTGGCAGCGGCAAGGTCGAGGAACTGCGCGACCTGGTGCACGCTGAAGAAGCCGATCTGGTGATCTTCAATCACGTCCTCACGCCCAGTCAGGAACGTAACCTCGAACGAGTCTTCGAGTGTCGCGTGATCGACCGTACCGGTCTGATTCTCGATATTTTCGCCCAACGCGCCCGTACCCATGAGGGCAAGCTCCAGGTTGAACTGGCCCAGCTTGACCACATGAGCACCCGGCTGGTTCGCGGCTGGACTCACCTTGAGCGTCAAGGCGGCGGCATCGGCATGCGGGGGCCGGGTGAAACCCAGCTCGAAACCGACCGACGCCTGTTGCGGGTTCGCCTGCGCCAGATCAAGGGTCGCCTGGAGAAAGTGCGCAGCCAGCGTGAGCAATCACGACGTGGCCGTTCCCGTGCGGATATCCCTACCGTGTCCCTGGTGGGCTATACCAACGCCGGCAAATCCACGCTCTTCAACAACGTGACGAAGTCGGACGTGTACGCGGCCGATCAACTGTTCGCCACCCTCGACCCGACCTTGCGCCGTCTGGATCTGGACGACCTGGGGCCGATTGTCCTGGCCGATACCGTGGGTTTCATTCGTCACTTGCCGCACAAGCTGGTCGAAGCATTTCGGTCTACGCTCGAAGAATCGAGCAATTCCGACCTGCTGTTGCACGTGATCGATGCGGCTGAACCGGATCGCATGTTGCAGATTGAACAGGTGATGCTGGTACTGGGCGAGATTGGCGCCCAGGACTTGCCGATCCTTGAGGTCTATAACAAACTCGATTTGCTTGAAGGCGTTGAGCCACAAATCCAGCGCGATGAGAACGGCAAACCCCAGCGGGTCTGGCTCTCGGCGCGTGATGGCAGTGGCCTTGAGTTGCTTGAACAAGCCATTGCCGAGTTGCTCGGCAGCGATTTGTTCGTCGGCACCTTGCGCTTGCCCCAGCGTTTTGCTCGACTGCGTGCACAGTTTTTCGAGTTGGGCGCAGTACAGAAAGAAGAACACGACGAAGAAGGTGTCAGCTTGCTGGCCGTTCGATTGCCTCGCTCGGAGCTGAATCGGCTGGTCAGCCGTGAAGGCGTTGTACCGACAGAGTTCATCGAACAACACACTTTGCAATAAAAGCCTCCTAAAGCGGTTGTGCCGCAGTGGCAGGCATTCTGTAGCATTGGTCGGCGCGCCGTGGGTGCGTCTTTGCTTTATCAGATGGAGAGCGCTATGGCTTGGAATGAGCCGGGTGGCAACTCGAATAATCAGGATCCTTGGGGTGGTAAACGCCGCAATAATGGCGACCGCAAGGGGCCACCAGATCTCGACGAGGCCTTCCGAAAGCTGCAGGAAAGCCTGAATGGGTTGTTCGGTGGTGGAAAAAAACGTGGTGGTGACGACGGCGGTCGCACAAGCAAGGGCGGTGGCTATGGTCTGCTGGGCCTGGGTCTTGTCGTGCTGGCGGCCGTATGGCTGTACAGCGCCGTCTACGTGGTGGACGAGCAGGAGCAAGCCGTGGTGCTGCGCTTCGGCAAGTACTACGAGACTGTCGGCCCTGGCCTGAATATCTACTTCCCGCCGATCGACAAGAAGTACATGGAAAACGTCACGCGTGAGCGTGCGTACACCAAGCAGGGCCAGATGCTGACCGAAGACGAGAACATCGTCGAAGTGCCGCTGACCGTGCAGTACAAGATCAGCAACCTGCAGGACTTCGTGCTGAACGTTGATCAGCCGGAAATCAGCCTGCAACACGCTACGGAAAGTGCGCTGCGCCATGTCGTCGGTTCTACCGCGATGGACCAGGTGCTGACCGAAGGTCGTGAATTGATGGCCAGCGAGATCAAGGAGCGTCTGCAACGGTTCCTCGATACCTATCGCACCGGTATCACCGTGACCCAGGTGAACGTACAGAGCGCAGCCGCACCGCGTGAAGTACAGGAAGCCTTCGACGACGTGATCCGCGCCCGTGAAGACGAGCAGCGTTCGCGCAACCAGGCTGAAACCTACGCCAACGGCGTCGTGCCGGAAGCCCGTGGTCAGGCCCAGCGCATCCTCGAGGATGCCAACGGTTACCGCGACGAAGTGGTCTCCCGCGCCAAGGGTGAGGCGGATCGCTTTACCAAGCTGGTCGCCGAGTACCGCAAGGCGCCGGAAGTCACGCGTGAGCGTCTGTACCTGGACACCATGCAAGAAGTCTTCAGCAACACCAGCAAGGTGCTCGTGACCGGCAGCAAGGGTGGACAGAACAACCTGCTGTACCTGCCGCTGGACAAGATGATCGAAGGTGGTCGTAGCAGCACCAGCGCACCGTCCACCGGTTCCAATGCCGCTGCCAACGAAGCGAGCGCCCGTGCGGCCGCTGACTTGCTGCAACAGCAAACACGTACCAGGGAGAGTCGTTGATGAGCAATAAATCGCTGACCGCCCTGATTGTGGGCGTCGTCGTGGTCATCGCTGCCTGGAACTGCTTCTACATCGTGGCTCAGACCGAGCGTGCGGTGCTGCTGCAATTCGGTCGCGTGGTCCAGGCGGATGTCCAGCCGGGCCTGCATGTGAAAGTCCCCTACGTCAACCAGGTGCGCAAGTTCGACGCCCGGCTGATGACCCTGGATGCACCGACACAGCGCTTCCTGACCCTGGAAAAGAAAGCCGTGATGGTTGACGCCTACGCCAAGTGGCGCGTCAAGGATGCCGAGCGCTTCTACACCGCGACTTCCGGCCTCAAGCAGATTGCCGACGAGCGTCTGTCGCGCCGTCTGGAGTCGGGCCTGCGTGACCAGTTTGGTAAGCGCACCCTGCACGAGGTGGTATCCGGTGAGCGTGACGCGCTGATGGCTGACATCACGCGTTCGCTGAACACCATGGCAGAAAAAGAGCTGGGCATCGAAGTGGTTGATGTTCGGGTCAAGGCGATCGACCTGCCGAAGGAAGTGAACCGCAGCGTGTTCGAGCGTATGAGCACCGAGCGTGAGCGTGAAGCCCGTGAGCACCGCGCCAAGGGTAACGAGCTGGCAGAAGGTATCCGTGCGGATGCCGACCGTCAGCGCCGTGTACTGCTGGCCGAAGCCTATCGCGAGTCTGAAGAGGCCCGTGGTGATGGCGACGCTCAAGCGGCGGCGATCTACGCCAAGGCCTACGGCCAGGACCAGGAGTTCTACGCGTTCTACCGTAGCCTGCGCGCCTACCGTGAAAGCTTCGCGAACAAAACCGACGTCATGGTGCTGGACCCAAGTAGCGATTTCTTCCGCTACCTGGAAAAAGCCAAGTAATCAGCTCGCCACTGTGTAGGAAACACTCCGTCGGGCGGCTAAAACGCCTGGCGGGGTGATCCTTTCAGAAAACGGGTGTATGATGCGGCAGCCGGGAAATTCCCGGCTTTTTTGCGTCTGCGTGTTTGATTCGGCAGGCGTGACAGGATTTTCGAGGAAAGTGCCCGACGAGGCCGATTACAGGCCGTTCGTCACGTCGCTCTTGCGCGTGGTTTATGCAGGGGGCGGGCGTTTTCTGCTCTACTCAAGGCTCGGCCGAGGGCTGGCCGCCCGGATCAAAGGGGAATGGCGTAATGGCAACGGTAGACCGCTGGCTGCTGCCAGATGGCATCGAAGAAGTACTGCCACCAGAAGCTGCGCGCATTGAAGTAGCGCGTCGCCAGGTGTTGGATCTGTTCCAGAGCTGGGGTTACGAGTTTGTGGTGACCCCCCATATCGAGTACCTGGAATCCCTGCTGACCGGCGCGGGCCAGGACCTGGATCTGCGCACCTTCAAGGTCATCGACCCGCAATCGGGCCGGCAAATGGGTTTCCGTGCCGACATCACGCCGCAAGTGGCGCGTATCGATGCGCACACCCTGCGCCGAGAAGGTCCGAGCCGTCTGTGCTACGCCGGTAGCGTGCTGCATGCACAGCCGCGCGCGTTGTCGTCGTCCCGTAGCCCGATCCAGTTGGGTGCCGAGTTGTACGGCGATGCCAGCCCGAGCAGCGACGTTGAAGTGATCAGCTTGATGCTGGCCATGCTGCAACTGGCCGATGTGCCGGATGTCCACATGGACCTGGGCCACGTGGGGATCTACCGTGGCCTGGCCCGTGCGGCCGGTTTGTCCGGTGAAGTAGAACAACAGCTGTTTGATGCCCTGCAACGCAAGGCCATCGATGAAGTGATTGCCCTGACGGCGAGTGTGCCTGCCGATCTGGCTGACATGCTGCGTGCACTGGTCAACCTGTGTGGTGGCCGTGAAGTGCTGGTGGCCGCGCGTGAGCGCCTGGCCAACGCGCCGGCGCGGGTGCTGGCGGCACTGGACGACGTACTGGCGATTGCCGAGCAGTTGTCGGCGCGCTTCCCGGAGCTGCCGCTGTACTTTGACCTGGGTGAGTTGCGCGGCTACCACTACCACACCGGTGTGGTGTTCGCTGTATTTGTATCGGGTGTTGGCCAAGCCATCGCCCAGGGTGGTCGTTATGACGATATCGGCGCCGACTTCGGTCGTGCGCGTCCGGCCACTGGTTTTTCCACCGATTTGAAAACCCTGGTGACCCTGGGGCGTGCTGAGGTCGAGCTGCCGTCTGGTGGCATCTGGATGCCCGACAGTACGGACGCAGCACTCTGGCAGCAGGTTTGCCAGTTGCGCAGTGAGGGTCAGCGTGTCGTCCAGGCCTTGCCTGGGCAGCCATTGGCCGCCGCCCGTGATGCGGACTGCGACCGGCAATTGATTCTGCAGAACGGGCTTTGGCAAGTATCGCCACTGGCTTCTTGAGTTTTCCTGCCGGCCATCGCCGGCACCAAGTTTGCGCGAATGAGGACAAGTGTTATGGGTAAGAATGTCGTAGTCCTGGGCACCCAATGGGGTGATGAGGGCAAAGGCAAGATCGTTGATCTGCTGACCGAACATGCTGCCGCCGTAGTGCGCTACCAAGGTGGCCACAACGCTGGCCACACCCTGGTCATCGATGGCGAAAAAACCGTCTTGCACCTGATCCCATCGGGCGTACTGCGCGAAGGCGTGCAGTGCCTGATCGGCAACGGCGTTGTTGTTGCACCTGACGCCCTGCTGCGTGAGATCACCAAGCTGGAAGAGAAAGGCGTACCGGTGCGCGAGCGCCTGCGTATCAGCCCGTCCTGCCCGCTGATCCTGTCCTTCCACGTTGCGCTGGACCAGGCTCGTGAGAAGGCCCGTGGCGAGCTGAAGATTGGTACCACCGGTCGCGGCATCGGCCCGGCCTACGAAGACAAGGTTGCACGTCGTGGCCTGCGTGTGGGCGACCTGCTCAACATGCCGCGCTTTGAAGACAAGCTGCGTGAACTGGTGGATTACCACAACTTCATGCTGGTCGGTTACTACAAAGAACCGGCCATCGAGTTCGAAAAGACCCTGGCCGAGTGCAAGGAATACGCTGAGCTGCTCAAGCCGCTGATGCTGGACGTCACTGCCGAACTGCACGACCTGCGTCGCGCCGGCAAAGACATCATGTTCGAAGGCGCCCAAGGTTCGCTGCTGGACATCGACCACGGCACCTACCCGTACGTGACCAGCTCCAACACCACCGCCGGTGGCGTTGCGACCGGTTCGGGCGTGGGCCCGATGTTCCTGGACTACATCCTGGGCATCACCAAGGCTTACACCACTCGCGTAGGTTCGGGCCCGTTCCCGACTGAGCTGTTCGACGACGTCGGTGCCCACCTCGCCAAGCAAGGTCACGAGTTCGGTGCAACTACCGGCCGTGCTCGTCGTTGCGGCTGGTTCGACGCCGTTATCCTGCGTCGCGCTATCGATGTGAACAGCATCTCGGGCATCTGCCTGACCAAGCTGGACGTACTCGACGGTCTGGAAGCCATCAATATCTGCATCGGCTACAAAGACGCAAACGGTAATGATGTTGCCCCGACCGACGCCGATAGCTACGTCGGCCTGCAGCCAGTGTACGAAGAAGTGCCGGGCTGGACCGAATCGACCGTGGGCGCCAAGACCCTGGAAGAGCTGCCAGCTAACGCACGTAGCTATATCAAGCGTATTGAAGCGCTGATCGGCGCGCCGATCGACATTATTTCGACAGGTCCGGACCGTAACGAAACCATCGTTCTTCGTCACCCGTTCGCTTAATAAGCTGTTGATGTAAAAAGCAAAGGGTTCCTTCGGGAGCCCTTTGTCGTTTCTGCCGCATGGGCGGCACGACCCTTGCTTTGCTTCTTTCTTTCGCGGTGCTATCAAATTAATGGCACCCGTGGTGGAGGGATTCCCAGATGTCTGCCGTTCTCTCATTGTTACAAAGCCGTCTGTTGCGGCCGGTGTTCGTTACCCTAGGTATCGCTCTTTTGGTGCAAGTGCTGGTGGCAGTTGCCCTCACACGTAGCACGGTCTCGGCGCTGGAAGCCGATTTAGGCAATCGCCTGAGTGTCGACAGCCAGAAACTGTCTGGCGAACTGGCGCAGGCGGGCAAGGAAGTCACGTCCAGCTTGGAGAGCCTGTCTACCAGCACGCGTCAGCGTCTGACGGCAGGGCTTTCGACCCGCTTGCAGGAAGAACAGAAGCAACTGCGTGCGACTCTGGAAAAAGACCTGCAGGACTCCGCCAATGATATGGCGCAACTGCTGGCCTCGGTGGCGCCGCGTGCCATGTGGGACAGCGACGTGCCGACGCTGTCGGAGTTCGCCCGGCGTGCCCAGCGCAATCCCAACGTGCTGTTCGTGGTCTATGACGACGCGGCGGGTGAGCATCTGACCCGCTACCTTAACCGTGAAAACCCCATCAACCAGGCGCTGCTGGCAAAGGGCGCGGGTGACCGTGCACTGGATAAAGTGCTGGATGCGGCTAAGAGCGACCCTTCTGTTTACTACGTCGAAGCATCCATCAGCCCCAATGGGGTCGAGATCGGCAAAGTCCGCATGGGTGTTTCGACCGCGTCGGTTGAAGCGGATCTGCAAGCGCTCGACAAGCGTTTTGCAGCGCTGATCGCCAGCGGTGATCAGCTGGTAGGCGATAGCCTCAAAGGAGCAGCATCCGACAGCGCTGCCGCCATGGGCGCCCGCCTGCAATCCGCGCAGGCGACTGCCACCCAAATGACCGCCAACACCACCAGTGCCGTGCAGGACGCTGCTGGCACCTTGCGCTGGCGCATCGGCATGGGGCTTGCGCTGGTTGGTCTAGGCGTATTGCTGTTGATCGCTATCGTGCTGGGCCGCCGTGTGGTTACTCGCCTGAAGCTGCTGATCGCCGCCATGGATGATTTGGCGGCGGGCGAGGGTGACCTCACCAAGCGCGTGCAGATCAGCAGCAAGGACGAAATCGGCGACATGGCTTCGGCGGTCAATCGCTTCGTGGATAAGTTGCAGCCCATCGTGCGCGAAGCAGGGGATGTGGCCCAGCGGACCGGTGTGGAAATCGGCGCCATGACCTTGCGCAATGCCGGTGCCGACGCGGCGGCCGGCTTGCAGCGCGACGAAGTGGCCGAAAGCTTGCGCGCGCTGTCGCAAATGGCCGATGAGGCACAGGCCGAGAGCCATGCGATGCAGGCGGCATTGCAGCAAGTGGTGGATATTCGACAGGCCACCGACGAGAACTCGCGTACCTCGGCGCAGGTCGGCAGTTTGATCGAAGCGTTGGCGGGCCAGGTGCAGGCAGGTTCCACGGTCATCGAGCGTCTGGCCCAGCAAAGCCAGCAGATCGAAGTGGTGCTGACCGTGATCCACGGCATTGCCGAGCAAACCAACTTGCTGGCACTCAACGCCGCAATCGAGGCGGCGCGTGCCGGTGAAACCGGACGCGGTTTTGCCGTGGTGGCGGACGAAGTGCGGGCGCTTGCGAGCAAGACCCAAAGCTCCACCGGCGATATCCAGGCGCATATCGTGGCGTTGCAACAGGGCGCGCGTGAGGCGGTAGAAACCATCGGCAAGGCCGGGCGCCAGGCCAGTGAAGGTTTGCTGGTGCTGCGCGACAGCGTGCGCTTGCAGCAGACGGTGCAGGCTTCGGTGGAGCAGGTGCATGCCGCGATTGGCTTGGCGACGCGCGCGGCCGAACATCAGGCCCAGGGCGCCCATGCGGTGCGTGGTCGCGTTGAAGTGATCCACGCTCAGGCTGAGCGTGCTGCGCAGGCGGTGGTGGAGACGACGGCCAGTGGCAAGGTGTTGGATGGGTTGGCGGCGCAATTGAAGGCAAGCCTGGGGCAGTTCCGGGCCTAGCATCGCCTGTTCCGGCGTCATCGCGGGCAAGCCCGGCTCCCACCTTGGAATGCATTCCAAGTGTGGGACTCGGGCTTGCCGGCGATAGCGCTCTCAGCGGCTCAGATACATCCGGGTCGTCAGCAGGTACACCGGCAACCCCGACACCAGAATCAACAACGCCGCATAGGGCGCCGCCGCCGCAAATTCCACATTCGAAGTGTGCGCCCACACCGCCGTCGCCAAGGTATTCAACCCCGTCGGGCTGAGCAGCAGCGTCGCCGTCAATTCCTTCATCGCATCCAGGAACACCAGCGCAAACGCCGCGCCCAACGCTGGGAAGATGATCGGCAGCGTCACCCGGCAAAACGCGCTGAACGATGAAGCGCCGAGCGTGCGCGCGGCTTCTTCCAGTTGCGGGGCGGCCTTGTTCAAGGCGGTGCGAATCGGCGCCTGGGCCAATGGCAGAAACAACAGCGCATAAGCAATCAACAGCAATGCCGAAGTCTGGTACAGCGCCGGCACGTAGTGCAGCGCGAAGTACACCAGGGTCAGCGCAATCACCAGGCCGGGCAGCGCATGCAGCAGGTACGGCAAGCGTTCAGCCCAAATCGCCAGTTGGCCTTTGTAGCGCACCACCAATAACCCCACCGGTACCGCCAGCACCAGGCACAGTGCGGCGCCGCCCAGCGAAAGTGCCAGGGAAGACAGCAACGCCTCACCGATCTCGGCCACCGGAAACGCAGCCGACGAACCGACTGCCAGCCAATACCCGAGCATGCCCAGCGGAATGCCGCTGCCGATGATCGCCAATACCAGGCAATACACCTGACCCAGTGGCGCCCACTTGCCCAGTCGAACCTGCTCGGCATGCCGCGCCGCGCCCTGGCCGATGCGCACATGCCGGCCCTTGCCGCGTACGCGCAGCTCCAGCCACAGCAGCGTCAGGCACATCACCAGCAGCACCGCCGACAGCATCGCGGCATTCGCATTGCTGAATTCCAGTTCGAATTGCTGGTAGATCGCGGTGGTAAATGTCTGCAACCCGATGATCGACAGTGCGCCGAATTCCACCAGCATGTGCAGCGCGATCAACAGTGCGCCGGCCAGCAGCGACGGCCACAGCAGAGGCAAAGTTATGCGAAAGAATACGCCCCACCGGTTCAGTCCCAGGGTGCGGGCCGATTCTTCCAGGGAGGGATCAAGATTGCGCAATGTTGCCGCCACCGGCAAAAACACCAGCGGGTACTTGGACAGGCTCATCACCAGGATCGCCCCGCCCAGCCCTTCGAAGTTGGCACTCAGGGACACCCAGGTGAAGCTGCTGACAAACGCCGGCACCGCAAACGGGAGGCACAGGATCACGCCCCAGATGCGCCGCCCCGGCAGGTTACTGCGTTCCAGCAGCCAGGCCAGGGACAAGCCAATCACGCCACACGCCACCGTCACCCCGACCATCAGCGCCAAGGTGTTGCGCAGCAGCCCGAACACATACGGCCGCCAAAGCAGGTGCACCGCCTCAGCCCAGCCAGCTTGCCAGGCTTTGAGCCCGACATAGACCAGGGGCAGCAGGCTCAAGCCCACCAGGAACACTACGGGCAGCAACAGCCAGATCGAAGGGCGCTTGCGCCTTGGGCGCAACCCTCCACGCAAGGCGGGGGTGGGTAGCGGTGGGTTCATCAGTTCAAGCCAACGTCACGTTCCAGGTCCAGGGCTTCTTCGGCGTTGCCCAGGTCCGCTGGGGTGACTTTCGGCGGTTGCAGCTCGCTGAAAGGCTTCAGGCCGCGGTTCGATTCCATACCCTTGCGCAGCGGGTATTCGGCCGAGGTGTTGGTGATCACGCGCTGGCCTTCTTCACTGGCCATGAATGCGAGCAATTGCTGGGCTTCCTTGGGATGCTTGCTGGATTTCAGCGCCGCAGCCGAAGACACCGTGATCAAGCCGCCGGCGTCGCCATTGGTGAAGTAGTGCAGTTGGGAATCCAGGTTGGTCTTTTCTTTCTTCAAGGCGAACCAGTAGTAGTTGTTCACCAATACGGTGGCCACTTCGCCGTTTTCGACGGCTTTCAGCGCAACCATGTTGTTGCTGTACACCTTGCCGAAGGCGCGCAGGCCGGTCAGCCATTCTTCAGCCGCTTCGCGACCGTGCAGTTTGATGATCGCCACGGCCTGTTCCTGGAAGGCCCCGCTGGTCGGCACGAAGCCGACCTTGCCTTGCCACTCGGGACCGGCAAAATCCAGTACCGAGTTGGGTAGGTCTTTTTCCGCGATCAATTTCGGGTTGAACGCCACGACGCGGGTGCGCGCGGTCACGCCCATCCAGTCGCCATTGGCGCCGACATAATCCTTGGGCAATACATCGAGAGTGCTGGCGTCGATCTTGGCCAGCAGGCCTTGTTCGCCGAGTTTGTTCAGCGGTGGCGATTCTTCGGTGTAGATCACGTCGGCAGGCGAGCGATCGCCTTCTTCCACGACTTGGCTGGCGAGCTGGTTACTGCTGCCTTTGCGCACGTTGACGTGGATGCCGGTCTTGGCTTCGAAGGCCTTGGCGAGTTCATCGCCGACTTCTTTATGCTGGCCGTTGTACAGGGTCAGGGAAACCTTGTCGGCGGAATAGGCAGTGGGCGAGAGCAGGGTCAGGCCGAGCAGAGTGATGGTCAGGCCACGCAGAAGGGATGTCTTGAGATGGGTATCGCGGAGCATCATCCGGGTTGTTCCTCACTTGTATGCAACAAATACTTACAAGGATAAACGATAAAGTTTCTCAGGTGCGGGCGAGGGGGCAAATCGCCGGGATAGTTTCCGGCCAAGGTTTTCAAGCCCCGGAAACGAAAAAACCCGCTTTCGCGGGTTTGATCTGAATTTGGTGCCCAGGAGAAGACTCGAACTTCCACGACCTTGCGATCACCAGCACCTGAAGCTGGCGTGTCTACCAATTTCACCACCTGGGCATTATCAGCAGCGCTTGCGCTGTTGATGGGACGAACTATACGGAGGGCTTTTTGATCTGTAAACCCCTGATTCGAAAAAATAAATCAAGTTTTCTGTTAAAAATCAAAGGCCTGAAACGAAAAAACCCGCTTTCGCGGGTTTGATCTGAATGTGGTGCCCAGGAGAAGACTCGAACTTCCACGACCTTGCGATCACCAGCACCTGAAGCTGGCGTGTCTACCAATTTCACCACCTGGGCAGCATCAACAACGTTGCCGTCGTCGATGGCGCGCACTATACGGAGGGGAATTTAAGCTGTAAAGCCCTGCTATGAAAAAAGCCTGGAAAATTTCGCCAGTGGTCGTGCAAGGTGTGCGGCGGGGGCTGCAAAGGGCTTTTAAAGGCTTGTCGGCGTCTGAAATTTCCCGTTTCAATACGCGTATGCCAAACTAACCCGCATATAGACAAGGTGAAAACTCTCTAATGGCCGATTGGCAGTCCCTCGATCCCGAGGCCGCTCGTGAAGCGGAAAAATATGAAAACCCTATTCCTAGCCGCGAACTGATCCTGGCGCACCTCGCCGATCGGGGTTCGCCTGCTAGCCGTGAGCAGTTGGTTGAAGAGTTCGGTCTGACCACCGAAGACCAGCTCGAAGCCCTGCGCCGCCGTTTGCGTGCCATGGAGCGCGACGCTCAACTGATCTACACCCGCCGTGGCACCTACGCGCCTGTGGATAAGCTCGACCTGATCCTGGGCCGCATTGCTGGTCACCGAGACGGTTTCGGCTTCCTGATCCCGGACGACGGCAGCGATGACCTGTTCATGAGCCCGGCGCAAATGCGCCTGGTGTTCGATGGCGACCGTGCTCTGGCACGCGTTTGCGGCCTGGATCGGCGCGGTCGTCGTGAAGGCGTGATCGTCGAAGTGGTGTCCCGTGCCCACGAGTCCATCGTCGGCCGTTACTTCGAAGAAGGCGGCATCGGCTTTGTCGTGCCGGATAACCCGAAGGTCCAGCAGGAAGTGCTGATCACCCCGGGTCGCAACGGTGCCGCCAAGGTCGGCCAGTTCGTCGAGGTGAAAATCACCCATTGGCCAACGGCGCGCTTCCAGCCGCAAGGCGACATTGTTGAAGTGGTCGGCAATTACATGGCGCCGGGCATGGAAATCGACGTTGCCCTGCGCACCTACGATATTCCTCATGTCTGGCCTGAGGCTGTGCTCAAAGAAGCCGGCAAGCTCAAGCCTGAAGTGGAAGAGAAAGACAAAGAAAAACGCATCGACCTGCGCCATCTGCCGTTCGTCACCATCGACGGCGAAGACGCCCGCGACTTTGACGATGCGGTTTACTGCGAAGCCAAACCCGGCAAGCTGCGCCTGTTCTCCGGTGGTTGGAAGTTGTTCGTCGCGATTGCCGACGTGTCCAGCTACGTGAAAATCGGTTCTGCCCTGGATAACGAAGCTCAGGTGCGCGGCAACTCCGTGTACTTCCCTGAGCGCGTGATCCCGATGCTGCCTGAGCAGCTGTCCAACGGCCTGTGCTCCCTGAACCCGAAAGTCGATCGTTTGGCCATGGTGTGCGAGATGACCATCTCGAAAACCGGCGAAATGACCGACTACCAGTTCTATGAGGCGGTGATCCACTCCCAGGCGCGTCTGACCTACAACAAGGTCAGCACCATCCTGGAAACGCCGAAGACCAGCGAAGCCAAAGCCCTGCGTAGCGAATACGCTGGCGTAGTGCCGCACCTCAAGCAGCTTTACGCACTGTACAAGGTGTTGCTGGGCGCACGTCATACCCGTGGCGCAATCGATTTTGAAACCCAGGAAACCCGGATTGTCTTCGGTTCCGAGCGCAAGATCGCCGCGATTACCCCGACCACGCGTAACGATGCACACAAGCTGATCGAGGAATGCATGCTGGCGGCCAACGTGGCCACCGCCGAATTCCTGAAGAAGCATGAGATTCCAGCCTTGTACCGCGTGCACGACGGCCCGCCGCCGGAGCGCCTGGAAAAACTGCGCGCGTTCCTTGGCGAGCTCGGCCTGTCCCTGCACAAAGGCAAGGACGGCCCGACGCCGAAGGATTACCAGGCATTGCTGGCAAGCATCAAGGACCGTCCGGATTACCACGTGATCCAGACCGTCATGCTGCGCTCTCTGAGCCAGGCGGTGTACAGCGCTGATAATCAGGGCCATTTCGGCCTGAATTACGAGGCGTACACCCACTTCACCTCACCGATCCGTCGTTACCCGGACCTGCTCACGCACCGCGCGATCCGCAGCGTGATCCACTCCAAGCAGAACACCCCGCACGTCAAGCGCGCCGGTGCCATGACCATTCCGAAAGCACGGATCTATCCGTACGACGAAGCGGCCCTGGAACAGCTGGGCGAGCAGTGTTCCATGAGCGAGCGCCGCGCTGACGAGGCCACCCGCGATGTGGTGAACTGGCTCAAGTGCGAATTCATGAAAGACCGCGTTGGCGAGACGTTCCCAGGCGTGATCACGGCCGTGACCGGTTTTGGTCTGTTTGTCGAACTGACCGACATCTACGTCGAAGGCCTGGTGCACGTCACCGCCTTGCCGGGTGACTACTACCACTTCGACCCTGTGCACCACCGTTTGGCGGGCGAGCGCACCGGTCGTAGCTTCCGTCTTGGCGATACCGTGGAAGTGCAGGTCATGCGCGTCGATCTCGACGAACGCAAGATCGACTTCGGCATGTCCGACAAGCCGGCCGAGTCGCCGGGCAACCGTAAAAAACGTGGCAGCGAACCGACCAGCAAAGGCAAGGCCGCGCCTGCTAAAGCAGCGGCCGCCGAGCCTGCACCCGCCAAGGCCGGCCGCCGCTCGTCGACCAAGGAAAAGGCTCCCGAAGCCTACCGTCCAAGCGACGCTGCGGCGAAAAACGCCGAGCTGCGCAAGAGCCGCGAGTTGAAGCAGCAGTTGCTCAACGAAGCCAAAAGCGGTGGTAAAGCGGCGTCTGGGGGAAAGTCCCGCGGGGCCGAAAATCCGTCGAGCAAGCCAAGTAAACACCGTAAAGGCCCGCCCAAAGCGGGTTCGGCCCCCGCGAAAAGCGGCGGGTCGCGCAAACCTAAGGCCAAGTCATGAGTCTGGAAAAAATCTACGGCGTTCACGCCGTAGAGGCACTGCTGCGTCACCATCCTAAACGCGTCAAGCAAGTGTGGCTGGCCGAAGGCCGCAGCGAGCCGCGCGTGCAAGCGCTGGTTGAACTGGCCACCCAAAACAAGGTTGCCATCGGTCAGGCCGAGCGTCGTGAGATGGACGTGTGGGTCGAAGGCGTCCACCAGGGCGTGGTCGCGGACGTCAGCCCGAGCCAGGTCTGGGGCGAGGCGATGCTCGACGAGTTGCTCGACCGTACCGAAGGTGCGCCGTTGCTGCTGGTGCTGGACGGCGTGACCGATCCGCACAACCTCGGTGCCTGCCTGCGTTCGGCGGACGCTGCCGGCGCGCTGGCGGTGATCGTGCCTAAAGACAAGTCGGCAACCCTGACGCCAGTTGTGCGTAAAGTAGCCTGTGGTGCGGCGGAAGTGATTCCGCTGGTGGCCGTGACCAACCTGGCGCGCACTCTTGAGAAGCTCCAGCAGCGCGGCCTGTGGGTCGTGGGCACGGCAGGCGAGGCCGAGGTCAGTATTTATGACCAAGACCTCACCGGCCCGACCATCCTGATCATGGGCGCCGAAGGCAAAGGCATGCGTCGCCTGACCCGCGAGCATTGCGATTACCTGGTGCATCTGCCGATGGCCGGTAGCGTCAGCAGCCTCAACGTGTCAGTTGCCACTGGCGTCTGCCTGTTTGAAGCCCGGCGCCAGCGCGGTGCCAAAAAGGTAGTCGCTTCGCGCAAGTCTTAAGCTTCGAGCTGCAAGTCAGAAGCAAGGTGGTTGACCACTTGTAGCTTGCAGCTTGCAGCTTCCCCCCTGCTCCTCTACTATTGCGCCCCTTGCCGTCCTGGCAGGCACCGATGTGCCTCCCTGTGGCAAGATCCATAAGTGTCATTCACTCCTTGTCTGACCGTTTTTGAGCGGCAGGCTACAACCCGTAAGGAGCATTCATGCGTCATTACGAAATCATCTTTTTGGTCCACCCGGATCAAAGCGAGCAAGTCGGCGGCATGGTTGAGCGTTACACCAAGCTGATCGAAGAAGACGGCGGCAAAATCCACCGTCTGGAAGATTGGGGCCGTCGTCAACTGGCCTACGCAATCAACAATGTTCACAAGGCTCACTACGTGATGCTGAACGTTGAGTGCACTGGCAAGGCCCTGGCCGAGCTGGAAGACAACTTCCGCTACAACGATGCAGTGATCCGTAACCTGGTCATCCGTCGCGAAGAAGCCGTTACCGGCCAATCCGAGATGCTCAAGGCTGAAGAAAACCGCAGTGAGCGCCGTGAGCGTCGCGACCGTCCTGAGCACGAAGGCGCTGATAGCGCTGATAGTGATGACAGCGACAACAGCGATAACGCTGACGAGTAATCCACGGACCTTTTAAGGAGCCTATCAAATGGCACGTTTCTTCCGTCGTCGTAAATTCTGCCGCTTCACCGCTGAAGACGTGAAAGAGATCGATTACAAAGATCTCAACACTCTGAAAGCCTACGTATCCGAGACCGGCAAAATCGTTCCAAGCCGTATCACCGGTACCAAAGCACGTTATCAGCGTCAGCTGGCCACCGCTATCAAGCGCGCCCGCTTCCTGGCCCTGCTGGCCTACACCGACAGCCACGGCCGCTGAGACCGGGCAGTCGACAAGTAGTAAGGGATTGAATGCATGCGCGCCTTAGCTGAGTTCATCATGCGCGGTCGTGTGCAGGCCACTCTCGTAGTGGCTGGATGTGCAGCATTGCCGTTGTTGTATTGGTTGGCTGCCGCCGCTGGATGCCTTGTGCTCCTGCGGCGCGGTTTGCAGGATGCCGTTGGCATCCTGGCCCTGGGAATCGTGGCCGCCTTGATCTGGTGGCTGCAACTGGGCGAACCCAAAGTGCTTCTGGTGCTGCTGGGGTCGTCGAGCCTTGCGTTGGTTTTGCGCGCAAGTGAGTCCTGGGTCCGCACGCTGCTGGTCAGCGTGGCATTGGGGTTGGTGTTTTCGGTGTTGATTGACGCGGCTTTCCGCCCGCAGATCGAGGCGCTGTCGCAAGAGATCGTCAAGATCCTGCCGATGGCCCTCGGGGAACTCTACCAGCAGCTGTCGGTAGAAGAGCGAGCGCGACTGGCAACACTGATTGCACCGGCCCTGATCGGCCTGATGGCGGTAATGATGCAGATCGTCAGTTTGCTGAGCCTGATGCTTGGGCGGTATTGGCAGGCGTTGTTGTACAACCCGGGTGGTTTTGGTCGCGAGTTTCGCAGTATCAGAATCCCCGTGGGCCCGGCGATGTTGTTGCTGGCACTCATGGTGGTCGGACCGTCCTTCGGTTCACAAGCCACCTTGCTGGTGTTGTTTTGCAGCGTACCGCTGGTGTTTTCCGGACTGGCCCTGATTCACGGGCTGGTCGCGCAGAAGCGCCTGGCCAAGTTCTGGCTGGTGGGGATGTACGTAACGATGCTGTTATTCATGCAACTGATCTATCCGTTACTCGTGGTTTTGGCCATTGTCGACGGCCTGATTGATTTTCGCGGTCGTCTGGCGTCGAAAGACGCCGATAACGCGAACGGTGAAGGTTAAAAGTTAGAGGATTTTCACATGCAACTGATCCTTCTGGAAAAAGTCGCCAACCTGGGCAACCTGGGCGACAAAGTGAACGTTAAGGCCGGTTACGGTCGTAACTACCTGCTGCCATACGGCAAAGCCACCGCTGCAACCGCTGCCAACCTGGCCGCGTTTGAAGAGCGTCGTGCTGAGCTGGAAAAAGCAGCAGCAGACAAAAAAGCTTCGGCCGAAACTCGCGCTGCCCAACTGGCTGAGCTGGAAGTGACTATCACTGCCACTGCCGGTGACGAAGGCAAACTGTTCGGTTCGATCGGCACCCACGACATCGCTGATGCACTGACCGCCTCCGGCGTTGAAGTGCAGAAGAGCGAAGTTCGTCTGCCGAACGGCACCATCCGCAACGTAGGCGAATTCGACGTAGCCGTGCATCTGCACGCCGAAGTTGAAGCCACCGTACGCGTTGTCGTGGTAGCAGCTTAAAGCAAGCTAACTGACTGGCACCCCCGGTGTCAGGCGGTTAACATCGGGCACGATCCTGTTTACAGGTCGTGCCTTTTGTTTTTCTACACACCCCTAATTCCAAGTGGCCATGAACGATATTTCAGCTCCTGAGCAATACGATCTGCAAACCGCTGCCCTGAAGGTGCCGCCGCATTCCATCGAGGCCGAACAGGCCGTGCTCGGTGGTTTGATGCTGGACAACAACGCCTGGGAACGCGTGCTGGATCAAGTCTCGGACGGTGACTTCTATCGCCATGACCACCGCCTGATTTTCCGCGCCATCGCCAAGCTGGCCGACCAGAACTCGCCGATCGACGTAGTGACCCTGGCCGAGCAGCTGGACAAGGAAGGCCAGACCTCCCAGGTCGGCGGCCTGGGTTACCTCGGTGAGCTTGCGAAAAACACGCCGTCCGTCGCCAACATCAAGGCCTATGCCCAGATCGTCCGCCAGCGGGCCACGCTGCGCCAGTTGATCGGCATCAGCACCGAGATCGCCGACAGCGCCTTCAACCCGGAAGGGCGCACGGCCGAAGAGATCCTCGATGAAGCCGAACGGCAGATCTTCCAGATCGCCGAGGCCCGCCCGAAAACCGGCGGCCCGGTAGGCGTCAACGAGCTGTTGACCAAGGCCATCGACCGTATCGACACGCTGTTCAACACCGACGCGGCCATCACCGGTATTTCCACCGGTTATGCCGACCTTGACGAAAAAACCAGCGGCTTGCAGCCTTCCGACTTGATCATCGTCGCCGGCCGTCCCTCCATGGGTAAGACCACCTTTGCGATGAACCTGGTGGAAAACGCCGTGTTGCGCAGCGACAAAACCGTCCTGGTGTACTCCCTGGAGATGCCAGGTGAATCGCTGATCATGCGGATGCTTTCGTCCCTGGGTCGTATCGACCAGACCAAAGTGCGTTCCGGCCAACTGGATGATGACGACTGGCCGCGCCTGACCTCGGCGGTCAACCTGCTCAATGACCGCAAGTTGTTCATCGACGACACCGCGGGCATCAGCCCTTCGGAGATGCGTGCGCGGACTCGCCGCCTGGCGCGTGAACATGGCGACATCGCGCTGATCATGATCGACTACCTGCAGTTGATGCAGATTCCGGGTTCCAGCGGTGACAGCCGGACCAACGAGATTTCCGAGATCTCCCGGTCCTTGAAAGCCCTGGCCAAAGAATTCAACTGCCCGGTGGTGGCGCTGTCCCAGCTCAACCGCTCCCTGGAACAACGTCCCAACAAGCGCCCGGTGAACTCCGACTTGCGGGAATCCGGAGCAATCGAGCAGGATGCTGACGTGATCATGTTCGTGTACCGCGACGAGGTGTATCACCCCGAGACCGAGCACAAGGGCATCGCCGAGATCATCATCGGCAAACAGCGGAACGGCCCCATCGGCTTTATCCGCCTGGCCTTCATCGGTAAGTACACCCGCTTCGAAAACCTCGCGCCAGGCAGCTACAACTTCGACGACGACGAATAGTCCGTCTGCTCAATTCCGACCATTACCGTCGGAATTGGTCAAAATTTGTGCTATATTCCGCGCCCGCGATTTTTCATCTCAACACCGGTCACCGTCATGCAAACAGCCAAGCCGTTATTTGACTATCCCAAGTACTGGGCCGAATGTTTCGGCCCAGCGCCATTCCTGCCGATGAGCAGGGAGGAGATGGATCAGCTTGGCTGGGATTCCTGTGACATCATCATCGTCACCGGTGATGCGTATGTTGACCACCCGTCATTCGGCATGGCGATCATCGGCCGGCTGTTGGAGTCCCAAGGCTTCCGCGTCGGGATCATTGCCCAGCCGAACTGGCAGTCCAAAGACGACTTCATGAAGCTCGGCGAGCCGAACCTGTTCTTCGGCGTCGCGGCCGGCAACATGGACTCGATGATCAACCGCTACACCGCCGATAAAAAGATCCGTTCCGACGACGCCTACACTCCTGGCGGCATGGCCGGCAAACGCCCGGACCGTGCGAGCCTGGTGTACAGCCAGCGTTGCAAGGAAGCCTACAAGAACGTGCCGATCGTGTTGGGTGGCATCGAAGCCTCCCTGCGCCGCATCGCCCACTATGACTACTGGCAGGACCGCGTGCGCAACTCGATCCTGATCGACGCCACCGCCGATATCCTGCTGTACGGCAACGCCGAACGCGCCATTGTCGAAGTTGCCCAGCGCCTGTCGTGGGGCCACAAGATCGAAGACATCACCGACGTGCGCGGCACCGCGTTCATTCGTCGCGACACGCCAGTGGGCTGGTATGAAGTGGACTCAACGCGTATCGACCGCCCGGGCAAGATCGACAAGATCATCAACCCGTACGTCAACACCCAGGACACCCAGGCTTGCGCCATCGAGCAAGAGAAGGGGCCGGTGGATGACCCGGAAGAAGCCAAGGTCGTACAGATCCTGGCCAGCCCGCGCATGACCCGCGACAAGACCGTGATCCGCCTGCCGTCGGTGGAAAAAGTCCGGGGTGACGCCGTGCTCTACGCCCACGCCAACCGCGTGTTGCACCTGGAAACCAACCCAGGCAACGCCCGCGCCCTGGTGCAGAAACACGGTGAAGTGGACGTGTGGTTCAACCCGCCGCCCATTCCGATGACCACCGAAGAAATGGACTACGTGTTCGGCATGCCTTACGCACGTGTCCCACACCCGGCGTATGGCAAGGAAAAGATCCCGGCCTACGACATGATCCGTTTCTCGGTGAACATCATGCGTGGCTGCTTTGGCGGCTGCACCTTCTGCTCGATCACCGAGCACGAAGGCCGCATCATCCAGAACCGTTCCGAAGAATCGATCATCCGCGAAATCGAAGAGATCCGTGACAAAGTGCCGGGCTTTACCGGCGTGATCTCCGACCTCGGCGGCCCAACCGCGAACATGTACCGCATCGCCTGCAAGAGCCCGGAAATCGAATCCGCGTGCCGTAAGCCGTCGTGCGTGTTCCCGGGCATCTGCCCGAACCTGAACACCGACCACTCGTCGCTGATCCAACTGTATCGCAGCGCCCGTGCGTTGCCGGGTGTGAAGAAAATCCTGATCGCTTCCGGCCTGCGCTATGACTTGGCCGTTGAGTCGCCGGAATATGTGAAAGAGCTGGTTACCCACCACGTCGGTGGCTACCTCAAGATTGCCCCGGAACACACCGAGGAAGGTCCGCTCAACCAGATGATGAAACCGGGCATTGGCAGCTATGACAAGTTCAAGCGCATGTTCGAGAAGTACACCAAGGAAGCGGGCAAGGAGCAGTACCTGATTCCTTACTTCATCGCCGCTCACCCCGGCACCACCGATGAAGACATGATGAACCTGGCCCTGTGGCTCAAGGGCAACGGTTTCCGTGCCGACCAGGTGCAGGCGTTCTACCCGTCGCCGATGGCCACCGCCACCGCGATGTACCACTCGGGCAAGAACCCACTGCGCAAGGTCACCTATAAGAGCGACGCGGTGACCATCGTCAAGAGCGAAGAGCAGCGCCGTCTGCACAAGGCGTTCCTGCGTTACCACGACCCGAAAGGCTGGCCAATGCTGCGTGAAGCACTGACCCGCATGGGCCGTGCCGACCTGATCGGGCCAGGCAAGGACCAACTGATCCCGCTGCACCAGCCGAGCACCGACAGCTACCAGAGCGCGCGTCGCAAGAACTCGACGCCGGCCGGCAGCCACAAGGTCGCCAAGGAAACCACCACGAAGATCCTCACCCAGCACACCGGCCTGCCACCGCGCGGCAGTGACGGCAGCAACCCGTGGGACAAACGTGAGCAAGCCAAGGCCGCCGCGCAGGCGCGCAACAAGCAGGCCGCCAAGGAGCGTGCCGATGCAGCCAAGGGTAAGGGCGGCAAACCTGCGCGCAAGCCGGTGGTGCCGCGTTGATCGCAGTCTGAATAAGTAAATCGCCAGCCTCGTGCTGGCGTTTTGCTTTCTAGCCGATGGGTAGCCTGTTTGTTAAGGTGGCGCGCATTAAATCGCCTTCGCGAGCAAGCCCGCTCCCACACTTGAATGTATTCGCAAATCAAAATGTGGGAGCGGGCTTGCTCGCGAAGGCGTCAGTTCAGTCACCACCCATTTCAAGGAAGAACACCCCATGGGTAACCCCCTGGCCGGCATCGGCATGGACTCCAACCGCTCGCAGTTCATGGCGCGCCAGCGCATCGAAAGCCAGATCAACCTCCCGCGCCTGTTTGCGGCCATCGACGCCGATCCAGGTATCGTTGGCGCAGGCGTCGTATACATCGACGCCGACTTCAACGTCATTACCCTGCGCGAATTCAAGCCCATCTGCAGCATCAAGCCCAAGCGCATCATTTTGCGTGAAGCGCAGAAGTACATTGCGCCAACGCAGTTTGCTCAACATGTCGTGAGCAATCCTCGAGAGTCGCGACTGATTGGCGAAGCCGTGAATACCGGAATCTCCTGCTTGGGGGCGGTCATCAGTTGGGCTGCGATCGCCAGTGGAACCATTCTGGTGCCTTTCAGCGCTGGCGCCAGTTCCGTCATCGTTGTAGTGGGGTATGCGGCTGCCGGCGCGAGTACGCTTCAGTGCTTTAACGGCATTGCCCGAACAGCGCTGGAAGTCGCCAAACCTGAGGTCAAGGATTCGCTCGACAGTGAAGGCTGGTACCAGAATGCCTCCATCGTGCTGGACGCCGTATCACTGGCAGGCGTGGGCGCTTCGGCCTTGACGACGGTCAAGCTGGTCAGGGCCGCCAAAGCATCGACGGGCAAGAGCCTGCGTGATGTGCTTCGCGGTTTGAATCGCCAGGAAAGAGCCAAGCTGACGAAAGAGCTGCTGAGCATCAACCATCCCAGCTTGACCGCGAAGATGATCAAATTGAGGCAGGCGTCGGGCGAACTCACCAAGCGTTTCACCCCTACGCAGCTCAAGCACAGCACCACTACCCAGATAAAAGACGTCCTGGGCGCAAGCGTTGGGTTTGGCGGGAGTGCCTACTCCGGAAACGTCAACACCATCGCGATTGGACTCTACGAGGAGGTAAGCGAATGAGCGAATTGATGACGCTACGCGACTTTTTCAGGCAATACTTTCTGACGTTTATGGGCGGCGTATTTGCTGCGTGTTTTTCTTTGGCGTTGGCTGTGGCGCTGGCGTTCATCACCTATTTTCGTGATGCGCCCATTGCTCAAGTGGGGCTCAAGATCATGTCTGCCGGGGCGCTGCTCATTCTGTTGACGGTCCATAGCAACTTTATGATTTTGCGGGGCCGACCCTCCTGGGTGTGGATAATGGTCGGCATCTACGTCGTCTGTCTATTGTTTGTCGTCCCAATGCTTCAGTACCAGCCTCATAAAGTTCTCTATGGGTTGGCGCTGTTATTCCCGTTCCTTGGATTGTTAATACTTAACAGCAAGGTTCAACGAGAGATGCGCCAGAAGCTGCATGAGATCCGCCACCTACGCCAAGCCACGCTTGCCAGGCGCAAAACCGGCTAATTGGGTAGATTCCCTACCCACCTTCACACCCGCGCCACATATGGGTGCGTCACTTGCACCAGAGCATCGCTGTCGGCGCGTTTTGGTGCTGTACTGCACCGGATCTTACGATAAAGCGCAATGACCGCCGCTCTGGCATAAGTCTTGCGCGCTTTGTTCCCATGCCCTGGCTCGCAGGAGGCCGCCGTGTCGATTCATGTCGCGTTGCACCACGTTACGCATTACCGCTACGACCGCGCTGTCGAACTCGGCCCACAGATCGTGCGGTTGCGCCCGGCGGCCCATAGCCGCACGCGGATTCTGTCCTACGCGCTGAAAGTGCTGCCTGAGCAACATTTCATCAACTGGCAGCAGGACCCCCAGGGCAATTACCTGGCGCGGTTGGTGTTCCCGGAAAAGACCGATGAACTGCGCATCGAGGTCGACCTGGTCGCCGAGATGGCGGTGTTCAATCCGTTCGACTTTTTCCTCGAGCCCTACGCCGAAAAAATCCCCTTCAACTACGCCGCCGATGAGCAACGCGAGCTGGCGCCGTACCTGGAAACCTTGCCGCTGACGCCGAGGTTTGCCGCGTACCTGGCCGGTATCGACCGCACGCCATTGCCGGCGGTGGATTTCCTGGTGGGTCTCAACCAGCGCCTGGCGGCCGATATCGGCTACCTGATCCGCATGGAGCCGGGTGTGCAAACGCCGGAATTCACCTTGGAAAACGCTTCCGGCTCCTGCCGCGATTCGGCCTGGTTGCTGGTGCAATTACTGCGCAATCTCGGTTTGGCGGCGCGGTTTGTGTCCGGCTACCTGATTCAACTCACCGCCGACGTCAAAGCCCTCGACGGCCCCTCCGGTACCGAAGTGGACTTCACCGACCTGCACGCCTGGTGCGAAGTGTATTTGCCTGGCGCCGGCTGGATCGGGCTGGACGCCACCTCCGGGTTGTTCGCCGGTGAAGGTCATATCCCGTTGGCGTGTAGTCCCGATCCATCATCTGCCGCACCCATCAGTGGGCTGGTGGAGCCCTGCGAGTGTGAATTCACCCACGAAATGTCGGTTGAGCGGATTTGGGAGGCACCACGGGTTACCAAGCCTTACACCGAAGAGCAATGGCTGGCGATCCAAGCTCTGGGGCGGCAGATCGATGGCGATTTACTCAAAGACGACGTACGCCTGACCATGGGCGGCGAGCCGACCTTCGTCTCCATCGATGATCCCGACGGTGCCGAATGGAATACCGCCGCGCTTGGCCCGGACAAGCGCCGGCTGTCCGCCGAGTTGTTCCAACGCATGCGTAAGCACTACGCGCCAAAGGGCCTGGTGCATTTCGGCCAGGGCAAGTGGTACCCCGGCGAGCAACTGCCGCGCTGGTCGCTCAACTGCTACTGGCGCCGCGACGGTGTGCCGATCTGGCACAACAGTGCATTGATCGCCGATGAGCAAGAGGACTATGGCGCGGATGGCGCCCTGGCCGGGCGTTTCCTGGCCAGCGTCGCTGAGCGCCTGAAACTGCCGGCACGCTTTGTGTTCCCGGCCTTTGAAGACAACTTCTACTACCTGTGGCGCGAAGGTGCGCTGCCGCAAAACGTCACCGCCCAAGACCCACGCCTGGGCGACGAACTGGAGCGCGAACGCCTGCGCAAAGTGTTCGCCCAGGGCCTGGATAAAATCATCGGGCAAGTGCTGCCGCTGGCGCGCACGACGGCCAATGACCGCTGGCAAAGCGGGCGCTGGTACCTGCGTGACAACCATTGCCGCCTGGTGCCGGGGGATTCGCCCCTGGGTTATCGTCTGCCACTGGCCTCGCAGCCTTGGGTGACGGCGGCCGAGTACCCGTTTGTGCACCCGACCGACCCTAATCAGGACCAGCCGGATCTGCCGACCACCTCCCAACTGCAAAGCCACGGCGAACCTGCACCCAGCGACGAACGTGTGCCCAAGGTGGACGAGTCTGCCGACTGGCTGACCCGCACCGCGCTGTGCGCCGAAGCGCGGGACGGGCGCCTCTACCTGTTCATGCCGCCCCTTGAGCGTGTCGAGGATTATTTGGAACTGGTGGCCGCCATCGAAGCCACCGCCGAAGAACTGCATTGCCCGGTACTGCTCGAAGGCTATGAGCCTCCAGCGGATACGCGTCTGAGTAACTTGCGCGTCACGCCGGACCCTGGCGTGATCGAGGTCAACGTGCAGCCCTCCGCCAGCTGGGACGAGTTGGTGGAACGCACCGAGTTCCTCTACGAAGAGGCCCGGCAAACCCGCCTGACCACTGAGAAATTCATGATCGACGGGCGCCACACCGGCACCGGTGGTGGTAACCACTTTGTGCTCGGTGGTGCGACCCCCAAGGACTCGCCGTTCCTGCGTCGGCCGGATTTGCTGCGCAGCCTGATCAGCTACTGGCACAACCATCCATCGTTGTCCTACCTGTTTTCCGGCCTGTTCATCGGCCCGACATCCCAGGCGCCACGGGTGGACGAGGCACGCAACGATGCGTTGTACGAGCTGGAAATTGCCTTCGCGCAAATGCCCGAACCCGGTGAAGAATGCCCGCCATGGTTGGTGGACCGCCTGCTGCGCAACCTGCTGATCGACGTGACCGGCAATACCCATCGCGCCGAATTCTGCATCGACAAACTCTACTCGCCCGACGGCGCCACCGGCCGCCTGGGCCTGCTGGAGTTGCGCGCATTTGAAATGCCGCCCCATGCGCGCATGAGCCTGACCCAGCAATTGCTGTTGCGGGCGCTGGTCGCGCGTTTCTGGCGGGAACCCTACGCGCCGCCGAAGCTGGCGCGCTGGGGCACCGAGTTGCACGACCGTTTCCTGTTACCGCATTTCATCGAACAGGACTTTGCCGACGTGATCGTCGAACTCAACGCCGCCGGTTATCCGCTGCGCGCCGAGTGGTTTGCGGCGCACCTCGAATTCCGCTTCCCCAAGATCGGTGACTACGCCGTCAGTGGTATCGAACTGGAACTGCGCCAGGCCCTGGAACCCTGGCATGTACTGGGCGAAGAGGGCGCGGTGGGCGGCACGGTGCGTTATGTGGATTCGTCCCTTGAGCGCCTGCAAGTCAAATTGACCGGGCTGCCACCGCAGCGCTATCTGCTGACCTGCAATGGCATTCCGGTGCCGCTGCAGCCGACAGGACGGGTGGGTGAGTTCGTCGCCGGTGTGCGTTACCGCGCCTGGCAACCGGCCAACTGCCTGCAACCGACCATCGCGGTGCATGCGCCGTTGGTGTTCGACTTGCTGGATACCTGGATGCAACGCTCGCTGGGCGGCTGCCAATACCATGTTGCCCATCCGGGCGGGCGCAATTACGACAGCTTGCCGGTGAATGCCAACGAGGCCGAGAGCCGGCGCATGGCACGGTTTTTCCGGTTGGGGCACAGCCCTGGGAAGCTTCCCGTGCCAGCAGTCGTCATCAACGATGAGTTGCCGATGACCTTGGACTTGCGGCGTTTCCCCAATAAAAATGATTAAACGCCGATCCTAATGTGGGCGCGGGCTTGCTCTCACAAGGGGATTTGCAGTGTTTGTTAGGTTAATCTGAGCCCCCTTGCCTCTGCCGAGCGTTCCATGTCCGACTTGCTCGACCGTTACCCGCTGACCGCGGGCACTTATCACGAATTGCTGGACGACAGCGGCGCGGTACGTGCTCATTGGCGGCGACTGCTCGATCACCTGCAACGCAGCACGCCTGCGCAGTTGGCCCAGCGCCAGGCATTGCTGACCCGGCAGATCCAGGAAAACGGCGTGACTTACAACGTCTACGCCGACCCCAAGGGCGCTGACCGCCCTTGGGAGCTGGACTTGCTGCCCCATGTGCTGGCGGCTGATGAGTGGCAGCACCTGTCGGCCGGTATCGCCCAGCGTGCACGCTTGCTCAATGCCGTGCTGGCGGATCTGTACGGTCCGCAGCGCCTGATCAAGGAAGGCTTGCTGCCGGCTGAGCTGGTATTCGGGCACAACAATTTCCTGTGGCCGTGCCAGGGCATCCACCCGCCGGACGGTGCGTTCCTGCACCTGTATGCCGTGGACCTGGCGCGTACGCCGGATGGCCGCTGGTGGGTCACCGCCGACCGTACCCAGGCGCCGTCCGGTGCCGGTTATGCGCTGGAAAACCGCACCATCGTATCCCGCGCCTTCCCGGATCTTTACCGTGACCTGCAGGTTCAGCACCTCACCGGTTTCTTCCGCACCTTGCAGGAAACCCTGGCCCGTCAGGCGCCCAGTGATGACCAGCCACCGCTGATCGTGCTGCTCACGCCGGGGCGCTTCAACGAAAGCTATTTCGAACATCTCTACCTCGCCCGTCAGCTCGGTTACCCGCTGGTAGAAGGTGGCGACCTCACCGTGCGTGACAGCACCGTGTTCCTGAAAACCTTAAGCGGTCTGCGCCGGGTGCACGCGATCATGCGTCGCCTCGATGATGATTTCTGCGACCCGCTGGAGCTGCGCACCGACTCGGCCCTCGGCGTGCCCGGCCTGCTCGATGCGGTGCGCCAGGGCAATGTACTGGTGGCCAATGCCCTGGGCAGCGGCGTACTGGAATCCCCCGGGTTGCTTGGCTTTCTGCCGAAGATCAACGAATTCCTGTTCGGTGAAGAACTGATCCTGCCATCCATTGCCACCTGGTGGTGCGGTGAAGCGCCGGTACTGGCCGAAGCGCTGGAGAAGCTGCCGGAGTTGCTGATCAAACCCGCATTTGCGTCGCAGAGTTTCGCCCCGGTATTCGGCCGTGACCTGAACGACGAACAACGCCAGGCCCTGGCCGAACGCATGCGCGCGCGGCCTTACGCCTATGTCGCCCAGGAGTTGGCGCAACTGTCCCAGGCGCCGGTGTGGCACATCGTGGATGACCACCTGCAACACCGCGCTATCGGCATGCGCGTGTACGCCGTGGCGAGCGATGAAGGTTATCGCGTGTTACCGGGCGGACTCACTCGAGTGGCCGCCGAGGCCGACGCTGAAGTGGTGTCGATGCAACGTGGCGGCGCCAGCAAGGACACCTGGGTGCTCGGCGAACGCGCCGCCGCTGGCGAACACTGGCGTGCGCAACGGGCGATTGGCGCCCATGACCTGGTGCGCCGCGATCCCTATCTGCCGTCCCGCGTAGTGGAGAATCTGTATTGGTTCGGTCGTTACTGTGAACGCTGCGATGACAGTGCGCGTTGGTTGCGTATCGTGCTCGCGCGTTATGTGGACGGTGATGATCCCTTGGCCTTGCAGGCTGCCGTCGAGCTGGGAGAAAACTTGCGCCTGCTGCCGGAGGAGGGGGAATTGCCCGAGCGTCTGCTCGCCGCCTTGCTCGGTGATGACTGGCCGTCGAGCCTGCGCGCCAACTTGCAACGCTTGCAGTGGGCGGCGTCTCAGGTGCGCGGCAAACTGTCCCGAGAAAACTGGCAGGCCCTGGTGGAACTGCAACGCGAAGCCATGGAGCTGGAAAGCGAGTCACCGGATTTTGGCGAGTTGCTGGATTTCCTCAATCGCTTGGTGATGTCTCTGGCGGCGCTGTCCGGGTTTGCCCTGGACGACATGACCCGCGATGAAGGCTGGCGCTTTTTGATGATGGGCCGGCGCATCGAGCGTCTGCAATTTCTGAGCAGCAGTCTCGCGGCGTTCCTGCGCGGCGTGGCGGTGTTCGATCAGGCCGGGTTGGAGTGGTTGCTGGAATTGGGCAACAGCAGCATCACCTACCGTTCGCGTTACCTGGCGGTGCCGCAGTTGATCCCGGTGCTCGACCTGTTGTTGTTGGATGAGCAGAACCCCCATGCGGTGTTGTTCCAGCTCAAACTGGTGAGCCGCACGCTGCGGCGTCTCAACGATGATTTTGGTGTGCCGCGGGAAACTGGCCTTGGCCTGTTGGTGGAGCGCCTGGCGCGTTTCGACCTGGGTTGCCTGGAGAACCCATTGTTCGGCGAATCCAGCGTGCGTGCCGCGCTGGACGGCCTGGCCGACCTGCTGCAGGCGGTGGCCGATGAGAGTGGGCAAGTGTCGGATCGCCTGGCCTTGCGCCATTTCGCCCATGTGGATGATGTCAGCCAGCAAACGGTGTCGGTGTGATGAGTGCGCGCTACCAGATTTTCCACGATACCCATTACCATTACGACAGCCCGGTGTCCCTGGCCCAGCAGTTGGCACACCTTTGGCCACGGCCGTGCGCCTGGCAGCGCTGCAGCTTGCAGCAACTGGCTATCAGCCCGGAGCCTACGTCGCGCCGCGATGAGCTGGACGTGTTCGGCAACCCCATCACTCGCCTGGCATTCGAACGGCCCCATGATGAATTGCGGGTGAACGCCGGGCTGACCGTGGAAGTGCTGGCGCGGCCCGCGCTGGATTTCCAGCAATCACCCGCTTGGGACCCTACCCGCGGTAGCCTGACCTACAGCGGCCAGGCCATGTCTCCTGAGCTGATTGAAGCTTGCCGCTACCGTTTCGAATCGCCCTATGTGCACCTGAAAAAAACCTTCGTCGAATTCTCCGAAAGCTGCTTTCCCCCTGGTAAACCGCTGTTGCTGGGCGTGCAGGCGCTGATGGAAAAGATTTTCAGCGAATTCACCTTCGACGCCGAAGCGACTCAGGTCGCCACGCCGCTGGTCGAGGTGTTGGAGCGCCGACGCGGTGTGTGCCAGGACTTCGCCCACCTGATGCTCGCCTGCCTGCGCTCGCGAGGCTTGGCGGCGCGCTATATCAGCGGTTACCTGCTCACCCAGCCACCGCCCGGCCAACCCCGGCTGATCGGCGCCGATGCGTCCCACGCGTGGGTCTCGGTGTATTGCCCGGTTTCAGGCTGGGTGGATTTCGATCCGACGAACAATGTGCAGCCGGCACTGGAGCACATCACCCTGGCCTGGGGCCGGGATTTTTCCGATGTGTCGCCGTTGCGAGGGGTGATTCTGGGGGGAGGGAGCCATGACCCTGAGGTGCGGGTGACGGTGATGCCGTTGGAATAGCGGTTGATTGTGCCGAGCCGGACAGGCCGGCTCAGCACAAGGAAATTTATTCAGCCGGATCTTTTGGTGTTTCGGTCTCGTCGCTCGTTTCTTCACCATCGACATCGGTGTTCAGCCCATTGGCCTCTTCTTCTGCAGCGGCTTTCTTGCGTTGCAGTTTTTCCTCTTTCTTCTGCTCCTTGGCCAAGTCTCTCTGACGTTTGGCGAAGGAGTAATTAGGTTTGGCCATGGGCGATCCTCTAGGGTCGAAGGTGAGGGTGGCGGCGCGCAGCTGCCTTGGGACGACATGGTAGCAGCTTCAGGGTGCGCTTGGCCTTCACTTACCGCAGGCGTAGGCGGCCAGCAGGCCGTTGAACAGTTGGTTGAGGTGCATGGCGCGGACTCCGATGGGTGATGCGCCGATCATAGTCAGGTGGTTGTACTTTGGCTGGTAGATTGTGTTGATAAGTCTGATAGCCTAAAGTTGTATACAATCTGTTGATTCAGATCATAAGAATTCCTGCCTGATTCAGGCACCTTTGTCGCACTACGCGTTTTCTAAACCCTGCCTTGGAGATTCACATGTTTGCCAAACTCGTTGCTGTTTCCCTGCTGACTCTGGCGAGCGGCCAGTTGCTTGCTGCAGAGTGCAAGGTCACTGTCGACTCCACCGACCAAATGTCCTTCAACACCAAAGCCATTGAAATCGACAAGAGCTGCAAAACCTTCACCGTTGAGCTGACTCACTCCGGCAACCTGCCGAAAAATGTCATGGGCCACAACTGGGTGCTGACCAGCGCCGCCAACATGCAGCCAGTCGCCACCGATGGCATGGCCGCTGGTATCGACAAGGACTACCTGAAACCAGGTGATGACCGCATCATCGCCCACACCAAGATCATTGGCGCTGGCGAGAAAGACTCGGTGACCTTCGACGTGTCGAAGCTGACCGCCGGGACTGACTATGCGTTCTTCTGCTCGTTCCCAGGCCACATCTCGATGATGAAAGGCACTGTGACCCTGAAGTAACACCGCGTTATCGTTCTTCGCGAGCAAGCCCGCTCCCACACTTGACCGTGTTCCCAGGTTGGAAAACGGTCAAGTGTGGGAGCGGGCTTGCTCGCGAAAGCGGTCTGAAAATCAACACAAACCTACAGGGTTCACCTCACGGCGCAAACGGCATGACCCGCTTGTGCTCGGTCTTGCGATAGGTCTCGCAGATAATTCTGAACGCTTCTTCACGCACCGGCTCACCGTGCAGGAAGGCATCGATCTCGGCATAGGTCACGCCATGGGACGTTTCGTCGGGCTTGCCCGGCGACAGGTCTTCCAGGTCCGCCGTCGGCACTTTCTCCACCAACGACTCCGGCGCGCCAAAGTGCCGCGCAATCGCACGCACCTGATTCTTCACCAGGCCGCTCAACGGCGCCAGGTCGCACGCGCCATCACCGAACTTGGTGAAAAAGCCCATCACCGCTTCCGCCGCATGATCGGTACCGATCACCAGGCCTCCAGCCGCGCCGGCGATGGTGTACTGCGCCACCATGCGCATGCGCGCCTTGGTGTTGCCCAGCACGAAATCGCGGGACACCGCCGCCTTGCCTTCAAACGCCGCCACTTCATTGGCCAGGGCTTTCACCGCCGGGCCGATGTTCACGGTGTGGCGCTCGTCCGGCTCGATAAAATCCACCGACGCCTGGGCGTCGATCTCATCGAACTGGGTTTCGTACGGCAGGCGCACGGCGATAAAACGGTAGGCCTCATCGCCGCTGTTCTCGCGTAGCTCTTTTACTGCACGTTGAGCCAAGAGACCTGCGGTCAGGGAGTCGACGCCACCACTGATGCCCAGCACCAATGCTTTGAGCCCGGAATTGCGCAGGCAGTCCTGGATAAAGGTCACGCGGCGGGCAACCTCGGCCTCAAGGGCGGCCTGGTCGTTGAACGGCGCTTGGACCTTGAGCTGTTCAGCAATCTCACGCTGTACGGCTTGCATGATTCACTCCTTGCTAGAGATGGCAGGTACTTTGAAAACATGACGCAAATAGGCGACGAAATTCGGGTCGGTGCAGTGGGTCTTGCCCGCTTCATCGGAGATCTTCGCGACGGGCTGGCCATTGCAGGCGGTCATTTTAAGCACGATGCTCATGGGTTCCACACCTGGAATGTCGCAGGTCAGGTTGGTGCCGATACCGAAGCTCACATTAATGCGACCACGCAGCGCACGGAATATCTCCAGCGCCTTGGGTAACGACAGGCTGTCGGAGAACACCAACGTCTTGCTCATCGGCTCGATGCCGAGCTTGTGGTAATGGGCGATGGCTTTTTCCGCCCATTGCACCGGATCACCGGAGTCATGGCGCAGACCGTCGAACAGCTTGGCGAAGTACAAGTCGAAGTCGCCCAGGAACGCGTCGGTGGTGATGCAGTCGGTCAGGGCGATGCCCAGCAGGCCACGGTATTCGCGCACCCAGCAATCCAACGCGGCGATCTGGCTGTCGATCAGGCGTGGGCCGAGTTGCTGGTGGGCCATGATCCATTCGTGGGCCATGGTACCCAGCGGTTTCATGTCCAGCTCACGCGCCAGATGCACGTTGCTGGTGCCGACAAAACGGCCGGGGAAGTCGTGCTTGAGCACGCTGACCACTTCTTCCTGCACCCGGTACGAGAAGCGCCGACGCGTACCGAAGTCAGCCACTTGCAGCTCGGACAGCTCGTCGCTGCTGGCGTTGGCGGTCAGCCAGTCGAACTTGCGGTACAGCTGCTCGCGCGCCTGTTCAAGGATCACGGTCTGGTAGCGGTAGCGGTTACGCACTTCGCTGACGATGGCCAGCATCGGCACTTCAAACAGGATCACATGCAGCCACGGCCCGCGCAGGCGGATGAATAATTCGCCGTTCTCGATGCCGGTCTGCACGTAGCGCAGGTTGAAGCGAAACAGTCCGAGGAAGCGCAGAAAGTCAGGCTTCATGAAGCTGATGCATTCCAGAAACCCCAGTTGGTCGGGGCTCAGGTTCAGCTCGGCGAGGCGTTCGATCTGGTAGCGGATCTCCGCCAGGTACGGGCGCAGGTCTTCGCTGTTACGGCAACGGAACTCCCATTCAACTTCCACATTAGGATAGTTGTGCAGCACCGCCTGCATCATGGTCAGCTTGTAGAAGTCGGTGTCGAGCAAGTTCTGCACGATGCGATCGGCAAACACACTCTCGCTCATAACGGGAATCTCCAGACGGGTCGGCGATGGGCGCCGACCTTTACGCACAATTAAGGAAGGGGGCTAGTGGCGCATAGACCTGTGGGGTTTTGCCAGTGATTTTTTGCGCTGGAGCTACCGACGCCTTCGCGAGCAAGCCCGCTCCCACCTTTGGAATGCATTTCAAGTGTGGGAGCGGGCTTGCTCGCGAAGGCGATTTGAAGTGCGCCCCAAAAGTTGGACAGTTGTTGGTTAGGCTACAGCGGACTTGACCCTATAGGCTACAGGGCTCAGTCCGCCAAGCTTCACTTTGATTCGTTTATAGTTGTAGTAATGGATGTACTCATCCAACCCAGCTTGCAACTGTTCCACGTTGTCGAAGTTTTTTCGGTAGTAAAATTCTGACTTCAGTGTGCCGAAAAAACTCTCCATTGTGGCGTTGTCATAACAGTTTCCTCTGCGTGACATGCTTTGCTCCAGCCCCGCCTTTTCCAGTCGCTCTCGGTATTTTGAGTGTCGGTAATGCCAGCCCTGATCCGAGTGCAGCATAGGCTTAGCCCCCTCAGGTAAGCGTTGAAGAGCTTTTTCCAACATCTCGCCCACCAAAGCATATTGGGGGCGCATGGCCATCTGATAGGCCACAATCTCGCCGTTGTACAAATCTAAAACTGGAGATAAGTACATCTTCTTGCCAGCCACTTTGAACTCGGTGACATCAGTTACCCATTTCTGATTCGGTTTCTCAGCCTCGAATTGACGAGCCAGTGTATTGGGCGATACATCTCCCATCGGTCCGTTATACGACCGGTATTTCTTTGGTCGCACGGTGCATTTCAGACCCAGCTCCCCCATCAGCCGACGTACCGTTTTCCCGTTGATCTGTGGTCGTTCTTTACGAAGCTCTAAAGTCATACGACGATAACCAAGACAGCCCATATGCTCATTCTGGAGGTTCTGGATAGCTGCTTTGACCGAGGCAAACCGGTCTGCAACGCCCATCGCTTTGAGTTGGTAGTAGTACGTGCTTCGCGCAAGGCTCACCAGCTTGAGCAACTCACTCAAGGAAAACTCTTGCTTAAGCTCACTGACTAATCGGGCTTTTTCTTCTGTTCTTTCTCCCGCCTCATCACTGCCTCGCCTAACTCCCCAAGCTTTTTTAGGTAGGCGTTCTCCATGCGCAGATACTTGAGCTCATCGAGCAACGTCTTGTGTTCGGGCTCAGGGGCAGTGATTGGGGCAGAAGATTTACGTGGTTTAATGGGTGGCTTAGACATAACGGTACACAGTCCTTTTTTCCCTGACTCCAGGGCTTCAATGCCGCCACTGTAATACTGCTGCTGCCATCTGCCCACCTGAGTGGAGTTACCCAAATTGAAAAGCGCCGCTGCGCGGCGTAAGGAAAGGGAGTCACGCCACATGCGTTGTAGGACGGAGAACTTGAACAAGGCGGAGTAACGTTGGCCGGTGGTGCTCAAACTGGCCTCACCGTGCAATCGATACGCCTCGACCCAGCGACGAAGCAATGTAGGGTCCATTTGAAATTGAGCGGCGATACGGCGAAAGCCTCGGCCTTTCTCAAGGAAAGTGGTAATAGCGGATAGCTTGAACTGCGTCGTGTACTTACTCATGAAAAATACGCCCCAAGAATTGGATGGGTGTCCAACTTCTGGGGCGCACTTCAATTCTCCAGGCGCTAAAGCACCTGCTCCATCATCCACTTCACAAATTCACGCACCTTGGGCACCTCCGCCGAATGTTCGGGGTAGGCCAGGTAATACGCATCCTGGCTCGGCATTGCATGCTGCCAGGGAATGACCAGCTTGCCTTCGGCCAACTCTTCTTCCACCAGAAAGCGCGGCAGCAACGCTACGCCACAGCCCACCTGCGCGGCCCGAATGCACATATAGAAGGTGTCGAAGCGTGGCCCGTGATAGCTGTGCTCGGTGTGGAAGCCCTGGCTGGCAAACCAGTCGTGCCAGCCCTGGGGACGCGAAGCGTTTTGCAGCAGCACCAGGTCGCTCAGTTGCGTGGGATCGGTGAACGGCTGGGCCTGCAGGCTTTCTGGCGCGCACACCGGCACCAACGCTTCGCTGAACAATTTGAGGCTTTCGGTGCCGGGGCGTGAACCCTGGCCGAAGTAGAAGGCCATGTCGGCCTTGCCTTGCAGCAGTTCGTCCGGCTCCTGCTCGTTGCACAGATCCAAGTGGATCTGCGGATGGCGCAGCCGCCAGCCCTTGAGGCGCGGCACCAGCCAGCGCGCGCCGAAGGTGTAGGGCGTGGACACCCGCAGCACTTCGGTTTCGCCGCCATAGGAGCGCAGATAATGGGTGGACATTTCCACTTGCGTGAGGATCTTGCGCACTTCCACCAGGTACAAATCGCCCGCCGGGGTCATCTGCAAGCGCCGGCGCACGCGGCGGAACAGCAGGTGTTGCAGCAATTCTTCCAACTGCGCCACCTGCTTGCTCACTGCGCTCTGCGTGAGGTTCAGCTCCTCGGCAGCGCGGGTGAAGCTCAGGTGGCGGGTGGCGGCTTCGAAGCACTGCAGGGCAGTGATCGAGGGCAAATGTCTTTTGTTCAGCACGGCACGCCTCTTTTTATTCTTTGCATGAGTAAACGGAATGATATCTCGCCTAATCGTCGTTTGTTGGCAAGTCTTGGGCCAGCTACAAATAAGCTCTGGATCGCCGTGTCGATGGCGGCGCGAATTTTCTGTTTGAGATTGAAGGAGTGACCCATGGTTGCCGCATTGCTTGATCGTCTCGGGGTAAACCCGGCGCTGTACCAGTCGGGCAAGCAGCCCGTGCATTCGCCGATTGATGGCAGCCGAATCGGCAGTGTGCATTGGGAAGGTGCCGCCGAGGTGGAGCAACAGGTCAGTCGCGCCGAGCATGCATTCGAAGCCTGGCGCAAAGTGCCGGCACCGCGCCGTGGTGAACTGGTGCGTCAGTTCGGCGACGTGTTGCGCGAATACAAGGCAGACCTGGGCGAGTTGGTGTCCTGGGAAGCCGGCAAGATCACCCAGGAAGGCCTGGGTGAAGTGCAGGAAATGATCGACATCTGCGACTTCGCAGTCGGCCTCTCGCGCCAGCTGTACGGTTTGACCATCGCCTCCGAGCGCCCTGGCCATCATATGCGTGAAACCTGGCATCCGCTGGGCGTGGTGGGCGTGATCAGCGCGTTCAACTTCCCGGTGGCAGTGTGGGCGTGGAACACCACCCTGGCGCTGGTATGCGGCAACGCCGTGATCTGGAAACCCTCTGAAAAGACCCCGCTCACGGCCCTGGCCTGCCAGGCATTGTTCGAGCGTGTGCTGAAGAAATTCGACGGCGCCCCGGAGTACCTGAGCCAAGTGATCATCGGCGGCCGCGACGCCGGCGCCGCATTGGTGGATGATCCGCGCGTCGCCTTGATCAGTGCCACCGGCAGCACGCGTATGGGGCGCGAGGTGGCGCCGAAGGTCGCCGCACGTTTTGCCCGCAGCATCCTCGAGCTGGGCGGCAATAACGCAATGATTCTCGGCCCTAGCGCCGATCTGGACATGGCCGTGCGCGCCATCCTGTTCAGCGCCGTCGGTACCGCCGGGCAACGTTGCACCACCCTGCGGCGCCTGATCGCCCATGAGTCGGTGAAAGAAGAAATCGTCACCCGTCTCAAGGCCGCCTATTCCAAGGTGCGCATCGGCCACCCATTGGAAGGCAACCTGATCGGCCCGCTGATCGACAAGCACGGCTTCGACAACATGCAGGACGCCCTGGAGCAAGCCTTGAGCGAAGGCGGCAAGGTGTTCGGCGGCAAGCGTCAGTTGGAAGACCAATTCCCCAACGCCTATTACGTCTCGCCAGCCATTGTGGAAATGCCCGAGCAAAGCGACGTGGTATGCACCGAGACCTTTGCCCCGATCCTCTATGTGATCGGCTACAACGACTTCAACGAAGCCCTGCGCCTCAACAACGCCGTGCCTCAAGGCCTGTCGTCGTGCATCTTTACCACCGACGTGCGTGAAGCCGAGCAGTTCATGTCGGCGGTGGGCAGCGACTGCGGCATCGCCAACGTCAACATCGGCCCGAGCGGCGCGGAAATCGGCGGCGCGTTTGGCGGCGAGAAAGAAACCGGCGGCGGGCGTGAATCGGGCTCGGATGCGTGGCGCGGGTATATGCGTCGCCAGACCAATACCGTCAATTACTCGCTTGAGCTGCCATTGGCACAAGGCATTACATTCGATTGATTCCAGCCTCAAGTTGCACGCTGCAAGCTCCAAGTTAGAAGCAATCTGGCTTTTAGCTTGCCGCTTGTAGCTTGAAACTTGCCGCTGCTCCCAGGAGCAGATATGCAGACAAAATGTCTATGGGAACACCTGACCCCCAGCCGGCCGGACCGTGCCGCGCTCAAGGGCGAGGTCAAGGTGGATGTGTGCGTGATCGGCGCCGGGATTACGGGGCTGTCGGCGGCCATTCATTTGCTGGAACAAGGTAAAAGCGTCGCGGTGCTGGAGGCTCATCGTACCGGCCATGGTGGTTCTGGACGCAACGTGGGGTTGGTCAACGCCGGCCTGTGGATCCCGCCGGACGAGATCGAAGCCGGTTTCGGCGAAGCGGTGGGCAGCCAGCTCAACCGCATGTTGGGCGCGGCGCCGTCGCTGGTGTTCAGCCTGATCGACAAATACAACATCGATTGTCAACTGCGCCGCGAGGGCACCTTGCACATGGCGCACAACGCCCGCGGCGAGGCGGATTTGCGCAGCCGTGAAGCACAATGGAAACGCCGTGGCGCACCGGTTGAGCTACTCACCGGCCAGGCCTGCGAGCAAGCCACGGGCACCAGGAAAATCGCCGCCGCCTTGCTGGACCGGCGCGCCGGCACGTTGAACCCGATGGCCTACACCAGTGGCTTGGCCAATGCCGCCGCGGGGCTGGGCGGGCAGTTATTCGATCACTCGCCGGTCACTCAGCTTGAGCGCCAAGGTTCGCACTGGTCGGTGCAGACCGCCCAGGGTTCAGTGCAGGCTGCGCAGGTGGTGATCGCCTCCAACGCCTACACCGAGGGCGAATGGACCGCGCTGCGGCGCAATTTTTTCCCCGGTTATTACTACCAGGTTGCGTCGGCCCCGCTGACGGACGATGCTGCCAATCAGATTCTGCCCGGTGGCCAAGGCTCCTGGGACACACGCCAAGTGTTGAGCAGCATCCGCCGCGATGCCGATGGCCGTTTGTTGCTCGGCAGCCTGGGCAACGGCAACCAGAAACCGGCCTGGTTCCTCAAGGCGTGGGCCGATCGGGTGCAGCAACATTACTTCCCGTACCTCAAATCGGTGCAGTGGGATTTCACCTGGACTGGCTGCATCGCCTTTACCCCGGACCACTTGATGCGGTTGTTCGAACCCGCCCCTGGCCTCGTGGCAGTTACGGGATACAACGGCCGTGGCGTGACCACCGGCAGCGTCGTCGGCAAGGCGTTCGCCGACTACTTATGTCACCAGAATCCCCAGGCTTTACCGATTCCTTTCGCCCCCATGCAACCGCTGGCCGGAGTCGCCCTGCGCAGCTGTCTTTATGAAGCTGGATTCTCGCTGTATCACGCGGGGCAATGCCTGAGGATCGTGATCTGATCAGCGAAATAGCGCTCAGAAGCCTGCATTTTCTTAGCAGGCTACTAATCTGTATTGGTGCAAGTCGTAGCAGTCACGCACTGTAAATGTGCAGTTCCGTTACGCCCTCTGTTACAGCGTCAGGATCTGTCGTTTATTGGTTTGGTTGCAGGTGCGACCTGTCGTGGTTGTACTTTTCGGATTCTTTGGTTGCACCTTTAGAGGCTAGAGGGTTGCACGTGCTGGCGAATGGAGGCGAAACACCTGTAATAACAATGACACCGTGTCTTTTTGAAGAATAAAAACGTAATGGCACGCGCCTTGCTCTGGGCTTTCGGTGAAAAGTTTGAACGCAAGTTGTCGTGCCAAAAATCAAAAATATCGGAGCACCACTCATGTCCCAGACGTTTTACAAGAAAGGTTTTCTGGCCCTCGCCGTTGCAGCGGCACTGGGCATTTCTACGTTTGTTCACGCTGATGTGAAGATTGGCGTAGCGGGGCCCATGACCGGCGCCAACGCCGCTTTCGGTGAGCAGTACATGAAGGGTGCCCAGGCGGCAGCCGATGTGATCAATAAGGCTGGCGGCATCAACGGCGAAAAAATCGTGCTGGTGGCCGGCGACGATGCTTGCGAACCCAAACAAGCCGTGGCCGTGGCCAACCGCCTGGCTGACCAGGACAAAGTGATCGGCGTGGTCGGGCACTTCTGCTCGTCCAACACCATTCCGGCCTCTGAGGTGTATGACGAAGCCGGCATCATTGCCATCACCCCAGGCTCCACCAACCCACAAGTGACCGAGCGTGGCCTGGGCGCGATGTTCCGCATGTGCGGCCGTGACGACCAGCAAGGCATCGTTGCCGGCGACTACATCGTCGACGTACTCAAGGGCAAGAAAGTCGCCGTCATCAATGACAAGGACACCTACGGCAAAGGCCTGGCTGATGCCACCGCTGCCCAGTTGACCAAGCGCGGCGTCAAGCCGGTGCTGGAAGAAGGCCTGACCCGTGGCGAGAAAGACTTCAGCGCCCTGGTCACCAAGATCCGCTCTACCGGTGCCGACGTCGTGTATTTCGGCGGCCTGCACCCGGAAGCCGGTCCTCTGGTTCGCCAGATCCGTGAAGCCGGTTTGAAAGACGTGAAATTCATGTCCGATGACGGTGTTGTGACCGATGAACTGGTTGCCACCGCTGGCGGCAAACAATACGTCGATGGCGTGTACATGACCTTCGGCGCCGACCCGCGCCTGCTGCCAGACAGCAAGGCCGTGGTGGAAGAGTTCCGCAAAAACGGCACTGAGCCGGAAGGCTATACCCTGTACGCCTACGCCTCGGTCCAGGCCCTGGCCGCCGGCTTCAATGGCGCCAAGTCCAACAAGGGCGAAGACGCCGCCAAGTGGCTCAAGGCTCATCCGGTAAAAACCGTCATGGGCGAAAAAGCCTGGGATTCGAAGGGCGACCTGAAAATCTCCGACTACGTGGTTTACCAGTGGGACAAAGACGGCAAATACCACCAGTTGGAAAAACAGAAGTAATCCTTAACACCGCATTCCCCATGTGGGAGCGGTGTCGTGATCGAGATCTGTCTTTTCCTCCAGAAGCGCCGCACACCCACCGGTGTGCAGGTGCTCACCGCGTGAGATTGCGTTATGGATGGTATTTTCCTGCAGCAACTGGTCAACGGCCTGACCCTCGGGTCGGTCTATGGCCTGATCGCCATCGGCTACACAATGGTCTATGGCATCATTGGCATGATCAACTTCGCCCACGGCGAGGTTTATATGATTTCCGCTTACCTCGCGGCGATCAGTCTGGCACTGCTGGCTTACTTCGGCATCGAATCCTTCCCGCTGCTCATTCTCGGCACCTTGATCTTCACCGTGGTCGTCACCGGCGTGTACGGTTGGGTCATCGAGCGTGTCGCCTACAAACCGCTGCGCAACTCCACGCGACTGGCACCGCTGATCAGCGCCATCGGTATCTCGCTGATCCTGCAGAACTACGCGCAAATCGCCCAGGGTGCCAAGCAACAAGGCATTCCCACCCTGCTGGCCGGGGCGTGGCGTGTCGACATCGGCAGCGGCTTCGTTCAGTTGACGTACACCAAAGTCTTCATTCTGGTCGCCGCTTTCGCCGGCATGGCGTTGCTCACTTACGTCATCAAATACACCAAGCTCGGCCGCATGTGCCGCGCGACCCAGCAAGACCGCAAGATGGCGTCGATCCTCGGCATCAACACCGACCGGGTGATCTCCTACGTATTCGTCATCGGCGCCGCCATGGCTGCACTGGCCGGCGTGCTCATCACCCTCAACTACGGCACTTTCGACTTCTATGCCGGCTTCATCATCGGCATCAAGGCGTTTACCGCAGCGGTGCTCGGCGGCATCGGCTCCCTGCCTGGAGCGATGCTGGGTGGGATCATTCTCGGTATCTCCGAGTCGCTGTTCTCAGGGTTGATCAACTCTGATTACAAAGACGTGTTCAGTTTCTCCCTGCTGGTGGTGATTCTGATTTTCCGTCCCCAGGGCCTGCTTGGTCGCCCACTCGTGGCGAAGGTGTAAACATGTCTGCTGCCAAACCTATCGATATCAAGAAAAGTGTGGTCGATACAGTCCTCGCCGGGCTGATTTCCCTGGTCGTGTTCGGCCCCATCGTCGGCGTGGTCCTCGACGGCTACAGCTTCAACCTGGAACCGGCCCGCGTGGGCCTGCTGGTGGCCATCGTGATGGTCGGCCGCTTTGCCATCAGCCTGTTCCTGCAAACCCCCAGGGGCCTGAAGATTCTGCAGGGCTTCGAGAGCAGTGGCTCTGGCGTGCATGTACTGGCGCCGGACTACAAGTCGCGGCTGCGCTGGATCATCCCGGCACTGATCGTGATCGCCATCGTGTTTCCGATTTTCGCCAACAAATACCTGCTCACCGTGGTGATACTCGGCCTGATCTATGTATTGCTCGGCCTGGGCCTCAATATCGTGGTCGGCCTGGCGGGGCTGCTCGACCTGGGTTACGTGGCGTTCTACGCCATTGGCGCCTACGGCCTGGCATTGGGTTATCAATACCTCGGCCTGGGTTTCTGGACGGTGCTGCCACTGGCGGCCATCGCGGCGGCGCTGGCGGGGTGCATACTCGGGTTCCCAGTGTTGCGAATGCATGGCGACTATTTGGCCATCGTGACCCTGGGCTTTGGTGAAATCATCCGTCTGGTGCTCAATAACTGGCTGTCATTTACCGGCGGTCCAAACGGCATGCCGGTGCCATCGCCGACCTTCCTCGGCCTTGAGTTCGGCAAGCGTGCGAAGGATGGCGGGATTCCCTTCCATGAATTCTTCGGCATCGACTACAACCCCAATATCAAATTCCTGTTCATCTACATCGTGCTGTTCCTGGTGGTGCTGGCCGTGCTGTACATCAAGCATCGTCTGACCCGCATGCCGGTCGGCCGTGCCTGGGAAGCCCTGCGCGAAGATGAAATCGCCTGCCGTTCCATGGGCCTGAACCACGTGCTGGTCAAGCTCTCGGCATTCACCATCGGGGCATCGACTGCCGGCTTGGCCGGGGTGTTCTTTGCCAGTTATCAGGGCTTCGTCAACCCGTCGTCGTTCACCTTCTTCGAGTCGGCGCTGATCCTGGCCATCGTGGTACTGGGCGGCATGGGCTCGACGGTAGGTGTGGTAATTGCGGCATTCGTATTGACCGTTGCGCCTGAACTGCTGCGCAGCTTCTCCGAATACCGCGTGCTGCTGTTTGGTGTGTTGATGGTGGTGATGATGATCTGGCGACCGCGCGGCTTGATCCGGATCAGCCGCACCGGCGTGACGCCACGCAAGGGGGTAGCGCCATGAGCAAGGAAGTCGTGCTCTCCGTGGAACATTTGATGATGCACTTTGGTGGCATCAAGGCCTTGAGCGATGTGAGCCTCAAGGTCGAACGCAACTCGATCTTCGCGCTGATCGGCCCCAACGGCGCCGGCAAGACCACGGTGTTCAACTGCCTCACCGGCTTCTACAAAGCCAGCGGCGGCAAGATCCAGCTCAACATTCGCGGCAAACAAACAGACGTAATCCAGCTGCTCGGCGAACGTTTCCAGCCCACCGACTTCGTGTCGCCCAAAAGCTTCTTCAGCCGGGTGTTCTACAAGATGTTCGGCGGCACCCACTTGGTGAACCGCGCTGGCTTGGCGCGGACCTTCCAGAACATTCGCCTGTTCAAGGAAATGTCGGTGGTGGAAAACCTGCTGGTGGCCCAGCACATGTGGGTCAACCGCAACATGCTCGCGGGCATCCTCAATACCAAGGCCTACCGCAAGGCTGAAAGCGACGCCCTCGACCACGCCTTCTACTGGCTGGAAGTGGTGGACCTGGTGGACTGCGCCAACCGCCTGGCCGGTGAACTCTCCTACGGCCAGCAGCGCCGTCTGGAAATCGCCCGTGCCATGTGCACCCGGCCGCAGATCATCTGCCTGGACGAACCCGCAGCGGGCCTCAATCCCCAGGAAACCGAAGCCCTCAGCGCGATGATTCGCCTGCTGCGCGACGAACACGACCTGACGGTGGTGCTGATCGAACACGACATGGGCATGGTGATGAGTATTTCCGACCACATCGTGGTGCTTGACCATGGCAACGTGATCGCCGAGGGCGGGCCAGACGCGATCCGCAACGACCCAAAAGTGATTGCCGCCTACCTGGGCGCCGATGAAGAGGAGTTGGTATGAGTGCACCTATCCTCGAAATGAAGGACCTGGACGTGTATTACGGTCCGATTCAGGCCCTGAAAAAAGTCTCGCTGCACATCAACGAAGGCGAAACCGTCAGCCTGATCGGCTCCAATGGCGCGGGTAAATCCACGCTGCTGATGTCGATCTTCGGCCAGCCTCGGGCGGAGTCGGGGCAGATCCTCTATAACGGCGTCGACATTACCCACAAGTCTTCGCACTACATCGCATCCAACGGTATTGCGCAGTCGCCGGAAGGGCGCCGGGTGTTCCCCGACATGACCGTCGAGGAAAACTTGCTGATGGGCACCATCCCCATTGGCGACAAGTATGCCTTTGATGACATGCAGCGCATGTTCGAGCTGTTTCCACGGCTCAAGGAGCGACGTAACCAGCGCGCCATGACCATGTCCGGCGGCGAGCAGCAAATGCTCGCCATCGCCCGCGCTTTGATGAGCCGCCCCAAGCTGTTGCTGCTGGACGAGCCAAGCCTGGGCCTGGCGCCGATTGTGGTGAAGCAGATCTTCTCGACCCTGCGCGAGCTGGCCTCAACCGGCATGACCATTTTCCTGGTGGAGCAGAACGCCAACCATGCGCTGCGCCTGTCGGACCGCGCGTATGTGATGGTCAATGGCGAGATTCGCCTGACGGGCACCGGTAAGGAATTGCTGGTGAATGAGGAAGTGCGCAACGCCTATCTGGGCGGGCATTAACGAATAGATGTTTCGGCATGACCCTGTGGGAGCTTCGGCTCCCACATTCATTTTGAGGCTATCAACAGGCCAGTCTGGAAATTGTGGAAAACAAATCCAGCCTCCCTCCAAAGCGCGACATATAGCCGCCGCAAATCCCTGTTTTGTCACAGTTTTGACTTGTCCCCATCCGCTGTGGAACCGGCTGTGGGTAACGTGGGAGTAGCTGCCTGAAAGCCAATAACTGCGTGGCTTGTAGCGTGATGGTTGTTTTTTGATCAGCTGGTTTTTGGCAACCAGTCGAGGCCTTTGTCAACCTGTTTATAGACACAGGTATATGACCGGAATATGTCTCGCCGACCTGTGGATAAGTCTGTGACTAAACTCTGGAAAGACCGCCGCAGGGGCCGGAATAACTGGCCTGGAGCCATCGTTCTTATTTTTCAAGCGGGGAAAGGCCTACATACGCCCCGGCCAAGGTCAAGCAAAAAACTTTGTAAAACCGCCTGGAGCCCATGTGAATAGCGGCCTGAAGCATTTTGTACTTGCCCCCAAAGACTGTGGGCGCAGTTGTGGATAACCTGCGCGCACATAGCTGCAAGCCAAGGTTTGTATGGCTTTGAGAGAGTTGATTAAAAAGTGATCAGGTATGTATCAAGTTGTGTGCTTAGCGGTTGCCGCAAACGCGGCGTAAGGGCATTCTGCTGGCTGATTTTTTCCCGATGCCCGCAAGGAGAACACCATGTCCGACACGCTGTTTATTACTGGCGCAACCTCAGGTTTCGGCGAAGCCTGCGCCCGTCGTTTTGCCGAAGCCGGCTGGAAACTGGTGCTCACCGGCCGTCGCGCCGACCGCCTGAATGCGCTGGTCGAAGAGCTTTCCAAGCAAACCGAAGTGCATGGCCTGGTGGTGGACGTGCGGGATCGCAAAGGCATGGAAGACGCCATCGCCAACCTGCCGCCGTCGTTCGCCAAGCTGCGCGGGCTGATCAACAATGCCGGCCTGGCGGTGGGCACCGACCCTGCGCCCAAATGCAGCCTCGACGATTGGGAAACCATGGTCGACACCAACATCAAGGGCCTGCTGACCACCACCAACCTGCTGCTGCCACGCCTGATCGCTCATGGTCGCGGCGCGGGCATCATCAACCTGGGTTCCATTGCCGGTAACTACCCGTATCCGGGCAGCCACGTGTATGGCGGTTCCAAGGCGTTCGTGAAGCAGTTCTCGCTGAACCTGCGTTGCGACCTGCAAGGCACCGGCGTGCGCGTGACCAACATCGAGCCAGGCCTGTGCGAGAGCGAGTTCTCGCTGGTACGGTTCGGCGGTGACCAAGCGCGGTATGACGCGACCTATGCGGGGGCCGAGCCGATCCAGCCGCAGGATATTGCTGACACGATTTTCTGGGTGATGAACACGCCGGCGCATGTGAATATCAACCGGTTGGAGCTGATGCCAGTGAGCCAGACCTGGGCCGGGTTTGCGATTGAGCGCAGCGCCAAGTAAGGCTCTAGACCGCGTCGCCTGCTTCGCGAGCAAGCCCGCTCCCACATTCGACCGCATTCATATGTTGGAACTCGGTCAAGTGTGGGAGCGGGCTTGCTCGCGATGGCGTCAGATCGGCCAAAACAAGTCATAAGGTACACTCCCTTCTTGAAAACCCCTCCGCACTGTGCGGATTTAAGGTTTTGACGGGAGGAAATGTGAGTAACCGAGGTGAGCAGGCACTGCTCAAACAATCGACCATCCTGATGTTCGCCGTAGCGATCGCCGGGATTGTCACGGGTGTGATTTCTGGCGCCCAATCCATTCTGTTCGACGGTTTTTTCTCGCTGATCGCCACCGCCATCAAGGTGTTGATGCTGATCACGGCCAAGCTGATCGCCAAGAAAAGCAACGAGCGTTTCCAGTTCGGCTATTGGCACCTGGAGCCCATGGTGCTGCTGATCGAAGGCAGCTTTCTGTTACTGATCGCCATCTATGCGTTCCTCAACGGCGTGTTCGGCATTATCAATGGCGGACGCGAGATCGAATTGGGGTTGGTGATCATCTACGCGGCGGTGTTTACCGTTGTCGAATTCGCCTACTTTTTCTACGTGCGATATCGCAATCGCAGGCTGAAATCATCGCTGATCCAGTTCGACAACATCAGTTGGCTGGTGGACGCGATGCTGTCGGTGGGCCTGCTGATCAGCTTTCTGGCAGCACTGTTGCTCAAGTCCCAGGGCTATGCCGAATGGGCGGTGTATGTCGACCCACTGATCCTGATCCTGCTGGCCCTGAGCATGCTGGCGCCGGCGTTCAAGATCCTGCGTCCGGCCTTGCGCGAGGTGTTGGGCATTGCTCCGGACCAGTTGGACGACAAAGTGCGCGAAGTGATGGATGCGGCCCAGGCCAGGCATGGTTTCGACGACTACGTGTCTTACGTACAAAAGCACGGACGGGCGCGGTTTATCGAAATTCATGTGGTGTTGCCGGCGGATTACCCGGTGGATAACGTCGCGACCCTTGATGGGCTGCGCGAAGAGATATCCACAGGGCTCGGCACACCGGATGCGGCGCGCTGGTTGACGATCAGCTTTACCGGAGATCGCAAGTGGATTGCGTGAGGCCCTGGTAACAAGTCGCCAAATGATAAGGCGTGGTCGACGGCATGTCCCGTCGGCTCACGACGCCCTTGGCATCCAGGCATTCATTCCAGCCTTTTGCATGGAGGAAGTGCTGCTGCAGCGCCAGCAATTGGCGTTGCAGCACCGCTTCGCTGTTTGGTCGCAAGGTCAGTGCCCGCAGGTACTCGGCCTGAGCCCAGATACGCTGGGTGCCGTCGCGTACTGTGCCGTCCAACGCCAACATGCCGCTGACCGCGCCGCTGACGTTATCCACACCCTTGAGCTCTGCGTAAGCAAAAGCACGCGTCAGGGACGCATGCAGCGGCGTACCGCGCAGCACATCCGAAGACTCCAGCAAAAAGAACCATTCGAACTGGTGCCCCGGCTCGAACCAGTTATCCACAGCGCCCAGCGGTTTTTCCATCATCACGCCGTGTTGGCGGTCGATGAAGCGCTGCTGCATGGCCGTCGCCAACGCCAGCAGGGCGGCTTGCACGTTGGCATCTTCACGCACCGCGAGGGTGGCGAGGAAACCTTCGGCCAAGTGCATCAGCGGGTTTTGCAGCGGGCCCGACTTGAGCGATGACCAGTTGCGCTCCAATACGGCCTCGTACAGGCCGTCGCCTGTGGAAAAGCGCTCGGCGACCACTTCAAGGGCGGCATTGAGTACCGACTCCACCAACGGCTCACGTACCTTGGCCCAGTAATGGGCGCAGGCGAAGATGATGAAGGCGTGGGTATAGAGGTCTTTGCGCTTGTCCAGCGGTTGGCCGGACGGGTCGACGCTGTAGAACCAGCCGCCGTGCTCGGCGTCGTGGAAGTGCCGTTGCAGGGAGCGGAACAGTGCCGCCGCACGGTCTTCGGCGAAGGCGGCACCCGGCTCGCCGATCAGGCTGGCGAACAGGTACAACTGACGGGCGCAGGCCATGGCACGGTAGCGTTGCGGAGGCAGCGGTTGATGATCGGCGTCCAACGCCTCATAGGGCAATGCCAGTTCGGCATTCCAGCCCGGGCCTTTCCAGAGCGGCACGATCAGGCTGTGGAAGTGCGTAAGCACGGTGTTCAAGGAGGGTTGGGAAGCGCTGGGCATTGGCTGGCGTCGTCACGGCAGGGGCGTAGGCGCGCATGGTAGCAGAGGGGCAGCTGTAAGTTGTGAGCGGCAAGCTGCAAGTAAGAGCGGATTGGCTTTTTACTTGCAGCTTTTGGCTTGCCGCTTTTAGCTGGCGAGCAGCCACACCCCAGTCGCCGCCGAAGCCGCCCCCGCAATCCGCACCAACGGCGCCGCCGCCGTCGGCAGGAGGCGCACGACGGCGTAACCGGCCGCGTGCAGTACCGCCGTTGCACCGACAAAACCCGCCGCATACGTCCAAGGGTTGGACATGTCCGGCAGCTCCAGGCCGTGTGCCACACCGTGGAACAGTGCGAACAAGGCTGTCGCCCCCACCGCCATGAACAGCGGCGGCCGCACCGCCAGCGCCACCGCCAGGCCCAGGGCCAGCACCGACGCGGCAATTCCGCTTTCCAATGCCGGCAACTCCAGGCCTTCAAAACCCAGTACGCCGCCAATCAACATGGTGCCAACAAAGGTGCAAGGCAGTGCCCAACGAGCGGCGCCTTTTTGTTGGGCGGCCCACAAACCGACGGCGACCATCGCCAGCAAGTGGTCGATGCCACTCAAGGGATGGCTGATGCCGGCCACCAGGCCGTTGTCGCCGTGGCCCGGATGAGCGAAGGCGAGGGCAGGGGCTAGCAGCAGGGCGGCGGCGGTGAGGAGTTTCTTGAGGCTCATGGACAGGTTCCTTATGGGTTGATCAGGCGGCGGTCAGCAGGCCTTGGCGTTCGATGAAGGCGACGATGTCATCCAGGCCGACACCGGTTTTCTGGTTGCTGAACACAAAGGGTTTACCGTTGCGCATGCGGGTGGTGTCGCTGTTCATCAGCTCCAGCGAGGCGCCGACCAGCGGCGCCAGGTCGATCTTGTTGATCACCAGCAAGTCGGATTTGCAAATGCCAGGCCCGCCCTTGCGTGGAAGCTTGTCGCCGGCGGACACATCGATCACGTAGATGGTCAGGTCCGACAGCTCCGGGCTGAAGGTGGCCGAGAGGTTGTCGCCGCCGGACTCCACCAGAATCAGGTCCAGGCCCGGGAAGCGGCGGTTGAGTTGGTCCACCGCCTCCAGGTTGATCGAGGCGTCTTCGCGGATCGCCGTATGCGGGCAGCCGCCGGTCTCCACGCCGATGATGCGTTCCGGCGCGAGGGCCTGGTTGCGTACCAGGAAGTCGGCATCTTCGCGGGTGTAGATGTCGTTGGTGACCACCGCCAGGTTGTAGCGATCACGCAGCGCGAGGCACAGGGCCAGGGTCAGGGCCGTCTTGCCGGAGCCCACCGGGCCGCCGATACCGACACGTAAAGGTTGTGTGTTCATGAGTGTGTTCTCCTAGGAACGAAACAGGCGGCTGTACTGGCGCTCATGGGCCATGGACGCCAGGGACAGGCCAAAGGCGGCGCTGCCAAAATGATCGGGATGAATGCGGCTGGCGTCCTGCTGGGCTTGTTGCAGCAGCGGCAGCAGTTCGCTGGTCAGGCGCTGGGCGGCTTGCTGGCCCAGAGGCAGGGTTTTCATCAGCACGGCCAATTGGTTTTCCAGCCAGCTCCACAGCCAGGCGGCGAGGGCATCGGCGGGGCTGATGCTCCACGCGCGTGCGGCCAAGGCCCAGCCCAGGGCGAGATGGGGCTCACCGCACTGCTCAAGAAATTCGCGGGCAGCGCCGTCCAGTTCCGGCAAACCATTGAGCAACTGTTGCAGCGAGTAGCCCATCTGTCGGCTCTCCTGATACAGCTCACGGGTTTCACGGCTGGCGCGGTGCTCTTCACATAACTGCGCCAGGCGTCGCCAATCCGCCTCAAAGGCAGCCTGACAATGGGCGAGCAGGACCGGCGCCTCGAAACGCGCAAGGTTGAGCAGCAACTGGTCGCTGATCCAGCGTCGTGCGCTGGCCGCGTCATTGACGCGGCCGTTCTCCACCGCCATTTCCAGGCCTTGGGAATAGCTGTAGCCGCCAATCGGCAATTGCGGACTGGCCAGACGCAGCAGCGCCCAGGCTGGGTTCATAGACGCACGCCGAACTGGTGCAGCTTAGGCGGATAGTTGAAGTCTTCATCACCATGGCGCGAGTGATGGTGGCCGCCGCCGTAGGCGCCATGCTCCGGCTGGAACGGTGCCTCGATGGTCTCGGTCTGCGCACCCAGCTGTTCGAGCATGGCCTTGAGCACATAGTCATCGAGCAGGCGCAACCAGCCATCGCCCACTTGCAACGCCACATGGCGGTTGCCCAGGTGATAGGCCGCACGGGTCAGCTCAAATGCACTGTTGCACGTCACGTGCAAGAGTTGTTCAGGCCGGGCGCATACGCGTACGACGCGTCCGTCCTCTGCCTGTAGGAATTCGCCATCGTGTAGCGGCGGCTGGCCACGCTCCAGGAAAAGGCCGACGTCTTCACCATCGGCACTGAAACAGCGCAGGCGGCTTTTACTGCGTGCTTCGAAGTTCAGCAGCAACTCGGCGACCCAAAGGGCTTGGGGGGCGATTCGGCGGTGGATCACCAGCATCAGGAAGCTTCCAGCTATGAGCGATGCAAGTGCTAGAGCAAGGGGCTTGCCAACCCGGTTGGAGAGTAGGAATTCCCTGTCAGCAGGGCGGTGATGCCACTAAATAGGGCGCGGGAATATTATTGGCATGATCAAAAATGGTGCGCTGGTTGGGTTGGCGCACTCGTTATGGGCATTTTCGGATTTGTCCTACGTTGTTCGGGGAATTGCCGTTCAAGTAGTTACCTGCTGTGTCATTAGTCTGTGCGCCGTGTTCAACCCACTGCGACGTTTATCATGTTTAGATCATTGTGTTGTTTAGTTATTGTCAGTCTGTCTTTCGCCATTTCATCAGCTTCAGCCTCTCTGCAGTCCCGTCCCACGTTCAGCGCTTCAGTACAAGAAGCCGCCATTGACGATGTGGTTGACCGTGCCCATGAACTGCTTGGCACGCCGTACAAATGGGGTGGCTCTTCGGTGCAGCAAGGCTTCGATTGCAGCAGCTTCCTGGTGTACCTGTTCAAGACCGAAGCCAATATCCAGATACCACGCACCACCGCCGCCATGCACCGCTCCACGGCTCCGACTATCAAGCGCAACGCACTCAAGCCCGGCGATGCGGTGTTTTTCAAATCAAACGGCCGCGGCCAAGTCAGCCATGTGGGGCTTTATATAGGCGAGGGCAAATTTATTCATTCGCCACGTACGGGCAAAAACATCCGTATTGATTCGTTGAGCAACAGCTACTGGAGCAAGAGCTACACCACGGCCAAGCGTTTCCACTCGGCGGGGTGATTGCGTTATTCGGTGCTGCCCAGGCCTTGCCAGTGCTTCAAGCCGATAAAGATAAAGCGCAATTGCTGGGTGATTTTCGCCTGGGGCGTCAGGTGGTCAGGCAGAGCCTGGGCCGGCGGGTCGATGATATCGGGAAGGGTGGCGAACACACTTTTGACGATGAGGTCGGCCATCACATGCAGGCCCTCGGCATCCAGGTGCTGGAGTTTTGGCATGGACGTCAGGTCGGCGGCCAAGTCGCGGGTGATGTCTTCACGCAATGCACCGATCGCCTGGCGCACCGCCAGGCAGCCGCCGTATTGCTCGCGGGCCAGAAACAGGAATTGTGAACGGTTGGCCGAGACCACATCGAGAAAGATACGTACGGAGGCATCAATAATGCCGCCCATCACGAATTCGTTGTGGCGCACCAGGCGGATGGTGGCGCGGAAGGTCTGGCCGACTTCACTCACCAGCACGAGCCCCAACTGGTCCATGTCGGCAAAATGCCGATAGAAACCGGTGGGCACGATACCGGCCGTCTTCGCCACTTCACGCAGGCTGAGGCTGCCAAACCCACGGCCACACTCCATCAGATGGCGGGCTGCGTCCATCAGGGCGAGTCTGGTCTGTTGCTTCTGTTCGGCGCGGGGCAGCATTGGCGGGTGGGCTTTGTCGGCAAGTACAGCGACGCACTCTAACAAAACAGTTCCGGTGGCGTCGAACTTGCCAGGGGAAGGGCGTGACGCGATCTACAGGAAAGCAAAAGCCCGATCGACAGATCGGGCTTTTTTCTGGGCCATGTCCCGTCCTGAATAAGGTTTACACCTTCTGACCTATCTTCAGGAGGAGCCAATGGATGCGGGCAAAAGGCGAAGCCAGCGTGACTACACGCTAGCCTTTAAATTATCGGTCGTAGACCAGGTCGAAAAGGGCGAGTTGAGTTATAAAGAGGCTCAACGGCGCTACGGCATTCAGGGCCGGTCCACGGTACTGGTCTGGCTGCGCAAGCACGGCCGGCAGGACTGGAGTCAGGGCGCCTCAATTCGAGAACCGAGGAGCAGGTCCATGACTGAGCCACCCCTCCCGCTAACACCCGAGCAGCGGATCAAAGAGCTCGAAGAGCAGTTGGCGCTAAGCAACCAGAAAGCGCAGTTCTTCGAAGCCGTCGTGAATGTTCTGAAGAATGACTACGGTGTTTCTGTCGTAAAAAAGCGACCCGGCAAGTCCTCTCGCAAGGGCAAATCCAAGACCTGAGCATCACCAGGGCTTGCCTGTTCATGGGCATTTCGCGCCAAGCATATTACCAACGAAATCGGGCTTTCGACGCGAGGGCTCGCCAAGATCAAGAGGTGATGGACTTTGTTCTTGAAAAGCGCCGACGCCAGCCACGGATCGGCACGCGCAAGCTGCATTACCTGATGAGCGTCGAATTTGGCGCATCAGTGCAGGTCGGCAGAGACCGCCTGTTCAGCATCCTGCGCAACGCTCGAGAACTGGTTGTGCGCAAACGGGCTTACCACAAAACGACGGACAGCCATCACCGCTTTCGCCGCCATCCTAACCTGCTCAAAGCGGGCCAGAAGCAGATCGTACCCAACAGGCCAGAGCAGGTGTGGGTTGCAGACATAACCTACCTGCCGACACAGGAAAGCGTGGCTTATGTGAGCCTGGTGACAGACGCTTACTCGCGCAAGATCGTAGGCCATCATGTGCATGCGAGTTTGCATACCGAGTCGGTGATCAAAGCGATGGAAAAGGCAGTTGGTGAACGCCAAACCACGCTTCCACTAATCCATCATTCAGACCGCGGAGCCCAATACTGCTCTGAGCTTTATCAGCGCTTGCACGCCAGTCATGGCATCAGATGCTCGATGACCGACGGCTATGACTGCTACCAGAATGCTCTGGCGGAACGGATAAACGGCATTTTGAAGACCGAGTTTCTGCTGTATCGCCCTAAAAATCTGGCGGATGCAGTGAAGATGGTGGGTGAGTCGGTGCTGATCTACAACGGGGAAAGGCCACACATGTCCCTGAAATACAAAACGCCCGATGCGGTGCATCGAGCGTTTTGAGACTGAAACAGGTGTAAACCTATTTCAGGACTAGACACCACCACGGGGTTAGCTCTGTGCTTGATGCAGTTCTTGCAGACGATCGGCACCGCCTTCGGCGATACCTTGAGTGTAAGCACGGTCGTTGGCTTGTTCAGCGCCGCCTTCAACCAGACCTTTCTGTTCCAGGCGATCACGGCCACCTTCGGCAACAGCGTTGCGTTCCAGCAGGCGATCAGCACCACCTTCGACCAGGCCTTTTTGTTCCAGGCGGTTGCGACCGTTTTCGGTCAGGCCTTCGGTATAAGCGCGTTTGTTGGCTTGTTCCGAACCATTTTCAGCAACAGCGCCTTTGGCGTAGTCACGGTTCTCTTCTTCTTGCGAACCGCTGCGCGCTACGGTCTGGCTGAAATGAACGGCGTCAGCTTTGACTTGTGGGGTAGCTTGTTCGGCAGCTGGCAGGGCAAAGGCACTGGAAGCCAGGATGGATAACAGGGCGGTAGCGAGTAGTTGGCGTTTCATGATGGGTTGCTCCTTGGGAGGGCGATAAAGTGGGTACAGGGCTAATGCTACTCTCGATAAGTCGATATAAAAGTTCATAAACACAATGGTAATAATCAATAGAATTGATTGTTCTGGTCGGAGGCTCTAGACCGGGCCTCTCAAGCACGCGGTTTTGCACCGGGGTGGGTATTTTCGACACGTACGTGGGTAACAATGGTGCGCTGTTGCAAGGGGAATCTGACGAAGTGGTCAGAAATTGAGGTTTTTCCCGGCAAATCGGGGATTGGGTTAAACCCCGAGGCGGTTTGCCAGTCGTAGTTCTATTAAGCTGTCATCAAAGGCTGTGACCCAGCCAGTCGTATTCAGGAGTCCTGTGCAATGACGCGCACTCGTAAAATTGTCGCTTGGAGCTGCGCCAGCTTCGTTCTGTTAATCGCCGTGGTGGTGTTGGTCCTGGTGTTCTTTGACTGGAATCGCATCAAGCCGCCTCTGAACGCCAAGGTTTCCGAAGAGCTGCATCGACCGTTTGCCATCAACGGTAACCTGGCGGTGGTGTGGGCGCGTGAGCCCGATGAAGGCGGCTGGCGCGCCTGGGTGCCATGGCCCCACGTGATTGCCGAGGACTTGACCCTGGGCAATCCCGACTGGTCGAAAACCCCGCAAATGGTCACCCTCAAAAAAGTCGAACTGCGCATTTCTCCACTGGCGTTGCTGGTGCAGCGTGTGGTCATCCCGCGCATCGACCTCACCGAGCCGAGCGCGCAGTTGCAGCGTCTGGCCGATGGCCGCGCCAACTGGACCTTCAAGTTCGACCCCAAGGACCCGAATGCCGAGCCCTCCAGCTGGGTGGTGGACATTGGCGCCATCGGCTTCGACAAGGGCCACGTGACCCTCGACGACCAGACCCTCAAGACTCAGCTGGATGTGATCATCGATCCGCTGGGTAAACCCATTCCCTTCGGCGAAATCGTCGGCGACGCTGATGCCAAGAAGGCCCTGGAAAAAGGCTCCGCACCCCAGGACTATGCGTTTGGCCTCAAGGTCAAAGGCCAGTACCACGGCCAGAAGCTCGACGGCAGTGGCAAGATCGGCGGCCTGCTGGCCTTGCAGGACGCGGCCAAGCCGTTCCCGCTGCAAGCCCAAGTCAAGATTGCCGACACCCGCATCGCCCTCGCGGGCACGCTGACCGATCCGCTGAACCTCGGCGCGCTCGACTTGCGCCTGAAACTCGCCGGCTCCAGTCTGGGCAATCTGTACCCGTTGACCGGCGTGACCCTGCCGGATTCGCCGCCCTATTCCACCGACGGCCACCTGATCGCCAAGCTGCACGAAGCCAGCGGCGCCTCGTTCCGCTATGAAAATTTCAACGGCAAGATCGGCAACAGCGATATCCACGGCGACCTCGCCTACGTCGCCAGCCAGCCACGACCCAAGCTCAGTGGCGCGTTGGTGTCCAACCAACTGCTGATGACCGACCTTGCACCCCTGATCGGCGCCGACTCCAACGCCAAGCAAAAGGCTCGTGGTGGCGACAGCAAACAGCCGGCGACCAAAGTGCTGCCGGTGGAGGAGTTCCGTACCGAGCGCTGGCGCGTCATGGATGCCGATGTGGAGTTCACCGGCAAGCGCATCGTGCACAGTGCCGATCTGCCGTTTACCGACCTCTACACCCATCTGGTCCTGAATGACGGCGAGCTAAGCCTCGAGCCCCTGCGTTTCGGCGTGGCCGGCGGCAAGCTGGATGCGCAGATTCGTCTGAACGGCCGCATCATGCCAATGGAAGGCCGCGCCAAACTCACGGCGCGTAACTTCAAGCTCAAGCAGCTCTTCCCGACCTTTGAACCGATGAAAACCAGCTTTGGCGAACTCAACGGCGATGCCGACATTTCCGGACGCGGCAATTCCGTGGCGGCCCTGCTGGGCACCTCCAACGGTGACCTGAAGATGCTGATCAACGACGGCGCCATCAGCCGTGGCCTGATGGAAATCGCCGGGCTCAACGTCGGCAACTACGTGGTAGGCCGCCTGTTTGGCGACAAGGAAGTGAAGATCAACTGCGCGGCGGCAGACTTCGGTATCAAGACGGGCCTGGCGACCACGCGGTTGTTTGTGTTCGATACCGAGAACGCCATCATCTACATCGATGGCACGGCGAACATGGCGACCGAGCAGTTGGACCTGACCATCACGCCGGAGTCGAAAGGCTTCCGCCTGTTTTCCTTGCGTTCACCACTGTACGTCAAGGGGCCATTCATCAAGCCCAATGCAGGTGTGAAAGCCATTCCGCTGGCACTGCGCGGTGCGGGCATGGTGGCGTTGGGTGTGATTGCCGGGCCGGCGGCCGGGTTGCTGGCATTGGTCGCGCCGAGTGGCGGTGAACCGAATGAATGTGCACCGTTGCTGCAGCAGATGAAGGAAGGCAAGGCGCCGAAAACCGTTAAAGGCTGAAACGGCAGATGAATAAAAGGGGGGAGCTGGCTAACCGGCTCCCCCTTTTGTATGTCGCAGTTACAGGCTTTCTAGAATGTCAGCCATATCGTCGGCATGCTCTTCTTCCTGAGCCAGGATTTCTTCAAACAGACGGCGGGTGGTTGGGTCTTTATCACCGATGTATTGGATGATTTCGCGGTAGCTGTCCACGGCAATCCGCTCGGCGACCAGGTCTTCGTAGACCATTTCCTTCAAGTTATTGCCCGCCACGTATTGCGCGTGGGAGTTCTTCGACAGCAGGTCCGGGTTGAACTCCGGCTCACCGCCCAACTGCACGATGCGTTCGGCGAGTTTGTCAGCGTGTTCGGCTTCTTGGGTGGCGTGTTCGAGGAACTCCTCGGCGGCGACGGACGCCTTGATGCCGCTGGCCATGAAGTAGTGGCGCTTGTAGCGCAGCACGCAGACCAACTCGGTGGCCAGGGATGCGTTGAGCAGGCGGATGATTTCTTCGCGGTCGGCGTCATAGCCTTCGGTCACTGCGCCGTTTTCGACGTTCTGACGAGCGCGATTGCGCAGGGTTGCAACGTCAGTCAAGTTTGCTTCGGTCATCTCATTCTCCTGGTGCTAATCCGGTTTTGCGCCACGCTCTGCCGGCGTGATCGCTCCAAGTTGTGAGTCCCGCGTCACGCAAAAAGTTTTATCGGATTTATGTCATCACCGCGTCGCGTGACTGGGCTAGCCTCTGGTGAGTCTTTTCTGATCAAGGACGTTCGGCCCATGCCGCAGTCGTTAGCCACGCGTTACCCACTGGTACTGGTCCCCGGGATGCTCGGGTTCGTGCGCCTCGGGTGGTTCCCCTATTGGTACGGCATCATCCCGGCGCTACAGGCGGGTGGGGCGCAGGTATTTCCCGTACAGGTGGCGCCGTTGGATTCCAGCGAAGTGCGTGGCGAGCAATTGCTGGTGCAGATCGAGCGCATCCGCCGTGAAACGGGGGCCGACAAGGTCAACCTGATCGGCCACAGCCAGGGTTCGCTCACCGCGCGGTATGCGGCAGCCAAGCGCCCGGAGTGGGTGGCGTCGGTGACGTCCGTGGCCGGGCCCAACCATGGCTCGGAGCTGGCGGACCACATTCACCTGAGTTACCCGGCGGACGGCGTGAAAGGCCGGATCATGAGCGCGCTGTTTCACCTGGTTGCCGGGGTGATGGGCATGCTGGAAACCGGCTATCGCGGGCCACGCTTCAAGATGGATTTGCAGGCCTCCCATCATTCGCTGACCAGTGCGGGCGTGGCGCTGTTCAATCAGCGCTATCCACAGGGGTTGCCGCAGACATGGGGCGGGCAGGGGGCTGAAGAGGTCAACGGCGTGCGTTATTACTCGTGGTCCGGGACGTTGCAGCCGGGCATCACCGACCGTGGGCGCAACCTGTTCGATGGGACAAACCGCAGTTGCCGCTTGTTCGCCCGCAGCTTCGTGCGCGAAAAAGGCCAGTGCGACGGCATGGTCGGCCGCTACAGCTCGCACCTGGGCTTGGTGATCGGCGATGACTACGCTCTGGACCACTTCGATATCGTCAACCAGTCCTTGGGCCTGGTGGGCAAGGGCGCCGAGCCGATCCGACTGTTTGTCGAACATGCCCGACGCTTGAAGGAGGCTGGGGTTTAACGCACCGGCGTGGTCCAGCGCTCCGACAGAATCACCCCGCCCAAGGTCAGCAAACCGCCCACCAGGTGGTACAGCGCCAATTCTTCCTTCAACACGACGGCGGCGATCAAGGCGGTGATCAACGGCAGCAGGTTGAAAAACAGCGTGGTGCGGCTCGGGCCCAAGGTTTTTACCGAATGCATCCACGCCAGTGGCGCGACCATCGAGGCCAGCAGGCACGCATACAGTACCAGCGGAATGTTCGCCCAACCCAAGCCTGCCTTCGCCGAGAACAGAAACAGCGGAAACAGCACCATCACCGCCACCAACACCTGCAAATACAGCAACACCAACGGCGGCAGACGCAACTGCCATTTTTTCAGCAAAGTGCTGTAGACCGCGTAGGCCAGGGTCGCGACCAGCATCATGCCGTCACCCCGGTTGACCCCGTGTTGCAGCAAGGCGTCGAGGCTGCCGGCGCAGACCACCACCACCACGCCGGCGAACGACAGCACTGCACCGGTGAGCGCGCCGTAGGTCAAGCGTTGGCCGAGGCTGATGATCGCCGCCGTCAGCGCCATCAACGGCATCAATGACAGGATGATGCCCATATTGGTCGCGGAGGTCAGCGACGCGGCGTAGTACGCCAGGCTCTGGTACACCGCCATACCCAGCACACCGAGGATGAACACCTTGCCCAGGTTCGGCCGGATCAGCGCCCAGTTAGCGATCACCGCCTTGATCATGAACGGCGTGAACAACAGTGCCGCCAGCAACCAGCGGTAAAAACCGATTTCTGCCGGGAACAGCGCGCCCACGGCCAGTTTGTTGACGACGGTGTTGCCGGCCCAGATGAAAATGGCCAGCAAGGGATAGGTGTATTGCATCGAAAGGAACCCAGTGTGTTGATGAGGCAGGATTATCCATTGTCTGGATCGAAGCCTATACTGCGACCCAGCCAAACCACCTCTGTATCCAGACAATATGGCCAAGCACAACGTACGCCTTCCGGATTTCACCCGGCTGCCTAGCCCGGTGTACTTTCGCTATTCGGATTTCGCTCCTGACACCGAGTGCACGCCGCACCAGCATTTCTGGGGCTCGCTGGATTACTCGGCCAGCGGTGTGATGCGCATGGAAGTGGCCGGCAACCGCTTCATGTCGCCGCCGCAATACGCGGTGTGGGTGCCGCCGCATACCGAACACAGCTCCTACAATGCCGAGGCGATCGTCTACCACTCCGTAGGGCTGGCGCCGGAACTCTGCGAGCAGTTGCCCCAGCAGCCTTGCACCCTGGCGATCAGCGATATCCTCAAGGCTATCCTCAGCGATTTCGCCCTGCGTGACGTGAACATGCCGCAGACCGACGCCGACATCCGCCTGGCCCAGGTGCTGGTAGACCAGCTCAAGCAGGCGCCGATCCACGAATGCTTTTTGCCCTACGCCCGCCACCCCGGTTTGCTCGGCGTGCTGGAAGGCATGCAGGCCGACCCTGCTGACAACCGCGCCTTGGCGCATTGGGCCGAGCAAGTCCACGTGAGCGAACGCACCCTGGCGCGCCTGTTTGTACGGGAACTGGGCATGAGCTTCGGCGAATGGCGCCAGCGCTTGCGTTACCTAGCGGCCATCGAGGCTCTCGACAGCGAGCGCAGCGTGCAACATGTGGCGTTTGACCTGGGTTACAGCACCGCGTCGGCCTTTATCGCCATGTTCCAGCGACAGGCGGGCTGCACCCCTGAGCAGTACCGGCGGACACATCTCCGTGGTCGATGAACATGTAACAAGCTTTGACTACACTGCTGGGTAGGCCGTGCCGCCCGGCACGGTAACAGGGAGAAAACTCCATGAAGATGCTGCGAATTCCGCTGTTGATGATGGGCCTGCTGCTGTGTTCCCAAGGCTTTGCTGCCACCGCCCAGCAAAATAAAATGACCACCTGCAATGCCGAAGCGACCACCAAGACGCTCAAGGGAGACGAACGCAAGGCGTTCATGAAGACCTGCCTGTCCGCCCCAGCGGCCAATGACGCCAAGACCCTGACACCGCAACAGCAGAAGATGAAGGATTGCAATGCCTCAGCGAAAACCAAGGCGCTGACTGGTGATGCGCGCAAAACATTCATGAGCACTTGCCTCAAAGGCTGATCCCACAGGTGGGAGCAGGCCGCCTGCTCCCACACTTGATCGCATTCACTTCTGACCCACTCGCTTGATTCTCTCAAGGCTGGCAGACTGCCCATCCTTTAAGGCCGTTCGTTTTGAGGCTGTATGCCAACGTTTTCTCAGCGTCACGTGATATTGCTGGCCAGCTACATCATCATTTTCGGCGGACTGCTACTGGTACTGCCGCTCAAATTGCTGCCCAGCCTGTTGGCCGGTCTGTTGGTGTTCGAGCTGGTCAATATGCTCACCCCCCAACTGCAACGGCTGATCGAAGGCCGGCGCGCGCGTTGGCTGGCGGTGGCCTTGCTCGGCACCCTGATCGTCAGCGTGCTCACCCTGATATTTGCCGGTGCCATCAGCTTCCTGCTCCACGAAGCGGAAAACCCTGGGGCCTCACTCGACAAATTCATGGGTGTGGTCGACCGCGCGCGGGGCCAGTTGCCGCCGTTTCTCGATGCCTACCTGCCCGCCAGCGCCGCCGAGTTCCGTGTCGCCATCGGCGACTGGCTGAGCAAGCACCTGAGCGAACTGCAGCTTGTGGGCAAGGATGCCGCCCACATGTTCGTCACCCTGCTGATCGGCATGGTGCTAGGCGCCATCATCGCCCTGCAACGCGTGCCCGACCTGACCAAACGCAAGCCCCTGGCTGCCGCACTGTTCGACCGTCTGCACCTGCTGGTCCAAGCCTTTCGCAACATCGTTTTTGCACAAATCAAGATTGCCGCACTCAACACGGCGTTCACCGCCGTTTTCCTTGCCGTGGTGCTGCCGCTGTGCGGGATTCACCTGCCGCTGACCAAAACCCTGATCGTGCTGACCTTCCTGCTCGGCTTACTGCCGGTCATCGGCAACCTGATGTCCAACACCCTGATCACCATCGTCGCGCTGTCGCTGTCGATCTGGGTGGCGGTAGCAGCGTTGGGGTATCTGATCGTGATCCACAAGATCGAGTACTTCCTCAATGCGCGGATCGTCGGCGGGCAGATCAGTGCCAAGTCGTGGGAATTGCTGCTGGCGATGTTGGTGTTCGAGGCTGCGTTTGGGCTACCCGGCGTGGTGGCGGGGCCGATTTATTACGCGTATCTCAAGAGTGAGTTGAAGCTTGGGGGGATGGTTTAGAAGCAGCTTTGAGCTGCAAGCTGCAAGCGGTAAGTAAAAGCGGATTTGCTTTTAACTTGTCGCTTGCAGCTGAAGACTTACCGCTTAAAAGCCATACCGTTTGCTGGCCTCAATCGCCAGACCACTGCCGATACTGCCAAAGATATTCCCTTCCACATGCCGCGCATTCGGCAGCATCGCCGAAATGCTGTGGCGCAGTGCCGGAATCCCGCTGGAACCCCCGGTAAAGAACACCGTGTCCACTTGCGCCACGCTCACCGAAGCATCGTTGAGCAGCTGCGTAACGCTGCCTCGCACACGCTCCAGCAAGCTGTCGATGGATGATTCGAACAGCGCTCGGCTCAGGTCGACACTCAAGCCAGCTTCAATACGGTCCAGCGCCACATGGCGGCTGTCCTCGTGGGTCAGCTGGATCTTGGTTTCCTCCACTTCCATCGCCAACCAGTGCCCGGCGCGCTGTTCAATCAACTTGAACAACCGGTCGATACCGCCGGTGTCTTCGATGTCATAGCGCATGCTGCCCAGGGCCAGCTGGGATTTTTGCGAGTACACCGAGTTGATGGTGTGCCAGGTGGCCAGGTTCATGTGGTGGCTGGTGGGCATGTAGGCGCCGCTCTTCATGCGGCTGCCGTAGCCGAACAGCGGCATCATGCCGTTCAGTGAGAGTTGCTTGTCGAAGTCGGTGCCGCCGATGTGCACGCCGCCGGTGGCGAGGATGTCGCTCTGGCGGTTGTCATTGTGGCGACGGTCCGGCGCCAGGCGCACCAGGGAGAAGTCCGACGTACCGCCGCCGATGTCGACGATCAGTACCAGCTCCTCTTTCTGGATAGTGGACTCGTAGTCGAACGCCGCCGCAATCGGCTCGTACTGGAACGAGATGTCCTTGAAGCCGATCTTGCGCGCCACGTCGACCAGGGTGTTCTCGGCCTCTTGGTCGGCCATGGGGTCGTCATCGACAAAAAACACTGGGCGGCCCAGCACCACTTCTTCGAACTCACGGCCGGCGTTGGCTTCGGCGCGGCTCTTGAGCTGGCCGATGAACAGGGCCAGCAGGTCGGTGAACGGCATGGCCGTGCCCAATACGCTGGTGTCGTGCTTGATCAGCTTGGAACCCAGCAGACTCTTGAGCGAGCGCATCAGCCGGCCTTCATAGTTTTCCAGGTATTCATGCAGCGCCAGGCGACCGTACACCGGGCGGCGCTCCTCGAAGTTGAAGAACACCACCGACGGCAGGGTGATCTTGTCGTCCTCCAGCGCGATGAGCGTCTCCTCGCCGGGGCGGATCCAGCCGACGGTGGAGTTGGACGTGCCGAAGTCGATGCCGCAGGCACGGGCTGGGGATGAGTTTTCCATGACAATCAGGTTCCGGTTGAAAAACGGCCGCGCAGTGTATGCCAGTCGAAGGCGGATGCGTAGGCCGGCTATCTGTAAATACGCCTTGAAAGCGCGGAATTTGCCCCCACATCTGCTGCATACGGCAAGTGCCGATAACACTTTGACGCACCCCCTGGCCACATCACTCAACAAGTGCAATGCAGCGCACGTTGTGCCCCGGGCTGTGCGATCTCGATTAAGGATGGTGAACCGCCGATGGATTTCAAAGACTACTACAAGATATTGGGCGTAGAGCCGACGGCCGACGACAAGGAAATCAAGGCGGCCTATCGCAAGCTCGCACGTAAATATCACCCCGACGTCAGCAAGGAAAAAGACGCCGAAGCCAAGTTCAAGGATGCGTCCGAAGCCTACGAGGCGCTCAAAAGCGCCGACAAGCGCGCCGAATACGACGAGCTGCGCAAATACGGCCAGCATGGCCAACCGTTCCAGGGGCCACCGGGCTGGCAGAGCCGTGGCGGCTTTGGCGGCGGTGGCGGCGAGGATTTTTCGGACTTCTTCAGCTCGATCTTCGGCTCCCGCGGTGATGCTTTCGGTGGTGGCCAGCGCCGTCCAGCCGGGCGCAAGGGCCAGGACGTAGAGATGCAGTTGTCGGTGTTCCTTGAGGAAACGCTGTCCACTGAATCCAAGCAGATCAGCTTCCAGGTGCCGCAGTACGACGCCTCGGGTCGTCACGTGACCAACACCACCAAGAGCCTGAATGTGAAGATCCCCGCCGGCGTGGCCGATGGCGAGCGCATCCGCCTCAAGGGCCAAGGCGCACCGGGCATCGGCGGTGGCGCCAATGGCGACTTGTATCTGATCATCAAGTTTGCGCCGCATCCGAAGTTCGAAGTGGATGGCGAGAATCTGATCATCAACCTGCCGCTGGCGCCATGGGAACTGGCGTTGGGTACGGAGGTGGCGGTGCCGACCCTCACCGGTAAGATCAACCTCAAGGTGCCCGCCGGCAGTCAGAACGGCCAGCGCATGCGCGCCAAGGGCCATGGTTTGCTGAACAAGAGCGGACAGCGCGGTTATCTGTTTATCCAGCTCAAGGCGATGATGCCTAAAACGGCCGATGATGAAACCATCGCGCTGTGGCAGGCGCTGGCGAAAAAAGCCGCGTTCAACCCTCGGGAGAATTTCTGAGGCATCGGGCACCGCGCTAACTATCTAGCGCGGGTCGTTCCATCGGGCATGGTGTGCTGACGCTCCCAATCAAAGGAGCGGCACCATGCCCGAAACCATCCCTTCCACGTCGCAGTCACGTCCGCCAATTTCGCGCAGCTTGCATGGCGTGTTCATTGAGCAATCGATTCCCGACTGGCTGATCAACGCCACGCCCGAACGCCTGGCCGCCTTCAAGGCCGCCCCCGCGCAACCGCCGCTCTGGTATCGCCAGGCAACCCCTGCCCAGCGCCAGGCCTTGCACACGCAAACCATCGCCAGCTTCACCGCGCAAATAAGCCTGGATAAAGCCATGGCCGGCCTGCAAGGAGTGGATCAATTCGTCGAGCCACTGCTGGTCCAGGCCCTGAAGGATCAATTCAACGTCACTCTCGACGTCAACAACACGTTCTTGCAACTCAGGCAGGCGGTGGAAGTCGGCATCCTCGGTATCGATGTTGCCAGCTACGACGTGCTTAAGCTGCCGCTGTTGCAGGCCGCGCTGCATAACTTCGAGGCGTCGGAGTCTGAGTCAGGCGCCTTCCATGAAACATCAGGATTTATCGAAAAGGACAGCATCACTGGCCTGTTCAAGCCCGTCGCCACAACGTTGACTGTCGCGCAGTTCACCGGCCTGTGTCGCAGCCTGGATGTCGGCGCCAAGTATCAGGTTTACCTCAAAGACTACGTGCACCCTAAAGATGGCCTGGCCGGACAGGTGCTGCGTGAGAAGTTCACCACGGCGCAGAAAGCGGCGCTGCGTGTCGCGGCAGAGATGGCGCTGCTGAAAAAAGACATCGAGCCTGATGACTATCGCATGATTCTTTCAGTGATCGCGGGCGAGCAATTCCCGCGCCTGGGTGGCAAGCCTGTGTGGTTTCGAGACCTGAGCCTGATGAAACACCGCATGACCGGCTGTGTGATCTTTGTGATCAGCGAAAAATATCGCTACACCGATGAAGTGATTGTCTACATTCCCCACGATCCCTATTCGCCCCTCAAACGCTATACCGCCGCGGCCATGGACCGTGCATTCAAGCAGCGTTTTACCGAACGCGACGCCCGCGCCCCCAATGACGGCAACCCCACGCCGTACCAGAGGTTTTTCAGCCAGTTCGTAGACTATGCCGATCTCCCGGATTATTTCAGCCAGCTCACCGAGGCGGTACCGGACGCTTCGTTTGCGCGCAACGCAGCGGGGTATGCGCCGTTGCTCAATGAATTCGCCAATGGCTTCAACCCATTTTCTATTTTTACCGAAATCCGCCACTTGCCACCCGGACCACCCCCTGCCCGAAAGGCCAACCCCGATCCCTTCCTTGCCCCTACCGCCTGGCCGCGTGCCGGCCATGGTCTGTGGGTGGAAAACATCGAGTTGTGGGGGTACTTGTTCGATCAGCAACGCGCCAAGCTGATCGCCGATGCGCGTGCCCACGCGGTGCCCACTGCAGACGTGGATGCGCGGGTACGCTCGGAAAAGCTCGCACGCCTGCTCAATCTCGGCATGTTGCTGCTCACCACGGTATCGATGTTCGTACCGGGGCTGGGGGAGTTGATGCTCGTGGTCATGGCCGGGCAGTTGTTGTACGAAAGTTTCGCTGGCGCCATCGAGTGGAGCGAGGGCGATCGACAGGCAGCCAAGGCGCACCTGTTGGATGTAGCGCAGAATCTTGCGTTGCTGGCCGTGACGGCAGGCGCAGGCAAGGGCCTGGCCAAGCTGGCGTCGGTCAAGGCAGAGCCGGTGATCGAAAGCCTGGAGTCGGTGACCTTGCCCAATGGTGAGACGCGGCTGTGGAAACCTGACCTGAGTGGCTACGAGCAAGCCATTGCCCTCAACGGTGAACCCAACACCCAAGGCCAGTTCCAGCGTGACGGAAAAACCTATATTCGCCTGGAAGGTAACGTCTACGAACAGGTATGGGACACGGCGCAGAAGCGCTGGCGCATTCGTCACCCCACCGACACCGAGGCCTACCAACCTTTGCTCGAACACAATGGAAGCGGTGCCTGGCGCCATACCCTGGAGCGCCCGCTGAGTTGGGACCGGCTCACACTATTGCGGCGCATGGGCACGGTGACTGAAGGCCTGAGTGATGAAACCCTGCTCAAAGCCGCCGATATCAGCGGCGTAGAAGACAACACCTTGCGCAAAATGCACTTGGACAACGACTTGCCACCGCCGGCACTGATCGATGCGCTGCGCCTGCTGGAGGCGGATCAAGGCGTTGTCCAAGTGATCGAGCAACTAGAGGGCGCACGGCCGATCAACGGTCGCTACCTGTACAGCCTGCCCCTGGTCACGCAAATGCCGCGCTGGCCATTGGGCCGGGTCTTGGAAGTGTTCGAGGGGGCGCAGTTGCGCGGGCGTTCGGTCAAATATGGCTCCGAGCGCGTCATCCCCTTGCGTCAGCGCAAGGCGTCCATTCGCATCAGCCGCGCTGACGTGCTCAGCGGCGACTTGCCCCAGCGTATTCTGGCGCAGATGAGCGAAAGGGAAATAACGTCCATGCTCGGTGGCGAACCGGCGCGGGTTATTGCGGCCAGGCCGCAAGAGTTCAGCAAGCAATTGGCGGACTTTGCCCGTACGCGCAAACCGGCGATCTTCGAAAGCCTCTATAAAGGCAATGAGCCGCGCTCGCCCTGGGTGGCCCGCCTGCAACGCGAGTGTCCAGGGCTGAGTGACGCGGCGGCCCACAGGGTATTGGCTCAAGCCGATGCCGAAGAAGTCGCACGTATGCAGTCCACCCACAAGCTGCCCTTGCACCTGCTGGAACAGGGCCGTTGGTATGCGGGGCAAGGCCGCCTGGCGCGGGCTTATGCGGGGCTGTACGGTGAAAATATGGCTTCACCCGACAGCTATCATCTGGCCTTGCAAACACTGGCCAAGCTGCCGGGTTGGCCGCAGGACCTGCGCCTGGAGGTTCGCGATGGCAATGTGAGCGGCACCTTGCTGGACGCGATTGGCGAAAAAGGTGCTGGCAGTCGCAAGTATCTGGTCAAGCGCGGCCCGAGCTATCAGGCATTTGATGAGCGGGGCGAGGCGCTTAACAGTGTCCCGGTCGACGGCGATAACTTTTATGCCTCGTTGATGCATGCCTTGCCGGATGAAACCCGCCAGTCATTGAAGGTTCCCGAAGTCAGCCGGTACGGGCAATTGCAAAGCAAGATCAGCGAGTACGCAGTGGAACATCGCCTGGAGTCGGCGCGCATCGTCAGCGGGCGTTCACGTCATCAGCCTTGGTTCAGGCCGCCGCAGCGTATCACCGCTAGTCTATTGGGCTATCCGGCCAGCGGACGAGGGGAGGGCGTGGCGGTCGACTTGAGAGCACGGGTCCAGGCGGTATATCCGACCTTGACTGACGATCAGGCCGACGGTTTTATCTTGGCGCAGATGCTCAATGACAGGTCGGATCAAGACATTGTTCACCGGCTTAATACGTTGCAGCGTGAATGGCAAACCCTCGCGTCGACGCTGGATCAGTGGGTGGCTGAGCCGCCGGTGATGAGTGCCGACAGTAGGTTCTGGGGAACGAGCAAAAGCAGTATTGCCCAAGCAATCAAGGACAGCTGGCGACATTCGCCGTTGGCCAGTGACTCGCGCTACGCCACATTGGAGCTTTTTTGCAATGAGCCACTGCCTGCGCTGGAAGCCGATTTCTCCTATGTGCGGCACCTGCGCATAGGCGGCTACGGACTGACGGATGCCAATAGCGCAGCGTTACTGGCGACCTTCCCGAATGTCGAGAGCCTCAGGATCACCGTCACCAGCCAGCAGTTTCGCACGGTGCCCGACACCCTGGGCACCTTGAACCAACTGACAGACCTGACAATCTCCACGCAAATGCCGGCGCAGGCCTTTGCGCAAGAGCAGGTTGCAAAACTGGAGCAGTTGACACAATTAAAGTCCTTGACACTTGACGGCGTGACGGAGTTGAACCGTGAGTTGGATGTCAGCCGCCTGACCCAATTGCGCAGTCTGACGTTGTCGAGGGGGTTTTATGCTTCGCTTCCCACCGGAGCGCTCCAACTTCCCCATTTGGAGCGCTTGAACCTCAAGGGAGCGACCGTGCGCACGCTGCCGCAGGCGCTGCTGCTCCCTGGACATGAGCGGCTGTGGCGCGGCCTCTCGCTGGATTGGGCGAGGCTCGATGGCGAGCAGTTTCGCGGCGCCTATGACTACGTGCGCATCCAGCCTGAGCACTTGGCAGACCAGGAAGAAATGGTCGGGGAATACTGCAAGGCTCAGTTGGATCAGCTTAGCGCGCGTAGCCGTTCGGTGATCAACTTCCCCCTGTCGTTGGATCAGTCGACACTCCTGCGCAATGCCTTCCTCAACCGCTGGATAGGGGCGCAGACCCGATTCGACGCCATCGAGGCCCTGCGTGCGGAGCATGCCGAACTGACCGAGCGTCTTGAGGCCTGGAAGGGCGCACCGACGCTGACTCCCCAGTACATGATGCAGATGCGAGCGGCCGAAGCGCTCAATAGCTGCTGGTACAACGGGGTGCTGCAACGCTATGGGATCGGCACCTATGCCACCGCGCTGGACCTGTCGAACGTGTCAGCACTTGAATTGCCGAATTTGCCCACGCAGGGCTTCAGTCACGTGCAAGACTTGAACCTGCAAGGCTTGCGTGCACCGCTCGCGCAGGTACGTGGGTTCATTCGTGGGTTCAGTGAATTGCGCAGCCTGAATCTTAATGATTGCGCCCTCAGCGAATGGCCGATGCAGCCTGGTGACCTTTCGAAGCTGGAGCACCTGGACTTGGGCAGAAACCCGATGACCCACGTGGACGTCAGCAACCTGTCAGGCTTGCGGGCTCTGAACCTCAGTGGAACCGGCGTGCAAGCCTGGCCGACAGGTGCCGAACACTTGGTGCACTTGAGTTGGCTCGACCTGCGCGACACCCCCATCACCGCGCTGCCCTCCGCAGCCCTGGTGCGGGATAACGTAGTGCTCAGTCTCAATCTGCACGGCGCTGCGCTGGATGTTTCGTCGCAGAGCGCTTTGACCACTGCGCTGCAGCGAGTCGAACAGGCACGGGCTTTGCCGGTTGGCGCCTTGGCGCGATTCGCCGCAGAAGAGGAGGCCACGCCGCGCTTCCCTCCACAAGAAACCGCCAGCACGGTCGCCCATGACCTGTTGACCCCGGCGCCGCAGCCTACAGGCGAAGGGCCGACCTGGCGTGAGCAGAGCATCCGTCGAATCCGACCCGACTATTCGGAGGATCAAGTGCGGAAAGCGCTGCAACAATTGCGCGTCGAACACCCGATTGAGACTGCACTCGATACCCTGCTCGGCAATCATAACCAAGCCTTGGACAGGCTCACCCGGGAACTCAATGGTTGGTCATTCATTCACCGCTCCACGGGGGACGGTTGGGAAATATCCTCCCGGAGCAGGACCACGGCGGCTTCGCGAATCGTCGAGTGTTGGCGCCAGGGCGTACTGGACGGCCACGGTCTGGCACCTTTCACGTTGGACCTCAACGGCTTGCAACTGGGTGACCTGCCGACACTATCCGGCGAGTTCTCCCATGTGGGGCGGCTGGACCTCACCGGCGTGCGACTCTCGGCCCAAGGCTCCAACGGTTTCCTGCGAAGCTTCGTCCATGTGCGCAGGCTGACACTCAGCGGTCAATCCCTGACGACACTGCCGGAGGCGGTAGTGGGCATGCCCCATCTGGATCAGCTTGGCCTGGCTAGTATCGACCTCACCGACCCGGCACCGCTGTATCCAACCTTAAGGCAGTTGACGCAGTTGCGTGTGCTGGATCTGGGTTACAACAACCTGTCTGCTTTCAGTGTCGAGCAATTGAGTCGCCTGGAGGATTTAGACCTGAGTCAAAACCTACTGCATGCCTGGCCGCAAGGTGCTTTACAAGCCCCCCGGCTGCGCAGGCTCAACTTGAGCGGTAACGAGATCGCGGAGATCCCTGAGCGTGCGCTCGAGGGGGGCCATGAGACCCTGATGGCGGGTGTCGACCTGAGTGATAACCGCTATTTGTCAGCGGCCAGTCTGCAACGGTTGCGCGATTATGCAGACAGCCGGGGGCTCGACAGCGTATTGGGGCTTTCCCTGGAAGAACTTGAAGGCGAGAGCGATGGTGAACCCCTCCCGGATGAGCCTGATGAACAGGTCTCCGAGGAAGAAACCCAGGCCATTCCTGAACAGTTGGCACCTTGGCTGGAGGCGTTGGCGCCTACTGAAGTTGAGAATTGCCGTGCATTGTGGCAACGCTTGGCGGCTGAGCCGGGCAATCAGGCATTTTTTCACCTACTGCTGATGATGCGCGATACTCAGGAGTATCAGGTATTCCGTGGTGACCTGACGCGTCGGGTTTGGAGCGTACTGGAAGCGGCTGATCGCAATACCGAACTGCGAGAGTCCTTGTTCAGTCTTGCCGCTACACATGGCACCTGTATCGATGGGCGTACCCTGACCTTCAGCAACCTGGAAGTGAAGACATTCGAGTACAACGCCTTGCGCGACGTGCCTGCGGGGTTGGAGCAGCGTGGGCAAGCCTTGTTGAAACTGTCACGCCAATTGTTCCGACTGGGTCAGGTGGAACGCCTCGCCGGCCAGCATATGGCGCGCAACGCTGACGCGGCTGAAGTACGCCTGAGCTATCGCATCGGCTTGACCCGCGGTTGGAGCGACGGTTTGCAACTACCTGGACAACCGCGAAGCATGCGTTTCGACCGGCCTGTCGAGGGTGAGGTACGCGCCGCCGCCTTGCGTGAAATCGAGCAAGCGGAAACAACGCAGCAGTTCTATGACGAACTGATTAGCCGTGATTACTGGGTGCGCTACCTCGAAGACAAATACCCCGATCAGTTCAGCGATCTGCAGCGCCGCCTGGAAGAAAAACAGAGCCAGGTCGAGGATGAACACCCCGATATTTCCACCCCGGCCTATGCCCAGGCGATGCAGTCGCTGGAAGTGGAACGCGGGCTTGAACGCAACGCAAAACTGCTGGCATTGTCGCGCCAGGAAGAAGCCGCCCTGGCACCCCCTGCCGCGGACCCCGACCTTGAAGTACTGGTAGAGCGTGCGCCAGGAACCCCGCGCGGGCTGGTACGTTCCCAGGCCCGACCGATCGTTTTCAACGACAGAACCTACTTTGTCGCGAGCATGCCCGATACAGGTGATGGCCTAAACTACCTCTTATGGGTGCCTTCGCCCGATGATCCGCAGGCATTGGTCAGCAGTGGAATCATGGCGAGCCCTGACGTGGCGGGCGTCTGGAGGCGCAGTGGGCGGCCAGGGGGGATGGTGACCGAGTCTTCCGATGATGAGTATGAGTTGGCGTCGGAGTCCATGCCCGTGCAGCCCTTCACCGCTGAGGAACTCAGCACCATGCGCCGTGCCGATCATTTTGCAACCACTCGCAATGTGTTGGGCTCTTACAACCGGGCACTCAACGGCAAGTATCCGCTGAGGGACTTCCAGGGTCGGCCGATGCGTATCAGCAAGCTGGAACGATCGGTCCAAGTGCGCCCTGGCGTCACCTACACCTCGGACCAGATCAAGCCCTACATCCAATTTGGTGGGCACGAAAGCGTGGCCAGGCTCTATGACGAAAAACTCCAACTGCGCCCGTTCACCGCTGCGGATATGAAAGCTCCCCAGGAACACACATTGGTAGGCCAGTCCACGGTAGTCGCCAACCGGCGCATTGCCAAAGGCGAGATGGTGGGCGTATATGCCGGCACTGTAATGCCCAGCGGTATGGTGGGCACCGGCGGAAACACGTTCACCATGACCGTCGGAAGCCGGCAGGTTCTGGAAGGGCGTACGCTGGTCACCGAACCGATCACATTGTCGGGGGACAATATTATTTCCAGGATCAATACCCTGTTTGAGTACGATGCCAACGGCAAGCCGGTACGGCAGGCGCGCCAGGGGTATAACGTGGAAAACGTCGCCTTCGATATCGAAGCGCAAATGCTGCTGGGCGTGGGGCCGGAGGCGAAATCGGTGAGCAAGAAATTACTGTTGAACACGGTATGGGCCATCGAAGACATTCCGGCAGGCAGCGAGTTGCGGATGGATTATCGCTACACCCAAGGGATGATAAAAACGTTGTATCCGTAACACCGCCAGCAGAGACAGGCACAGACGCGCGCCGATAATGAGTTAGCGCCGCACGCTTGGGAGCCGGGCCCAGGATGACCTTCTTTCAGCCCTGAAAGTTGATTATCCCATGCCCGACTCCTAAATCCCGCAACCTTCCACTGTGCCCGTGCCAGGTGAGCAAGGACGGCACTATACGTTCATCCGGCAGGCCATCGCCCCATGTATGGCCCCGCCAGCCTCGGCGAAGAGCGCAAGAACGTGCTGCGCAGTTTAACCGACCGGCTGATGGGCCGTGACGCTCAGAACAGGAAGTAACGCTGGGCCATCGGCAGCACTTCGGCCGGTTCGCACCACAGCAGCACGCCGTCTGCCTTGACTTGGTAGGTTTGCGGGTCCACTTCGATGTCCGGCAGGTAATCGTTGTGTATCAGGTCGGTTTTCTGCACGTCGCGGCAACCCTTGACCACCGCGATCTGTTTTTTCAACCCCAGGGCTTCTGGCAAGCCGGCGTCCTGGGCGGCCTGGCTGATGAAGGTCAGGCTGGTGGCGTGTAACGAGGCGCCGAAGCTGGCGAACATCGGGCGGTAGTGCACCGGTTGTGGTGTCGGGATCGAGGCGTTGGCATCGCCCATGAGGCTCGAGGCAATGGCGCCGCCCTTGAGGATGAGGGTCGGCTTGATACCGAAAAATGCCGGGCGCCACAGCACCAGGTCGGCCCATTTGCCCACTTTGATTGACCCGACGATGTGGCTCACACCGTGGGTGATCGCCGGGTTGATGGTGTACTTGGCGATGTAGCGCTTGACGCGGAAGTTGTCGTTGCCGGGGCCGTCGCCAGGCAGTGGGCCGCGCTGTTTTTTCATCTTGTCGGCGGTCTGCCAGGTGCGCGTGATCACCTCGCCCACACGCCCCATGGCCTGGCTGTCGGAGCTGATCATGGAGAACGCGCCGAGGTCATGGAGGATGTCTTCGGCGGCGATGGTCTCGCGGCGGATGCGGCTTTCGGCGAAGGCCACGTCTTCGGCAATGCTCGGGTCCAGATGATGGCAGACCATCAGCATATCGAGGTGTTCGTCGATGGTGTTGCGGGTGAAGGGCCGCGTCGGGTTGGTGGAGCTGGGCAACACGTTAGGGAAACCGCAAGCCTTGATGATGTCCGGCGCGTGGCCGCCACCGGCCCCTTCGGTGTGGTAGGTGTGGATGGTGCGGCCCTTGAGCGCGGCCAAGGTGGTTTCGACGAAGCCCGACTCGTTGAGAGTGTCGCTGTGGATCGCCACCTGCACGTCGTATTCATCGGCAACGCTCAGGCAGTTGTCGATGCTCGCGGGTGTAGTGCCCCAGTCTTCGTGCAGCTTCAAACCGATGGCGCCGGCCTTGACCTGTTCGATCAACGGCTCCGGCAAGCTCGCATTGCCCTTGCCGGTGAAGCCGATGTTCATCGGGAACGAATCACTGGCCTGGAGCATGCGCGCCAAATGCCATGGGCCGGAAGTGCAGGTAGTCGCGTTGGTGCCCGTGGCGGGGCCGGTGCCGCCGCCGATCATGGTGGTGACGCCGCTGGTCAGCGCTTCTTCAATCTGCTGCGGGCAGATGAAGTGCACGTGGCTGTCGATGCCGCCGGTGGTGAGGATCATGCCTTCGCCGGCAATCACTTCGGTGCTGGCGCCGATAGCCATGGTCACGCCGGGCTGGATATCCGGGTTGCCGGCCTTGCCGATGGCGTGGATGCGGCCGTTCTTGAGGCCCACGTCGGCTTTGACGATGCCCCAGTGGTCAATGATCAGTGCGTTGGTGATCAAGGTGTCGACCACTTCATGGGCGAGCAACTGGCTTTGGCCCTGGCCGTCACGGATCACTTTGCCGCCACCGAACTTCACTTCTTCGCCATAGATGGTGAAGTCCTGTTCGACTTCGACGAACAGCTCGGTGTCGGCCAGGCGGACCTTGTCACCAACGGTGGGGCCGTACATATCGGCATATGCCTGACGGGTGATTTTCATAGCCTCGGTCCTCGGATATGAGCTGCGAGCTTTAAGCTGCAAGCTTCAAGAAAAAGCAGGTGTGGCGCCACAAACTGCTTTTTCTTGCAGCTTGCAGCTTGATGCTTGCAGTCGACCTAAAGCTCGCCCATGACTCTTCCCGCAAACCCATAAACTCGCCGCATTCCGCTCAGGTCGACGAGCTCGACAGTCCTCGCCTGCCCCGGCTCAAACCGCACCGCCGTTCCCGCCGGAATGTTCAAACGCATGCCACGGCTTGCCGCACGGTCGAATGTCAGTGCGTCGTTGGTCTCGAAAAAATGATAGTGCGAGCCCACCTGGATCGGCCGGTCGCCGCTGTTGGCCACGCTGAGTGTGACGGTGCGGCGGCCCGCGTTGAGTTCGATGTCACCAGGCTGGATCTGATATTCGCCAGGAATCATGCAGGTTGCCCCAGGGTCTTGAAGTAGATGGCGGTCGGGCTGTAGCGCCCGTCCGGGCTTTGGCAGTAGTCGGGCAGTTCACCGATCTTGGTGTAGCGCAGCGACTGGTAGAAGGCTTCGGCGGGTGAGCCGGCTTCGGTGTCCAGGTACAGCAGGCCGCGCTTGTGCTGGCGCGCGGCGAGTTCCAGGGTGTTCATCAATTGCTGGCCGAGGCCATGGCGTCGCGCGTTGCTATGCACCAAAAGCTTTTGCACCTCGGCGCGGTTGAGTCCGTTGGCTTTCTGGCACAGCGCCAATTGCACACTGGCGATCACCTGTTCGTCGCGCACCACCACCCAGAGCAACAGGCTGGCGTCTTCGATACTGGCTTGCACGCCACGCAGATATTCACGGGCCTGGGCTTCATCGAAGTCGGCCATGAAACCGACCGACGCGCCGTGCCTGACCGCGTCCAGCAACAGCTCGATCAAGCCCAGACGATAGTGGGCAAAACTTTCCGCATTGACTCGACGCAGTTGCGCGGCGTTCATCGATGTCACTCCTTGGGCGGTTCGGCGCCCGGGTTCAAGGCCAGTTGCATGAAGGTCAGGTCCAGCCAGCGACCGAACTTGATGCCCACTTGGGGCATCTGTCCGGTGGTGATAAAGCCCAGGCGTTCATGCAGGTGGATCGATGCCCGGTTGCCGCTTTCGATGGCGGCGACCATCACGTGTTTGCCGCATGCGCGTGCGCGTTCGATCAACGCCGTCATCAGCAACGGACCGAGGCCCTTGCCGCGCTGATCGCTGCGCACGTACACCGAGTGCTCGACGCTGTAACGGAAACCTTCGAACGGTCGCCAGTCGCCAAACGAGGCGTAGCCCGTGACCTCATCGTTTTCCACCGAGACCAGGATCGGATAACCCTGGGCATGCCGCGCACTGAACCAGGCCTGGCGGTTGCCCAGGTCCACTGGCTGTTCGTTCCAGATCGCCGTGGTGTTCAGCACCGCGTCGTTGTAGATATCACGGATCGCCGGCATATCGTTCTGGGTTGCGTCACGGATCATCATCAGGCCTCACGCAATCGGCTGGTGGACGGTGACCAACTTGGTACCGTCGGGGAACGTGGCCTCCACCTGGATATCCGGGATCATTTCCGGGATGCCTTCCATCACTTGCTCGCGGCTGAGCAGGGTGGTGCCAAAGTGCATCAGGTCGGCCACGGTGCGGCCATCGCGGGCGCCCTCCATCAGGGCGGCGGAGATGTAGGCGATGGTTTCCGGGTAGTTGAGCTTCACGCCGCGTGCCAGGCGGCGTTCGGCCACCAAGCCTGCGGTGAAGATCAGCAGCTTGTCTTTTTCCCGTGGGGTCAGGTCCATGGTTCAGGTACTCCAGATTCGGGGGGATACGGCTTCACGGCCCAGCACTGCGGGGCGTAACAGGCGCCATAAATCGATCAGCCAGGCGCGGGCATGCAGCGCCTCGCTGGCCAGGCAGCGTGCGACCAGCAGGCCCGGCAATTGGGACAGGTCGCCGCGCACGGCGTGGGGCAGGGCGCGGCAGGTTTCAAGTAATTCAGGGTCGATATCGGCGGTCAGCAGCAACGTGGCAAACACCGGTTGCCCGTCGAGTCCAATAGGGGAATCGAGCAAACCGTCGTCGCCCACGATGCGCTGGCGTTCATGCCAGAGCAAGTGGCCGTCGCGGCGGATATCCAGGTGCGATTGGAAGTGGCCGAGGTCGAAACGTTCGCCGCTGGCCGGGCGGCCCAGGGCGACCACGTCCCAGTAGAACAGTCGCGCATCGCCTTGCAGCTCGATGCGTGTGGTGAGTTCGGCCTGTGCGGCGCTGAACACGATGGTCTCCTGGGGCAGCCATTCCAGCGTTGCGCCGGCTTCCACGGTCAGGTCCAACTGCTGAAACGCAGGACCCTTGGCGCGGTACCACTTGGCCGCGCCAGGGCTGGTCAGTTGCGCCCAGGCACCCGCACCGACATGGGCGCGGATATCCAGGCGGTCACCGCCCGCTATGCCCCCGGGCGGGTGCACGATGATGTGTTGACACACCTCGGGGCCTTCGGCGTACAGGTGTTTTTGCACGCGCAAAGGACCGAGGTGGCGGCGCGTCACCGGCCGTGTGGTGTCGCCGAAACGCGCGTAGCCGAGTTCCAGCTCGGCGTGCCAGCTGGGGGTGAACAGGGCAGGGGAAACGGGCAGGTTCATGGCAGAGTGCTTATCGTTAGGAGGCTACAGATTAGATGGTTACCAAGCCGCGCACACCCTCGCGTTCCATATTTTCACCTCGGCCCTGCTGCACGATTTCACCACGGGACATCACCAGGTATTGGTCGGCCAACTCGGCGGCAAAGTCGTAGAACTGTTCCACCAGCAGAATCGCCATATCGCCGCGCTCCGCCAGTTTCTTGATCACCATGCCGATCTCCTTGATCACCGACGGCTGGATGCCTTCGGTGGGTTCATCGAGGATCAGCAGGCGCGGGCGACTGGCCAACGCACGTCCGATGGCGAGCTGTTGTTGTTGGCCACCGGACAGATCGCCGCCACGCCGATGCTTCATCTGCAGCAACACGGGGAACAGTTCGTAGATGAAGGCGGGCACTTCCTTGGCTTCTGAACCCGGAAAGCGCGAAAGCCCCATCAGCAGGTTTTCTTCCACCGTCAGCCGCCCGAAAATTTCCCGGCCTTGTGGCACATAGGCGATCCCGGCATGCACACGCTGGTGCGGCTTGAACCCGGTAATCGCCTTGCCTTCCCAGTTCACCGCGCCTTCTTTGGCCGGCAGCAAACCCATCAGGCACTTGAGCAAGGTGGTCTTGCCCACGCCGTTACGACCGAGCAGGCAGGTGACCTCACCGATCTTCACGTCAAACGACAGCCCGCGCAGGATGTGGCTACCGCCGTAGTACTGGTGAAGCTGTTGTACTTGTAGCATTGGAACTCCGTTAGTTGGGCTTCAAGCGGCAAGCTTCAAGCTGCAAGTAATAGCGGGCGGTGCCTGGCTTTTGCTTTAACTTGCCGCTTGAAGCTGGCGGCTAGATGCTGGCCGATTCACCGACCCAAATACACTTCAATAACCCGCTCATCGGTCTGCACCTGTTCCAGCGACCCCTCGGCCAGCACGCTGCCCTGGTGCAACACGGTCACATGGTCGGCAATCGAGCCGACAAACCCCATGTCGTGTTCCACCACCATCAGCGAATGCTTGCCCGCCAGGCGCTTGAACAGTTCGGCGGTGAATTCGGTCTCGGCATCGGTCATGCCCGCCACCGGTTCATCCAGCAGCAACAGCTGCGGGTCCTGCATCAGCAACATGCCGATTTCCAGGAACTGCTTCTGGCCGTGGGACAGCAACCCCGCCTGGCGCTGGGCCGAGGTGGTCAGGCGGATGGTGTCGAGTACTTCGTCGATACGGTCTCTCTGCTCGCCACTCAAGCGTGCGCGCAGGCTGGCCCACACGGATTTGTCGGTCTTCTGCGCCAGCTCCAGGTTTTCGAACACGCTCAAGGCTTCAAACACCGTGGGCTTCTGGAACTTGCGGCCGATGCCGGCCTGGGCGATCTGCACTTCGCTCATGCGGGTGAGGTCGAGGTTTTCGCCAAACCAGGCGGTGCCGTGGCTGGGCCGGGTCTTGCCGGTGATCACGTCCATCAGCGTGGTCTTGCCCGCGCCGTTGGGGCCGATGATGCAACGCAGTTCGCCGACGCCGATGTACAGGTTCAGGTTGTTGAGCGCCTTGAAGCCATCGAAGCTGACGCTGATGTCTTCCAGGCTCAGGATGGTGCCGTGGCGGGTGTTGAGACCCTTGCCGGCGGCGTGGCCGAGGCCGATCGCATCGCGGCCGCTGCCTGCGTCGAAAATAGGTTCAAGCATGACGTTCCTCATTTCTTCAGCAGGCCGATAACGCCCTTGGGCAGGTACAGGGTGACGATGATGAACAGCGCGCCGAGAAAGAACAGCCAGTATTCCGGAAAGGCCACGGTGAACCAGCTCTTCATGCCATTGACCACGCCAGCGCCGAGCAGCGGGCCGATCAAGGTCCCGCGTCCGCCAAGAGCAACCCACACGGCGGCTTCGATGGAGTTGGTCGGTGACATTTCGCTGGGGTTGATGATGCCCACCTGCGGCACGTATAGCGCACCTGCCAAACCACATAGCACCGCGCTCAGTACCCACACGAACAGCTTGAAGCCGCGTGGATCGTAGCCGCAGAACATCAGGCGGTTTTCCGCATCACGCAGGGCGGTCAGCACTCGGCCGAACTTGCTGCGCGCCAGGCGCCAGCCGATGAACAGGCTCGCCACCAACAACAGCACCGTGGCCACAAACAAAACCGCCCGTGTGCCTGGCTCGGTAATGCCGAAGCCGAGGATGCTGCGGAAATTGGTGAAGCCGTTGTTGCCGCCAAAGCCGGTCTCGTTGCGAAAGAACAGCAGCATGCCGGCGAAGGTCAGGGCCTGGGTCATGATCGAGAAATACACGCCCTTGATCCGTGAACGGAAGGCGAAGAAGCCGAACACGAGGGCCAATAGACCCGGCGCTAAAACCACCAGACACATGGCCCAGAGGAAGTGTTCGGTGCCGATCCAGTACCAAGGCAGTTCGGTCCATGAGAGAAAGGTCATGAACGCCGGCAGTTCATCACCGGACGCCTGGCGCATCAGGTACATGCCCATCGCGTAGCCACCGAGGGCAAAAAACAAGCCATGACCAAGGGACAACATCCCGGCGTAGCCCCACACCAGGTCCAGGGCGAGCGCGACGATGGCGTAGCACAGAATCTTGCCCACCAGCGTCAAGGTATAGGCCGAGACATGAAACGCGTTTTCCGGCGGCAACAGCGAGAGCAAAGGCAGCGTCAGCAGCACGAGGAGCATCACGGCGCCTACTGTAATCGTCACCTTGGGGCCGGCCTTTTGCGTGGCCGTCAGCATCAATGGCTGGTTCATCAGTCGATCACCCGTCCTTTCAGTGCGAAGAGTCCCTGCGGGCGTTTCTGGATAAACAGAATGATCAGCGCGAGGATCAGGATCTTGCCGAGTACGGCGCCGATCTGGGGTTCCAGAATTTTGTTGGCGATGCCCAAACCAAAGGCGGCCATGACGCTGCCAGCCAACTGGCCGACACCGCCGAGCACCACTACCAGGAACGAGTCGATGATGTAGCTTTGACCGAGGTCCGGGCCGACGTTGCCGATCTGGCTCAGCGCGACGCCGCCCAAACCTGCGATACCGGAACCCAAGCCAAACGCGAGCATGTCCACACGCCCGGTGGGCACGCCACAACAGGCCGCCATGTTGCGGTTCTGGGTCACTGCGCGCACGTTCAGGCCCAGGCGCGTCTTGTTCAGCAGCAGCCAGGTCAGTACCACCACGCACAGGGCGAAGGCAATGATCACGATGCGGTTGTACGGCAGCACCAGGTTGGGCAGCACTTGAATGCCGCCGGACAGCCACTCGGGGTTGGACACTTCGACGTTCTGCGCACCGAACACCAGGCGCACCAGTTGGATCAGCATCAGGCTGATGCCCCATGTGGCGAGCAGGGTTTCCAGCGGGCGGCCGTACAGGTGACGGATCACCGTGCGTTCCAAGGCCATGCCGATGGTGGCGGTGACAAAAAACGCCACCGGCAGCGCGATCAACGGGTAGAACTCGATGGCTTGCGGCACATGACGCTGCATCAACAACTGCACCACATAGGTTGAGTAGGCGCCGAGCATCAGCATTTCGCCGTGGGCCATGTTGATCACGCCGAGCAGGCCGAAGGTGATCGCCAGGCCCAGGGCCGCCAGCAGCAGGATCGAACCCAGGGACATGCCGCTGAAGGCCTGGCCGAGGATCTCGCCGAACAGTAGTTTGCGTTTGACCTGGGCCAGGCTGGTCTCGGCGGCGGTGTGTACGGCGGCATCGGTTTCGGCGCCAGGGGCGAGCAGCGCCTCAAGGCGAGTGCGGGCCAGTGGGTCACCGGTGCTGCCGAGCAGACGCACGGCGGCGAGGCGAACGACGGGGTCGGGGTCGACCAGTTGCAGGTTGGCCAGGGCCAGGCTGAGGGCGGTATGCACATCCTCGTTGGTCTCACTGGCGACCTGCTGGTCGAGGAATTTCAGTTGCGCGGGTTGTGCGCTTTTTTGCAGGGTCTGCGCAGCAGCCAGGCGTACCTTGGGGTCGGTGGCGAGCAGTTGCTGACTGGCTTGGACGTTGTCGATCAGGCTGCGCAGACGGTTGTTCAGGCGCACGGCCTTGGTTTCGCCATTGACCGTGACCTGGCCTTGTTGCAAAGCGTTAACCAGCTCGACGCGGGCCGGGTCGGGCTGGGCGGCCCAGTCCTGCAGCAGCTTGGCTTGTTGGCTGGGGTTGGCGGACAGGAAGTCTTCGGCATCGCTGGCGTGTGCTGCAAAAGGCAGCAACAGCAGGGCCGTAAGGATGAAACGGTAGAGGGCAGTGGGCATAACAAAGTGTCCTGATCATGCGCGGACTGGCTTTATGTGGAGGCGGGCTTGCTCGCGAATGCGGTGGATCAGTGACAGATGCATTGGCTGACACATTGCAATCGCGAGCAGGCCCGCTCCCACATTTTTTAGACCGAGTGGGGCTTAGTTACTTTTCACCGCGTAATCCGGCTTCTTGTCATTGCCCGGAATGTACGGGCTCCACGGCTGGGCGCGGATCGGTTCCTGGGTCTGCCACACCACCGAGAACTGCCCATCGGCCTGGATCTCGCCGATCATCACTGGCTTGTGCAGGTGGTGGTTGGTCTTGTCCATGGTCAGGGTGAAGCCCGATGGCGCAGCGAAGGTCTGGCCGGCCAGTGCTTCACGCACTTTGTCGACGTCGGTGGACTTGGCCTTCTGCGCCGCCTGCGCCCACATGTGGATGCCCACGTAAGTGGCTTCCATCGGGTCGTTGGTCACGGCTTTGTCGGCGCCCGGCAGGTTGTGTTTCTTGGCGTAGGCTTTCCAATCCGCCACGAATTTCTGGTTCACCGGGTTCTCCACCGACTGGAAGTAATTCCAGGCGGCGAGGTTGCCCACCAACGGCTTGGTGTCGATGCCGCGCAGTTCTTCTTCACCCACGGAGAACGCCACTACCGGAACGTCGGTGGCTTTCAAACCCTGGTTGGCCAACTCTTTGTAGAACGGCACGTTGGAGTCGCCGTTCACCGTGGAGATCACGGCTGTCTTGCCGCCGGCCGAGAACTTTTTGATGTTGGCCACGATGGTCTGGTAATCGGCGTGGCCGAACGGGGTGTAGACCTCTTCGATGTCTTTATCCGCCACGCCTTTGGAATGCAGGAACGAACGCAGAATCTTGTTGGTGGTGCGTGGGTACACGTAGTCGGTGCCCAGCAGGAAGAAACGCTTGGCGCCGCCGCCTTCCTCGCTCATCAGGTATTCCACCGCCGGGATGGCTTGCTGGTTCGGCGCCGCGCCGGTGTAGAACACGTTCGGCGACATCTCTTCGCCTTCGTATTGCACTGGGTAGAACAGCAGGCCATTGAGTTCTTCAAACACAGGTAAGACGGATTTGCGCGACACCGAGGTCCAGCAACCGAACACCACGGCGACTTTGTCCTGGGTCAGCAACTGTCGGCCTTTTTCGGCGAACAGCGGCCAGTTCGACGCCGGGTCCACGACCACCGGTTCGAGCATCTTGCCGTTTACTCCGCCCTTGGCGTTGATCTCGTCGATGGTCATCAATGCCATGTCTTTAAGCGACGTTTCGGAGATGGCCATGGTGCCCGACAGCGAATGCAGGATGCCGACCTTGATGGTCTCGGCGGCCTGGAGGGTCCAGGTCATGCCCATGGCGGCAATGGATGCCGAAAGAGTGAAAGCCTTGATCAAGCTGCGACGCTTCATGGTGCGATCTCCGAGAATCCCAATGTTGTTGGACAGATACCGGAGTGATTGCAAAGGCTGTGCCTGCTTTTCGAGGCGCTTCGTATCAAGGCGCTCAGGGTGTTTGTACGCGGGCAAAACGCACTGAATAAGCGCTTTCGGGAAGAGTGGGTGCACGCTGGGCACCGGGATGGTGCGCGCATGCGCTTAACTATGTAACCCCTTTGGAGCCAACGATTTGTCAGGGTGTCAGGACATTCGATGGAGTTTCAGAGGTGCATTGATGGACGATGAGCATTCAACGGGTAGCGGCCCTCGTGGTCATGCCAAACTGGGCCCGCTGACAGCGGCCTTCATCAGCCCGGACGATGTTGCGCGCCACTTGCACGAGCGCATCGGTAGCCGGCGTGATGTGGAGTACGGCAGTGTGATCATGCAGCGCCTCTCGGACGGCCTGTACGTAGGGACCGAGCCGCTGCCGGCTGAAGAAAAGACCTTCTCTTTCAGGTTACTGCTCGATGTCGAAAGCCCGGGTGGGGCGATCATATCGCCCGAAGGCTACCAACTGGTTGCGAGCCTGCATTCGCATCCGGATGCTTACGCTGAAACCCAGCGGCAGAATCCGGCACTGTCCCCACAACAGATAAATGCCCACATGAGTTTTTATTCGTGGGGGGACATCGTTTTTAATAGCGATTTCCGCATGAGCCTTGGTCTGGCGTACCTGTCAGGCCCAGATGGGGCATTGCTCAGGTACCAAACGCGCTTTTCCAAGGCTGAACAGCAGTATGCGCGATGGCTGAACCAGGGCAGTCCAGGCAAGCCTCCTGAGGGGCATGACGGTACGGTAGAGGGTAACTACAAGAAGCTTGCTGCGGTGGGCTCGTTGCGGTTTTTGGTGTCGAGCCCAGTATGGGGCGGGTCGGTGGGGGATGTGCCGGCGAACTGGGAGCCCTATAAGCGGTTTGACGCGCCTGCGTTGCAATTGCCCTGCGGGCCGGTATTCACTTCCAGAGAGCTTGCCCTCGCCTATGCCAAAACCCGTATGGAGCGTGAGTCTATTCCCGGGCAGCGCGTCTTGATTCTGCGACATCGGATACGAAATCGGTTTCTCGTCTCCGAGCCGCAATCGGCTGAGCCCACGCTGGGCCGGCAACCACCATTACCTGCCGGGTTTCTGTCAGACGGTTTCTATGTAAATGCCCAGCCGGTAAAGGCGCTCCCTGAGCTGGTGTTGAGCCCCGGCTTTGTCAGCGCCGACGACGCGGCGCGCTGGGCTCACGAAAACATCGGCAATCGCCGCGACGTAGAGTATGGAGGTGTGATTCTCAAGCGCGACCTGCGTTATTACGCCACCGAACCCGTTCCGGACCAGCGTTACAGCTTCGATCACGGTCTGCTATTGGCCAAAGAGGGTGAGGGCAATTTCATTGCGCCTGAGGGTTACCTTTGCGAGGCGTTCTATCATTCCCATCCGGCGGATGCCGAGCAGATCAAAGCCCGCTTTGCCGACTTCACGGCAGACCAGGTAACGCTGTTCAATAACTTTTACTCCGTTGCAGACCAAACGTTCAGCATTGAAAACCGGGCCTTTGCCAAGGTCCATTATTTTTCCGGACCTGATGATGTCCTGCTCAAATATGTGAGCAGTGGAACGGCGAGTGAAAAACAGTTTTACGCTCAACTTCGCGACGGGACGTTTGAGGCAAGCAGTGATTTTGAAAGCGTTATCTGGAGGCTGGCCGAAGCGGGTGAACTGTGGGTGCTGGTGGCCAATGCGGTTTGGGGAGGCGTTCGTGGGCGTGTGAACAAGGGGTGGCGTATGCGCGAGCCGGTAGCGGCGGCGAGCCCCCCGCTGTTACAGCCGTTTTTTACAGCCCTCTCTTCAAGCTCCCAGGAAGCCATTTCGAGGGCGCTTTCAGCGGCGCGTGCATCCAACCAGAAAGACGGCGTCGGCTTTGTGCTCAAGCACACCGGTCAGGACCTGTACGTTGCCACGACGGCGTCGCCCCGGCTTGAGCCGCTTTTTTCACCGCAGGGTTTGTTTCCAAGGCGTCCGGACGGGAAGCTACGTTTACCGTCCCAGTTTCGACTGGAGGCTATTTACTATCGGTCCAGCCCGTCAGCCAACGATATTCCGAGCAGAGAACCTTGGTTGTACACGACGTTTTTCTCCCCGGCTGAGATCGTTGCGGCGATCACCCAAGCCAGGGCGACCGAAGCGTTGCAGGTCGAGGCTCGCGGCCTGGAGTTGTACGTGCAAACCACTGATGGGGCATTACTCACGCTCAAGGTGCCGCTGGTCAGCGACGCAGCCGAGTTGGTCAGGTTAAGCAGCGATGGGCGCGTTGACGACAAAGGCGCCCAGCAGGCGCTGGTTGCAGGTTCGCTAAGCCCGCGTGAGTTTGTTCGGCGAGTGCTGTCAGTAACCGATGTGAGGGTAGTGACGCCAGGTGACTTGTGGCGCGTCGTGGGGTCGGTGGACCATAGCGCTGCGGTGCTGACGCCGTTTTACCAGGCGCAGTTGAGTCGCCCGTTTCTTTCGCCGCTTGACGCGGCCGTGCATGCTCACGAAAAGATTGGCGGCAAGCGCAGTTCGTACTACGGCGGGTATGTACTCAAGGCACAGGATGGACGTTTTGTTATCACTGAGCCTCTGGTCAGCGAAGAGAACCCATTTGCGGCTCCATTGTTTTTCCCCGCCGGCGGCAAGGGCCCTTTGATACCGCCGCAGACGTATGTGGTAGAGGGGCGCTACGGCGCTCATCCGGCATTGTCGATGGTCGATTACGACTGGGTACAGCGACGTCGCTGGGGCCGTGAAGAGGCGTCGATCAATCTGCAAGTGTTTTCCCCGGATGAGATCCACTCAGTTGTCCAGCAGGGGCAGCGTGCTTATCTTTCCGGTGCCCAGGACTGCTTGCTGTCGTATATGCCAAGTGGGTCGGACGCAGAGAAGAGGCTGGCGTCTGGCGGCAATTCCGTGCAGCAACGCATCGCCAGTGGATTGGTAACGCCCGCGCAATGGGTTGTCCACTTGGCGACGATGGGTGACCTGAGGGTCATTCAGGGCAATGCACTGTGGGGGCCGCGTTCGCCGGTCTACAGGGATTGGACGCCCGCTTTCGAATATGCGCCCCGGGTGGGCCCGCCAGACGTTGTACTCTACAGCGCACTGTTTGATACCGAAGACGCCGTCGCCCGTGATCTGCATGCGCGCACGCATGGTCGCAACCTGCCGGAGCAGGCCTGCTTTGCGTTTATTCTCAAGCACCAGGAAATGTCGCTCTATATGGCCACCGAGGTCATTGGCGTGAATGCTGAAAATGAGCTGTTCAGGCTTGATAGTGCGTTTGTCCGCACGGGCGACAGCGATTATCAGTTTCCCGATGGCTTTGTACTGCATGGAGTGTTCCGTTCACAGCAGTGGCAGCCAGCCGACCTGGCGGTCGGGCATGCCTGGCTGACACGGTTTTTTGTCATGCCGATGGTGCTTTATCAAGCGCTTCACGCGGCCAGGCTAGGCGGCGATAAATACAACAAGGGGTTGCAGCTGTCGAGCTACTTTTCCACCCAGGATGGTGCACTGTTGAGGTATGTGTCACTGCCGTTCAGCAGCAATAAAGGCGAGGATGCCGATAAGCCGTTCAAGGAAGCCACGACCGATTTGGCGGCGGGTATAGTGTCGCCGCAGACGTTCGTCCGCCAGTGCATAAAAGATGGCCAGCTAGACGTGTTACGCACCAGCCAATGCTGGGATAAAGCGGGGCGGGTCAGTGCTACCTGGACTGGCTATGAGCACCTTGTAAAACGCCGCTTGAGCCCGATGTTCAATAGTCCGGATGATGCCGTGCGGCATGCCGCCGCCTTGATCGGCTCCGGGCGCGAGCGTGTCTATGGTGGCGTGGTGCTCAGGCTGCCGGGCAATTTGTATGTTGCCACTGACCCCTTGGTTGTCCCTCCCCAGGGGTTTGCATTCAACTGGGTGTACCCCGACCCGGCCGTTAGCCAAGGGCTGTATCCGGCCGGCTGTACCCTGATTGCGCGCTACCGCTCGGTGGTCGAGCGAGAGGTGCAAGTTTTATTCTCGCCGACTGAGAAAGCGGTGTATCAGAGTATGTTGCCGACCGCGGTGCTGGCGGAGCTGGTGCACCGTGACATCCATGTCAAACGTGACTACCTGGTCGAGCCCGATGGAGTGATCCTGAGTTTTGACCTGCGCAACGGTGCGCAGGAAGAGATGCTGAAGCGGGCACTGGCACCCCTGGACCCACTCAAGCGTGACTATGCGGACAACGACATCGAGCGCCAAATACGCCAGGGCACGCTGTTACCCAGCGACTTTGTCACGCAGGTCATCAAGGCAGGCACCCTGCGGGTGGTCAATGGCAACGCGTTGTGGGGAATGGCACGCACACTGAGCGTCGCTTTTGTGCCGAACCCTGCTGTTGTAGATCCTCTGCAGGTTCGGCAGGTATTCGCTGACGCAGCCTGTAGCCCGGTGTTCACCCAAGCCTATGATGCGGTGCGCCATGCACAGCGCACGTCGTCCTCGCGCAGCAATACCCAATTTGGTTATGTACTCAAAGCGCAGAAAAAAGAGGTGTACATGACCAGCCTTGCGTTGGTGCGCAAGCGCTTCGCCAAGCTGGAGCAGGTGTTTATCGACGGTCAATTGCCGCCGGGTTATGAAATCGTCGGTTTGTACTTGCGTGCGTCGTCAGCCGCAATTGCCGTCGCCAGCGATGAAATGAGCCACAGTTTCTTCTCACCTGAGGACATTGGCCGGGGCATCAGCTTCGTCAATAACTTCGTCAAGAACGGACCCTTGCCACTGTACCTGCTGTGTGCGGATGGGGCGCTGCTCAAGTACACGATCACGCGAGATGTCGCGTCGCTGAGCGAACTGTCCCGCAATGTGCGTGTGACTACGGCGCAACTGCAGGCAGGTACTTTGAAAGTTGCCGATTACGTGCGCACACTGGGTACCAAGGGTGATTTGTATGTGCGCAAAACCAGTACGGTATGGGGCAGGGAAGAGCGTGTCACCCTTCAATGGGCGCCCAGGGCAATGCCTTGGCCATTTGCCGATAACCCCCATTTTCACTCGTTTTGCGGGCCGTTGTTCAACCATGCCGACGACGCCGCACGCTGGGCCCAGAAGCAGTTGGGGCGATACGCGGGCACCGTATACCTCGGTGCGGTTTTGAGCCCTGGAACCTTTGTCGGTTTTGTGGCAATCGATCCGGTGGAGGTCCGCACCGAATCGACGCTGACCACACTGGAGATGTTTTTTTGGCTAGATCATCTGGGCTTCGACGTCCCCGCCCGCAACCCCTTGCACAGCTTCAGCATTGCGGCGGTGCATGCATTCTATCCACGCATCGCCTCCACACAGAGCGCATTGCAGTTGGACAAAAACCTGCTGGAAAACTTCGTCGAGCAAGATGACCTGCGGCGTTACGTGGACGTACTCAAGAGTAACCGACCGTTCGCCGAGTGTTGTTATCTGTCCTCACGAGGCGGCGCCTTGCTCAAGTACGTACCCGCCTTTTCGACCGAGGAAGCCACCTTGCTGCGGCCCGGGAATAAACTGGAACCCAGCCAGTGGGTCAGCAGACTCAGGGGCGTCGGTCATCTCAGCGTTCTGTTGACCGATGCCTTCTGGACGCGCATGGGGGAATTGGGCAAGGAGTGGAAAACGGAGAGTGTTCAAGCCGAGCCGGAAGTGGATGACGGTTTGTACATTCGCCCCCACGACGAACTCTGACGGGGGGCTGCCGACCAACCATTGCCGGTCGGCACTTGCTAATTATGTAGCGCCCACGGGGGCGGGGGTTGTTCAGGATGGAGGGACATTCGATTCCTCTTGAGGTGTACACATGGACGACTCCCCCCCACGCGGCAAACGCGCCGCCATCCCCCAGGGTTATGCCAAGCTTGGTCCGCTGACCCCAGCCTTTATCAGCGCCGATGATGTGGCGCGTTATTTACATGAGCGCATCGGTAACCGACGTGCTGTCGAATATGGCAGCGTGATCATGAAGCGCCTGTCTGACGGGCTGTATGTCGGCACTGAACCGGTATCGGATCAGCATCGGCAATTCGATGTCTCCCTGATACTGGACACTGACAGTTCAACGGGTGAGTTTATCCATCCACGGGGTTATCGCCTTGTCGCCTCCTTGCATTCCCACTCCGACACGCAAGAGCAAGCACGACAAGCACAGCCGCACTTAACCTTGCCGATGATCCACACGATCATGAGCTTTTTCACCACGGGCGATGTGGTTGCCATCCATCAAGTGCGTTCGACATTGCCTTGGGCTTATCTATCGGGTCCCGACGGTACTTTGTTGCGTTATCAAGTCAGCTACTCCACCGCCGAACAGGAGTATGCCCATTGGATTGAAGCGGGACGCCTCCCAACAGCGCCACATGGACACGATGGAACGGTTGTGGGGGAGTTTAAAAAACTGGCTTCGGTGGGATCGCTGCGGTTCTTAGTATCCAGCGCTCATTGGGGTGGCTCGGTGGGCGACGTTCCTGCGGATTGGGAACCTACCAAACCATTCGATGCGCCCACCTTGCAGCTGCCCTGCGGGCCGGTATTTTCTACTCGGGACCTGGCGCTTAATTATGCTGAGCTGCGCATGAGCCGTCAGCCCGACGCCAAGCAACGGGTATTGATTCTGCGGCGCGGCAAGCAACAAGTGTTTGTCGCCTCTGAGCCGCAGGTGGCCGAGCCCCCTGCAGGGACGCTGCCGCCTTTTCCTGTCGGATTCAGCCTGTATGGGGTGTATTTTCATGCTCGACCTGTGCTTGCGCAGGCTCCAACCCAGCAGTCTGAGCTGTACATGAATTTCGTCAGCCCGTTGGCGTTGGCGCAGCAGATTGCCCTGATGCGCCACTATGCCAAAGACACTCACTCGACCGATCATGCGTCGTTGTTTATCCGCACGCGTGATGACGCCATCCTGCGTTACCGAGTGTCAGGCGCGGCCGATGAGTCGCAACTGTTCGTCCAAAACGCCGACGGCACGGTCAGTGATAACGGGATTCAAGCACAGATCCAGGCGGGCTCACTCAGTCCGCTCACGTTTGTCCGGCGTGTCGCGACAGCGGGTGAGTTATCGGTCATCAAGGTCAATGCAATGTGGGACACCGCGGGCGCGGTGACTGCTCAGTGGGAACCGTCACGCGCGCTCACCGAGTTGGCGTTGAGCGCTGCCTTTATCAGTGCAGACGATGCTGCCCACTGGGCGCACCTGCAGATAGGCAGCAAGCGCGACAAGGTGTATGGCGGGGTAATCCTTCAACGGGGAAAGCATTTCTTTGCGACGCTGCCGAAACCTGGCAATGAGCAGGAGTTCGATTTCACGACGGTTATTCCCATCGATGAGGATGACCAGCAGGTTCCTCCGGTGGGTTTTACGTTAGTCGCGTACTTCCATTCGCATCCGCTTCTGGTCTCGCAGGCAATAGCGTCGCAAGACGTGGTGTCCTGGTTACGCTCATCCATTCTGCCAAGCGAAGCGGCAAGCATTATAAAAAACGCTCAGCGTTACCGGATTGGCAGCCATTATCTGTCTGCGGCCGTCGACGCATTGGTTAAATATATCCCCCATGATTCAGACAGGACGCAGACGCTTCTGAGCTATGTGGAATCGACAACCGGAGCGCCGCGCGACATTTTTGGCCAGTATCTGCCGTTGTTGCTCGGGGCTGGTGAGTTGTGGGTCCTTGCGGCCAACGTGGTTTGGGGGGGACAGCGCGGGCGCGTCGACAAACGCTGGGCGCTGGGCGCGACCCTGTCCGGCGGTCAACGCATGCAACCTGTACTGTCGGCGATATCGCAGACCCTGGATATTGGCAGCCTGTTGCCCTTAGAACCTGCGGTGAAGGGGCAGGCGGTGTTTGGTTATCTGCTCAAGGCCATGGGCAAGGAAGAATACATAGCGACTGCGCCCGCGTCGGAGCGCCCCAAGCTGACGGCGCCTAAAAAGCTGTTTGCGACAGGGGCAAATGGGCGTGCAATACTGCCAGACGGTTTTCGTATCGAAGGTATCTATTGCCGTTTGTACCCACAGTCGAGCTGGTTACACCCAGAATTCTTCACCCCGGCAGTCCTTGCTGCGGTGACAGAGCAACTGAGCGCTGACCCGACACTTTACACTGATCGAAGAGCTTTTCGGCTCTATCTGCGCACCCGCGATAATGCGCTGCTGAGCTACGCCTTTTCGGGGGGCGAGGGCGAAGCGCAGTTTTTGGGTAAGCAGGGCGCAACAGCGGAAAATCAGCTGAAAGCGGGAACCCTGACCACCAATGATTTCGTCATGCGCCTGGCCGATATCGGACAGTTGACCGTCTTGCAGGTAGGGGCGAATTGGCCAGAGACTGGCCGGGTGATTCCCGGGGGCGGTGCGTTCGGGCGTTTGCACAATAGCCTGAGCCCTGCCTTTATCACGGCGGACGATGCAGCGCGCTACCTGCATGAGCGAATCCCCGGCCGTAGCTACGACCAACTTGGCTACGTCTTGCAGCGCAGTGATGGGCTGTTCGTGTCCACACCGCCCCTCTATGAATCCGATCTGAGCCAACAGCTGGGGTTGTCGTTTGATGGCGAAATGTTCGCCAACCTGCTGATGCCGATCGGGTATCGCATTGCCGGTTTCTTTGTCGCCCTCAAGAATGAATTCGACATCATCAAGAGCAAGTTGACACGGCCTGGCGAATCAAAACCAAAGCTCTCATTGAACGAAGAAGCGACCCTGTATGCAGCGGTGCCGAATTACGTCTACACAACGAGTATCACGGCGACCAACCAGAAGATTCCCGCGCTGTATTACTCAAGTCCGTTCAATTCCCTGGTCAAATATGTGCGCAGCGGTTCGCAGAATGAACTCAACTTCAGCGGCTTCCTGCGAGAGGCAATACAAAACAATGAAATCAAGCCACAGCTTGATGGCTTCGATGGCACGCCTGAGGAAATGGTCCGAAAACTGGTGCGTGTTGGTGAGTTTTCCGTGGTGGAATCGAGCGCTATCTGGGGCGGTTCCCGAGGTAAGTTACCTGCCGCCGGTTGGGTGCCGCTCCAGCCGTTTGTCGCGGGTTCGCCCCTCCAGCCGGTTTACAGCTGGATTTTTCAGGACGCGCAATCCGCTGCACGGTTCAGCCATGACCAGATGGCACTGAATGCAGGCGATCCCCCACTTTCCTTTATTCTCAAAGACCCTGCTGCCGAGCGGTATGTGGTTGCGACAGCGGTTACCGCACCGTCAAACACCGCGCTGTCGCTGTTTTCGCCGCTGCGAGTCTTTGGCGAAGACGACAGGGGGCGCTTGGCGCTGCCGAGCGACTTCGAAATCTACGGGATGTGTTACGCAACACGTCCACCGTTGGGCTTGAAGATCGAACAGCACTGGCTGTACGAGTGTTTTGTCTCACCCACTGACTTGGCTCTGGCGATCGCTGCGTCACGTGAGGCTGATTCCACGGTTAAACGACTGTTGTTGAGTACCCGTGATGGCGCTCAACTGGAGTACGTGTTCTCCGCCACAGGCCTGGAGGACCAGCTCTATGGCGTTGCGCCTACGGGCGTTGTAACGGATAACGGCCTGCAGGCGCAGTTGGTTGCAGGCGAACTGACCCCCATCGATTTCGTCAAGCGTATCGCAGCGGCGGGCACGCTCTGGGTGCGACAGACCGGTACATTGTGGGACGTGGAGGGGCAGGTCGGCGAGGGCTGGCGGCCATTCGCTCGCTACCCGACGCCGGTGTTCAGTGCGCCGTTTCTCTCTGCGGATGACGCCGCGCGCTTCGCGCATGAACAAATCGGTTCTGAACGTTCCATCGAGCAATGCGGCTTCATTCTCCAGACGCTCGATCAACGGTTTGTCGCCACCTTGCCATTGCCCTGTCGCGCAGGCGATCGGTTTGCACTTGATGAAGTCTTTGCCGCAGACCACACCGGGACCCTCATCGTGCCACGACCGTACGTGCTGTACGGGCAGTACGCTTCTTGCCGCGCGCTGTCGCTGATGGACACTGCACGAATGAGTCATTACGGCTGGTCGCGGACCGAGGCGTCGGTCGAATGGCAGCTGTTTACCGATCCGGAGCTGCATCGCCTGATCGGCAATCGCCATGTGGTCTCTGTGGCTTACCTGTCGAGCGCCGAGGATGCGCTGCTCGCCTATGACCTCAGTGGCTCCGCTGCTGAGTTGGCGTTGCGCGCAGAGCTGGCGCCAGGACCGCAGGGCAGTCAGTTGGACAGGCAGCGAGTGCGCGGACAGCTACGCCCGGAGGCGATGGTCCGCAAACTGGCTACCACCGGGTTGCGCATTGCGCAGGGCAATCGACTGTGGGGCGCCGCCGGGACGCTGCCCGACCACTGGCAAGCGATCCCTGCAGAAAAAGCGTTTGAACGGCCTGCGCAAGTGGCCTTCGGGGCGATTTTTTCCAGCGCCACCCGTGCCGTTGAAGACGCCCATGCACGTTTGAAACGTGGCTGTGGCTCGTCACAAACAGGTTTCGGTTTTGTGCTTAAACACGCCCATAAAGACGAATATGTGGTGTCCGAAATCGTGCCGAGCGATGGCAGCCATCCACTGTTCAGCCTGGCAAGCCTGTTTAAGACTGCCGAAGACGGTGCCTATGTCTACCCCTCAGGTTTCACCCTCAAAGGGTTGTTCTATGCACGGCGCTGGATGCCGGAGCAATTGCCGAAGCACGAACGGTGGTTGGCCCAGCACTTCATATCATCGGCTGATCTATACAGTTCGTTCCTGATCGCCAAGCAGCAGCGCGAAGAAGACGCGGTCACTACGTTGCCCGTGTTCATTTCGACGCTGGACAACGCGCTGCTCAAATACCAGACACCCCTCTCGACACGCTTGTTCGATGCACAGAAACAACCGTCCGGCAATTTTGAAGATGTGCATACGCGCTTGGCGGGTGGGCAATTGACAGCCCAGGCTTTCGTGACTCAAGTCATTTCGTTGTGCTGGCTGAGCGTGATGGTCCCTAATGACTGTTGGGATGAGACCGGCAAACTCGGTACCGATTGGGTCCCTTATGCGAATTTCAGTCGTAGAGCCCTGAGCCCGGCGTTTTTCAGCATGGACGACGCGCTACGTTACACACGGACACTGACTGCCACCCAACCGAATCAAATCGAGGGCGGATTGGTGTTGCGGCGGGTCGATGGGCTGTATGTGGCGACCGAGCCGCTGCCCGTGACCACCGAGAATTTCGATCCGAAAAGCATCCTGCCGGACGAGGATGTGCGTCAGGACTGGCTCGCCCCCGGCATGAAGATTGTGGCGCGCTACCGCTCGCGTCGGGACACGTGGCCGGACTTCCCGCTGTCTGAGGAAGCCCTGAAGGTGTATCGCAACATGTTCAGCACCGATGTTCTGGCCAAGGCGCTCGACTGCAACCATTTGTGGAGTCATGAGTACCTGTTCGGGCTTGATGGCTCGGTGATCAGTTTCACCTGCAATGACCTCAACCGCGATTTGCTCAGCGCTGAGCAACAGCAGCAGGAGACACTGGATTTCCAGCAGCTCAAAGTTGACTTGGCGCCTGCCGCTCAGACGCCCCATGACCCGCAGAGCAACGTGATACAGCAACACCTGCGCGACGGGGTCAAGACCCCGACCGAGTTTATCAACCGGGTGCTTAAAGTCGCGACGATGAGCGTGGTACAGGGTAGTCAATTGTGGGGTAACCCACAGCTGTTGCCCCGAGGATGGTTTCCGGCCCACGGTTTTACCGTGCCAGAGAGCAGCACCCACGCTTCAGCGGACCGGGCGTGCAGCCCAGTGTTCCACCATGTTGATGATGTGGCGCGGTTCGTTCATGAGCTTGCCGGCGAGCGTGATGAGCTGACGTTTGGTGTTCTGCTGAAATCGACAAACGAACGCTGGATGGCCTGCCTGCCGGTCAAGGGGGAAGACCTTCAGTTTCCACTGAGTCGGGTGTTTTTAAGTGGCCAGTTGCCTCTGGGCTGGACCCTTCAGGGACTTTATTTGTGTGCGCCCGCGCGGCAACCCGACGAATTGATAACCTCGCCGGTTTATCGCAGTTTTATCCCGCCCAGTGTGCTTCGTGCCGTTTTGTGGGCGTTGCGTCAAGGCGAACAGTACCTGCCGCTTTACCTGTCGTGCGCCGACGGGGCGCTGCTCAGTTATCGCGCTGCTTTTATCGACAGTGACTGGGACAGTCAAAGCCGCTTACAAGCCTATGTAGAGAAACTGAACGGCGACTTCAACCCAGCGGACTACATTCACCAGGTGGCGCGCTCCGGTGCACTTGAGGTCTTGATTACGGGGGACATATGGGCTGCCCAGGGGCCGGTGGGTTCCACCTGGCGCCCAAGACAAGTCACCCCCTATACGCCAGGTAACGATGAACGAGTGGCTCTGGGCCCCTTATTCGCGCATGCCGACGATGCAGCTCGCTATCAGTGGCGCCGTTATCGTCATGCCCCGACCCAGCCAAGGTTGGCGGCCCTGCTCGCCAATGCGGCAGACAATACATTTCTGGTGACCGATCCGCTTGACGATAGCGGCCTCAGTGTCGGATGGGGCCGCCCAGATACGGCTGCGATGGATCGTTTATTTTCCAGCTACATCAATCCAGAGTACTTGAAGCGCCACTCCCGATATCCCCACGGCTACAGGATCATGGGCGTGCAGCAGTTGTATAAGCTCACTGCCCCTCGTTCTCAGAAAAACCGCTACCAGCAGGCGCTCGCCGATAACTTCGTTGGCCAACCCGAGTTCAGGACGTTCGTCTCTATGTTCCGGGACAACCGGGTTGCGGGTGCTCGTTATTACTTCACACCGCGAAACGGTGCGCTGTTGGTGTATCTGCCCAGTTTTGAACCCGCCGAAACCGACATGCTGTTTTCCGGCTGGATCGATCCCACCAGCCAAGAGCCTCTCGCTACACCAAGCCAGGTGATCACGACCCTGGTTCACTCCGGCCGTTTGTACGTTCTGGAGCCGGATACGTTCTGGCAGCCTCGTGGGCATGTGCAGACCCGGTTATTGCAGGCGTTGCGTAAGACCTATCGGTAATCAAACGACATGCGACTCCTGCATTTCTCAAGGAACACAAGGTAATGGATAGACACATGACAACCCGCTCGGTCGAGCAACTTCTGCAAAATCTCAGCCCACCGTTTCTAACCGCCGATGACGCGGCGCACTATGCGTTGACACAATTGGACCGGAGAAAATCTCAGCCCCAGGGTGGCTACCTGATCACTGATCGCAACGGTTACTGTCGTGCAACACAGGCTTTCGAAGGGCTATTGAGCGACCTATTGTTAGGCGATGTGATTAGCATGGAAACTGCGGGCAATAGGCTACTGCCCGCAGGGTACCGGTACGCGGCGTACTACTTCTGTGACGCGGACCGTGAGTCTGATACTCAGCGCCGACGGCCGAGTTGGACCCGGCAACGTATTACCCTGACCATGAGCCTGCCGCCCCTGCGTGCGGTACTGGCAACCCACACCTTATTCCAGGCGTTCTACACCGTAGGGCCCCAGGGCAGCCTGGTGCGTTTCGTACCTAATGAAAAGGCACCGGGTTTATACACGCAGTTGCGCGAACGGTTCCGCGAGGACGCCGAGCCGGCGCTTCCTGTCGAGAGTGATCCGGTGGAAAGTTATGTTCATAGCTTGATGGCGGCTGGCCAATTGTCCGTGGTTAAAACCAGCGCCATCTGGGCTGGATGGATGGGCCCCCTGAATGCCAGGTGGAGGGCTTATGCACCCGATCCCGCCCAAGGCGTGCCCGAACCTCGAATGAGCCCGATTTTTGCCAATGTGTCTGCGGCCATGACGTTTGCGCATCGCTTGATGCTGCTCAAACCCACTGAATGGCAGACTGGTTTTTTGCTCAAACACCGTGACCGTACGGCGTTTATTGTGACCGAGCCAATACCCACGAAAGGCGACGCGTTCGATCCGAGGCAGGTATTTTCGTCGGACGAGGAGGGTGGTTTTGATGTGCCGAGGGACTACATCCTTATGGGACTTTATTGCTTGGTCAATGATCAGCCGGCTCCGGCTACAGTCAAGGAACCTTGGCTATACGAACGCTTTATATCGCCAGGGGCGATGGCCCACGCGCTGGTTTTGTCGAGAGGTATCGGAAACCCAGGATTTGCGTTGTACCTGAGTGTTTTCGACGGTGCGCAGTTGTGCTACGTGTTTTCCCATTCCGAAGCTGAGGAGGCGTTCTTCTATCCTGGATCCGACTCGGCTCATCCCATCGACAGAGGGCTTCAGGCCGCTATGGAGGCGGGTTCTCTGCGACCCCGCACGTTTATTACGAGACTCGCCGCCGCCGGTGAATTATCGGTACTTAAAACCAGTACGTTGTGGGATGTCGCCGCCCAAATCGGTCAGGATTGGCAACCCTATACCCACTATCAAAAACCGCCTCTGAGCCCGGCCTTTGTACTGGCTGACGATGCAGCACGTTATGCCCACGAACGCATCGGCAGCCGCCGCGAACGGGAGTACATCGGGTTGATCCTGCAGCGTGACGATCAACGGTTTGTCGCGACCGAACCGATGGTCAATCTGACCGATCGCTTTGACTTCAGCCAGGTCTTCATCGTTGAGCGTTCGGGGCTACCCGCTGTCTTGTACCCAGGCCATGTACTTCATGGCGTTTACTGTTCGCGGTGGAGAGGGGATGAGGTTTCGAACGTCTGGACCGGTTACGAGGCGCGCGTGGTGACGCAGATGTTCATGGACGTCGACATCCATAAGATCCTGTTGCTTGGGCCTGGAAGGGGCCTGGCTTACTTGTCCGGCGCGGCGGACTGCCTGCTCAGCTACCAGACTCATCTGGAGGGGCAAGGGAGCCAACTGTTCGAGCGGACCCAGCCTGCGTCGGACGGCAGCCGGATCCAGCAGGAGTTACGAGACGGCACCATGATGCCCAGTGATGTGGTCACCGAGCTCGTCCTGTCGGGTGAGTTGCGTGTAGTGGAAGGCAATTCGATATGGGGGCCGCCTGGAAAAATCGAGAGTGATTGGTCCCCGCCCTATGACACAGACGTGCGCAACGACCCCGTTTTGCCTCAGTTGGGCCCGACTCACACCAGCGCCCAGGCGGCAGTGGTCGATGCGTGCGCCCGCTGGCGCAGACGCTATGGGTTGGAATCTCGCGGATTGGGGCTGGTGCTCAAGCATCGTTCGCGCAATGAGTTCGTGGCATCACACACGGTGTCGGGCGCATTGCTGGATCGTCTTGTGCAGGCCTGTCGGTTTGGCGCTACGGTGTTGACTCAGACGTTCCAGGTGCACGCGGTGTATTACTCGGTGCGCGGCCTGGCCGCTGGGCTGAGCGGGCACGCGGCCTGGATAGCCCGGCATTTTATCGCGGCTGACGACTTCTACTGCGCGCTGTACGACCATCAGGGGAGGCGACGTGCCAATGGCCTTGAGACGGTGCCCCTTTACCTCTCGCCACTTGACGGTGCGTTGTTGGAGTACCGCACGTCTGAAGATCCCTACCGGCTGTTCGTGGACGAAAATGGTCGCGTTGACGCACGCGTGCTGCCGGCCAAGCTGGGGTTTACCCTGACTCAGCGCAGCTATGTCCAGGAAGTGGCCCTCAGTGGCCAATTGACGGTGTTGACGGCCAGTGAGTGTTGGGACGTGTCAGGTTCGGTCGGGGAGGACTGGACACCCTTCGCTCAAATCAATCGACGCCAATTGGGGCCTGCATTCATAACCCAAGACGATGCGGCCCGTTATGCTCTGGCGCGCCTGGGCAGCAAGCGCGACAGGATCTATGGTGGGCTGATTCTGCGGCGCATTGATGGGTTGTTCACGGTCACCGAGCCGCTGCCGATGGATGTGGAAGACTTTGCACCGGCCTGGATTCGATTCAATGCACTGGTCAGCCAGGCTCAGTTTTTAGCCGGCAGCACGGCGGTGGCGCGTTACCATTCGCGGTTGACCATCGAGCCACCGTTTGCGCTCACAGAGACCGAGCGGGCGGTGTACCAGAATATGTTTTCCAGCGATTTCCTCGGTGCAGTGCTCAGCAAGAACACGTTCCCCGCCCGACACACCATCGGTCACGAATACCTGCTGTGTTCGGACGGTGCCTTGCTCTGTTTCACCGCCACGGGCAGCGCCCTTGAAGAGTCACTCGCGAAAAAAATAGCCCCGTCAAGCAGGGCCAATGTGCACCCCAAGGACAACGAACTGGAACGCGCAATGCGCAATGGAGAAGTCACACCCAGTGAGTACGTCAACCGGGTCGCCCGCGCCAGCGACCTCCGAGTGGTGGAGGGCAGCGAACTATGGGGGCCAGGTGGCAGGCTCAAACAGTGGCAGGCGAACATTAAATCCGACGGGGTAGCAGTGGCCTCGATGGATAAGGCTCTCAGCCCGGTCTTTGTGCAACTGCCGGATGTGTTGCGCTATGTCCATCGCCGGGCGGCCACCTACAAAGAATCGACCTTCGGTGTGATTCTCAAAAGCCGTAAGTCGGCGTACTACATCGCCAGTCACCCGCTCGTTGTACAGCACGAGACGTTGGCCCTGGAGCACGTGCTTCTTGATGGGTTGGCGCCGACGGGGTGTGAGGTGCTTGGCTTGTACGTGTGCCCTGTCGGTAGCGCCATGGACCACGTGCCCAGGCTCAAGGCACCTGGCAAGCAGGGCTACCTGCCGGTTTATCAATTGCATGATGATGGGGCCTGGCTCGATGCTGTGCCTGTGCAAAGCGGACTTAGCTTTGGCCCACTGTTTTCACATCCTGACGATGCTGCCCGGCATCAGGTTCACGCCTTCCAAGACCGTGAACTCATAGGCGTGATCGTACGGGATACCACAGACACAGGGTTTATCGCCGCCGAACCGCTGGTAGACGACGGCATTGAGTCGGCGGTCGCGCAGCGTCTGTTTTTGTACGAAGACACCTTGTTTGCACCGTCACCGCCGCAACCTGCCTATCCCGCCGGTTTTCGGCTGCTGGCTGCGCACCTGTTCTTCAAAACCATGGGGCACGACAAGGATGACAACGATGTGGACAAACAACTGCGTCAGCACTTCGTTGGCAGAGATGAGCTGGGGTTCTACCGCAACCTGCTGTGGGTGAACCAGGTAAAAGAAGCCATGTGCTATGTGTCGACTCGCCAGGGCGCCTTGCTGAAGTACGCACCCCGGTTTAGCGCTCGGGAGGCGTCGCTGTTTTCCGGGGTGGTGTTCGGTCCGCCGAGTTTTTCTCCTGGCGAATGGCTGTCCCGGCTGGCGTCTGATGGCCGCGTGCAAGTGCTGGACCCGGACCAATACTGGACGCGGCGCGGAGTGGTTCACGTCGCTTGGAAAAGCGTAAACGGCGAAGAAGTACCGGCTTGGACGATACAGCCTGCTGTGTCGGGCAAGGACGAACTCTGAATACCCGCCGGTTCAGCGCTTGTGCATCAAGCCGATAAAAAAAGCCGTCAATTGCTGCCATCGTTACGCTGATCTGCAATTCTTCGGGGGTAATGTGCGGCACCATCAGCTCGACAAAATCAATGGAACTGCTGATGTGGCCCGCACACCGGTCATCAATGAATCATGGGTTGATACGCGTTCGTGGCGTAAAAAAGCGTGACAGCAACAGGCGATCCACTGCCCACACGAGGATCAATGAGGCGCCTACCAGCGGGAACAAAATCGCCAGACTGAGCATGATCACTGTCGCGGTTTTCCACTTCGGCAGGTCATGCCGCAGCGGTGGAACCCCCAATACTCCGACTGGCCGACGCTTCCACCAAATCACCACGCCGCTGACCGCGCTGAGCAGAATCATCAGGCAAATCAGCAGCACGATCAGCTGATTGACCCAACCGAACATTTTGCCCTCGTGCAGCATCACGCCGGTTTCGGTGGCGCGCGCAATGGTGTTGTAGTGTTCCCAGCGCACATCGGCCAGCACCTTGCCGGTGTACTGGTCCACGTGCAGGGTGGCGTCATTGCGTGGGTCATTGGCGAACACTGCGACGGTGAATACGCCTTCGGCCGTGGTGGGGAAGGTGATGCTGTAGCCGGGCTCGACATGGCGTGCAGTGGCCAGGTCGACCACTTGTTGCAGGCGCAAGGTGGGCGCCGCCGGGACTGAGTGCATGGCGCCGTGGTTCATGTGTTCGGCATGGTCGCCGGACATCGGCATCGGCGTGTTTTCCATGGCCCAGGGCACGGTCTGTTGGCTGGCCGTATTGAGCACGCGGGCCTGCTGGTCCGACTGCGGCACGTTGTTCCACATCGCCGCCGGGAAGGTGTTCCACAGGTCGGCATATTGCTTGCCCCAGAAGCCGGTCCAGGTCATGCCGCTGAGCAGCATCACCAGCAGCAGTGACGCGCCCCAGAAACCGGTGATCGCGTGCAGGTCGCGCCAAAGCACCCGGCCGCGACTGTTGAACCGCGGCCACAGCACACCCGCCGAGGACTTGCCGCGCGGCCACCACAGGTACAGCCCCGACACCACCAGCACCACGCCCCAACCGGCGGCGAGCTCCACCAGGCGATCGCCGACGGTGCCGATCATCAGCTCGCCGTGCAGGGCGCGGGCGATGGCTTGCAGGTTGTACTTCGCGTCCTGCTCGCCGAGGACCGTGCCGTGATACGGGTCGACGAAGACGGTCACTTCGCGGCCTCTGTTGTGCATTACGAATTGCGCGCTGCTGGTGCTGTCGGCAGGAGGCAGGTATTTGCTGATCGTGGCCGTGGGGTAAGCGGCCTTGGCACGCTGTAGTTGCTCATCGGCACTCAGTGCGTGCTCGGCGGCCTGGACTTTGAGCAGGTTGCCGTACATCAGCGGGTCCAGTTGGGGTTTGAACAGGTAGATGATGCCGGTCAGGGCCAGCAGCACCATGAAAGGAGCGACGAAGAGGCCGGCGTAGAAGTGCCAGCGCCAGGCCAGGTTGTAGAAGGAAATTTTTTGAGTGCTCATCGGGATGCTCCGCAAGGCTTTAAAAATTTTGTCAGTTAAGCTTTTAGAAGCTCATATCGACTTGGGTCCAGAGCGTGCGCCCTGGCTCCTTGATGGCTTGCGGGTCACTGGCCGGGTAACCGAACCCGGCGTTGCCGGCCAGGTTCAGGTGCTCGGCGTAGGCCTTGCCGAACAGGTTGTCGACACCGGTGCTGACCTTCAAGTATTTGTTGATGCGATACGCCGCGTTCAGCGAGAACACGCCAAAACCGCCGCTCTTGTCGAAGTCCTTGCCGACCACGTTGCCCTTGTTCTGGTCGATGCGGTTTTGTGCGGCGACCACACGCCACAGCGCGCCAGCGCTCCAGTCATCCTCGCTGTAGGTGAGGCCCAGGCGCGCGTCCAGCGGTGGCATTTGCGGCAGCGCCTTGCCGTCGCTGCTGTTCTTGCCCCAGGCGTAGGCGAGGGTGGCATCGGCTTTCCAGTTGCGCGTCAGCTTGTACGCCGCGCCCAGTTCGCCGCCCATGATGCGTGCGTCGACGTTGCGGGCCTGGGAGGTGGTGCCCATCATTCCGGGCCGGTAGTCGAACAGGATGAAGTCCTGTACTCGGCCGATGTAACCCGACGCCCAGGCTTCAAGGTCTTCGGCTTTGTACTGCGCGCCGAAATCGAGTTGGGTGGTTTTCTCCGGCTTCACGCCGTCGAAGGCATTCACCGAACCGGTCGCGCCGGTGTTGGGCGAAAACAGCTCCCAGTAGTCGGGGAAACGTTCCGAGTGGCCCAGGCCTGCATAGAGGGTGGTGGGGCTGTCGGCCATGTCGTGTTCATAACGCACGAAGCCTGATGGCAAGGTATCGGCGCGTGAGTTGTCGGCGGTCGGGTTGGGGCGTGTCATCATGCCGGAACCGGTGCTCTGCCGGAAATCCTTGGCCGAGGCGCGGTCCAGCCGCGCTCCGGTGATCAGGCGTTCGCGGTCGGCGGCGTACCAGGTGAGTTCGCCGAACACGCCGTAGTTGTGGAAGTTGGCGTCCTTGACCCGTGGCAGGTCCTTGTAGGTATCGATACCCATGCTGCTGCGCTGGCGATGTTCGTTGGTCTGCGCATCGAGGCCGCCGATCAACTGCACATCGGCCCAGCGCCAGGTGGCCTTGAAGCGCGCGCCGAGGGTGCGGCGGTCGACGTTGGACGCCATGGGGCCGGCCATCATGCCGGTGCCCGAGGGCGTGCGTAGGCTGTAGTTGTCCATCACGTGATCGGCATAGTTGTAGTAGACCCGGGCTTCGACCTTGTCGAGGACTTCGCCAATGTTGGATTTTTCGAAACGCAGCCCCAGGCTTTCGCGCAGGAACTGCGAGCCGTCCATGCCGCGCCCGGCGTAACGCGCTTCGCCATCGCCACGGCCGGCGGTGAGTTCCAGCAAGGTGTCGGCGTCGGGAGTAAAGCCGACGGCCACGTCGCCGTTCCATTTGTCGTAGCGCGAGGCGACGGTGTCGTTGTTGCCGTCCTTGTAGTCGTCAGCGTGGGCCTGGTTGCCGATCACCCGCACATAGCCGAGCGGACCACCGGCGGCGGCGTCGATGACCTTGTCGAAACGCCCGTTGGAACCGGCCAGCACACGGGCGTTGAGGCGTGTGCCCAGTTCGCCGAACTGCTCCGGTTCACGCTCGAACAGGACGGTGCCGGCCGAAGCACCGGGGCCCCATAGCACGGTCTGCGGGCCTTTGATCACGGTGAGTTTGTCGTAGGTTTCCGGTGAGATGTACGAGGTGGGCGCATCCATGCGGCCGGGGCAGGCGCCGAGCATCATGCTGCCGTTGGTGAGGATATTCAGGCGCGAGCCAAACATGCCGCGCAGCACCGGGTCGCCATTGGTGCCGCCATTGCGCACCAGGGCGAAGCCGGGGATGGTCTTGAGGTAATCGCCGCCATCGCTGGCGGGCACCGGTTGGCGCGGGTCTTTCGGGTTGGTGATCACGGTCAGCGGTGAGCTGGGACCGATCGCGGTAATGACGGTGGGGCTCAATTCATTTTCGTCGGCGTGAGCCATCGGAGCCAGCAGTGCGCCGCACAGAACGGCGAACACGGGAGTACATCCCAAACGGGTGTCAGCAGAAAACCTGGACATGACAAATTCCATCAATCAATCGTAAACAACACGGCCAGCAGCCTGCGGCTGTCTGTCTGAAGTCGGCCGGGGTGAAGTAACGCTGTGAAGGGCTTACGAGATGATGGGCGGCGCGCGACTGCGGGCGCCGGGGAAGATGCTCTGCCGGGCATGGCCCAGGCGTGTGGCGGCGGTGAGGGTGTTGGCGGGTGGCGGATTGCTCAGGGTGAAGCTGGAAACGCCGCCGGGCAGGGCGGGGCAACTGTACAGCAGGTCACAATAGCCGCACTTGGACCAGAGGGCGTGGTGTTCGTCAGGGGCTTTGGAATGATGGGACTCGCCGTGGTCCATCGGCATGTCCATTGACATACCGGCGTGATGATCCATCGGCATCGCTTGGGAAATCAGCGGACCGATAAAGATCATCAGCATGGCGAACAGGCTGATCCAACCGCCGCGTCTTACGCGAGCGTGTGGAGAGAGCATAGCGCGAGGGGCGCCCATCGGGAGTCTGCCTACTGGGCGTGCTTATGCTCGTGGGTGGCCATCGGCGGCGTTTTTTGCACCGACACTTCCACCTCGACCTTGCCAGCTTTCTCAAAGGTCAGGGTCAGCGGGAATTGCTTGCCATCGGCCAACAGGCTGCGGTCTTTGAGGCCCAGCAGCATCACGTGGTACGCCATGGGCGCGAAGGTCAGGTCACCCTTGGCCGGCACGGCGACGCTGGGCACCTGCTGCATCTTCATCAGGTCGCCTTGCATGACGTGCTCATGCAGCTCGGCCTTGTCCGCCACCGGCGTCTCGACGCTGAGCAGGCGGTCTGGGGATTCACCGGTGTTATGAATCACAAAATAGGCCGCAACAGTCGGCGCATTCGGCGGCAACTCTTGGGACCAGGGTTCGCTGACCACTAGGTCACCGGTCTTGTAGTCCTCGGCATTGGCGGCACTGAACACCGGCAGCAACAGCGCAGCCAGAAGCAGGGAAGATTTGAGCATGGCAGTTCTCCAGAACGGTTCTAAACGCAGTTCACTTGCGAAGACATCAGACCGTTGGAGAGGCACGTGGGTTGAGGCTTGGCCATTGCTGGCGCGGAGTAGGGCTTTGCAGCCGGGGCGGCGGCAAGCTCTGTGAGGTATTGAATTGGGTGAGGAACAACTGCGGCACATGCCCCGGCAACGCCACCAATGGCGTCGAGCCCGAGCAACACCAGCAATGCTGCATGGTGGAGTGATCGTCCTGCTGCGGCGCCGGAATCTCCAGCTTGCCCAGGGCGATGGTCTTCAGGCTCTCGCCATTGGAGGAACAGAAACTGCCCCACAGCAACTGCTGCACCGGGTCCTGGGACTGTTGCATCGCGCTGGCCATCGGCATGGCAAAGGCGTTGAACAGCACTGCGAGGCAGGCGATCCAGGCGATTGCGAAGCGTTGACGGGCCATGGCGGACAATCCGTAGGGTTAAACGATCAGGCAGGTATTTAGCCTGATCGGTAGGGATAAGTAAAAAGGGGCGGTGTGGTTTGGTGTCGCAGTGCTATCAGATAGCGGTGGCGTGAAGTTTGAGGCCCAACGCTTTCATGACTTTCATGATAGTCGCGAATTCGGGATTGCCAGTGGCGGAGAGGGCTTTGTACAGGCTTTCGCGTCCGAGACCGGCGTCGCGGGCGATTTGGGTCATGCCCTGGGCGCGGGCGATGTTGTTCAGGGCTGAACGAATCAGCAAGCCGTCGCCGGAGTCCTCTTCGAAAGAGGCTTCAAGGTACTCGGCCATGTCCTCGGGAGTCTTGAGGTGCTCAGCGATGTCGAAGTCTTTAAATTGAGTCATGAGTCACTCCTTATTCCAAATTCATCAGCCATTTCTTTAGCGCGCTGGATATCGCGTTTTTGCGTGGATTTATCGCCACCTATCAACAACAGGTAAACCACTTCGTCAACGCGTGTGAAGTAAACCCGGTATCCAGGGCCATAGTGGATGCGCATTTCTGATACGCCATTTCCTACGGGTGCGCAGTCTCCGAAGTTACCCCTCGTTGCGTTATCCAATCTTGTCAACACACGACCACGGGCTGGCCTGCTGCGTGACGAATCAAGCCACTCTTGAAACTCGTCGGATCTCTTGAATCGAATCATGTTTGATCGTATTCCTTGGGATACAGAATGGCAAGTTGCGATGCGCTGCAAAAGCAGTGCATCTCCATCGCGGATGCTGGTGCGAATTCGCGAGGAGAGAGGTTAGGGCGGGGGCTTTTGGCTGAACCAGCCAGCTGGTTCGGAGGTGTTTGTAGGGGGATTCGGCTTTTATGAGAAGGCCAAATGGTTGGCCATTTAGCGAGTTATTTGAAACGAGAGAAATTGCTCGGCATTGCGCAGTTGATTGATCTGGCACGGTTGCTGACTGATCGTGTGAACATGGGTTTTAGCCCGATGACAACTACGGCCTGATAACGCCATTCAAGTGTGGGAGCGGGCTTGCCCGCGATTGCGGTACTCAGTTACTCATGAGTCGGCTGACAGGACGCCATCGCGGGCAAGTCCGCTCCCACAGGGGATTTTGTGGTGTCTTAGAGCGTGGTGATTGCCTGTAGTAGCGCAGGCACGGTGGTGAACTCTCGATCTACCTGAGCCAGAACGGGCCGCTTCAACACCAACACCGGCACCCCAAGCTCCCTTGCCACTTCCAGCTTCGGCTCCGTCGCCGTACTGCCGCTGTTCTTGCTGATCAACACATCAATCCCGCGTCGCTCGAACAGTGCACGCTCGTCCTCGATCAAAAACGGTCCCCGCTCTCCAATCACTTCACACCGCTCATTCCCCGGATAAACATCCAGTGCACGCAGCGTCCAGAATTGCTCCGCTGGGATCTCATCAAGGTGCTGCAACGGCTCACGCCCCAACGTGAACAGCGGACGCTTGAAGGGTTTGAGTGCTTCAATCAACGCGGCCCAATCACTGACCTCGCGCCAGTCATCCCCCGCGTGCGGCTGCCACGCCGGGCGGCGCAAGGCCCAACAAGGCACGCCGCTCAACCGCGCAGCCTCGGCCGCATTGCGGCTGATCTGCGCTGCATACGGATGGGTCGCGTCGAGAATCAGGCTAATCCCCTCATCCTGAACAAACCGCGCCAAGCCCTCGGGTCCGCCGTAACCGCCCACCCGTACTTGGCATATCAGGTCAGTCGGCACTCGGCCCACACCGGCCAAACTGTAGATATGTTCCGGGCCCAATGTACGGGCAATGGCTAGCGCTTCAGTCACGCCGCCCAACAGCAGGATGCGTTTCATAGCGGCTTGACCACTTCCAGCAACATGATCGGCAGCGCCTGTCGCCACGTATCGAATTCGCCCAGCGGCTGGGCCTGGGCGACATGGATACGCGTCAGTTCGCCGCCATGACGCGCACGCCAGTCCATCAAGGTTATTTCGCTTTGCAGGGTCACAGCATTGGCGACCAGTCGCCCGCCCGGCCGCAGCTGTTGCCAGCAGGTGTCGAGCACGCCGTCGCGGGTGACGCCGCCGCCGATGAAGATGGCGTCCGGGGCTTCCAGGCCGTTCAATGCATCCGGCGCTTTGCCGCGAACCAGTTGCAGGCCCGGCACGCCCAGGGCGTCGCGGTTGTGTTCGATCAGGCCCTGGCGACCTTCATCCGCTTCAATCGCTACTGCCCGGCAGCTCTGATGAGTGCGCATCCATTCAATGCCAATGGAGCCGCTGCCCGCGCCGACGTCCCACAACAGTTCGCCGGGCATCGGCGCGAGGCGGGCGAGGGTCATCGCGCGTACATCGCGTTTGGTCAGTTGGCCGTCGTTTTTGAACGCGGAATCCGGCAAGCCCGCCAGGCTCGACAGGCGAGGTGTTTTGCTTGAGGCCACGCAGTCGATGGCGACCAGATTCAAAACGGCGACTGAAGCGTGTAGCCAATCCGCCGCCAGCCCATCAATGCGCCGCTCGTCTACGCCGCCCAGGTGTTCAAACACAGAAACGCGGCTCGACCCAAAACCGGATTCAGCCAGCAAAGAGGCAATCAGCGCCGGACTGCGACCGTCATTACTCAACACCAACAAGCGCACGCCACTGGCCAAATGCGCATTCAGTGCCGCCAACGGCCGAGCCACAACGGACAACGTCACCACCTCTTGCAACGGCCAGCCCAACCGCGCTGCCGCCAACGACACCGACGACGGTGCGGGCAAGATCAACAACTCTTCAGCCGCCACCTGTCGTGCCAGACTCGCGCCCACGCCATAGAACATCGGATCTCCACTGGCCAACACACACACCGGCTCGCCACGCCGCGCCAGCACCGGCTCCAGGGAAAACGGGCTAGGCCACAGCTCACGCTCGCCGCGAATACACACCGGCAACAGGTCCAACTGGCGCTGAGCACCTATAATTCGCGTGGCGCGCAACAGGGCATGCCGGGCATTCCTGCCCAGGCCCTTGAAGCCGTCTTCACCGATGCCTACAACCGTCAGCCAGGGCGACATAACAATTCCTTGAACGACATCCGACGGGCAGGCTTTTCATGCCGCCGGACAAAGCAGGCATAATACCGCGCCTTTACCCATCAACCGGTAGCCCCGTGAACCAGACGCCCGCTGTAAATACCTTGCGCCCCTCGGCTTGTCCGGGGTTGCTGCGTATTGTCCAGGCGTTGGATGGCGGGATTTGCCGGATCAAACTGGCCGGTGGTTCGATCACCGCCGCCCAAGCCCACGTGGTAGCGGATGCAGCCCAGGCTTATGCGCACGGGGTGATCGAGGCGACCAACCGCGCCAATCTGCAGATTCGCGGGATCGGCACTGAAGAACGCGCGCTGATTGCGATGCTGCTGGCAGCCGACCTCGGGCCCAGCAATGCCGCCGGCGACGACGTGCGCAACCTGATGCTCAGCCCGAGCGCCGGTATCGACCCGCAGATGCTCTTCGATACGCGCCCGCTGGCCGAACAGATCCTGAATACCCTGCAAAACCACCCGCGTTTCCATGAGCTGTCGGCCAAGTTCGCTGTGCAGTTGGATGGCGGCGAGGCGTTGGCGATGCTCGAACATCACCATGACCTGTGGCTGTCGGCGTTCGTGCGCGATGGCGAGACGCTTCTCGCCTTCGGCCTGGCGGGTTGTCCGGGGCTGGATGCGCCGCTCGCCGCCGTATCATTGGAGCAGGGCCATGCACTGGTGGTGGCCGTGCTGGAAGCGTTTCTGGACATCGCCACTCCCGAGCAGACCCGCATGCGGCATTTGTCTGTGGATCACTTGCTGAGTCATCTCAAGCTAGCGCTGCTGCCAGCCGATGGCTTCAAACGCCCGCCCAGCGGCGCGTTGCTGCACCTCGGCACTTATCCACAGCATCAAAATAACAAGCTCTACGTGGCCGCCATCGCACCCCTGGGGCGCCTCGATTCGACGATGCTCAAGGGCGTCGCGCAACTCGCGAGCGAATACGGCGACGGCACGCTGCGTTTCACCCCCTGGCAGGGCGTGCTGGTGCCCAGCGTCGTAAACCCTTGCGCCGTCACCGAACGCCTGGCGCAGCTTGGCTTTCTTTGTTCAATCGACCAACCGCTGGCGCGCATGACCGCCTGCACCGGCTCCAGCGGCTGCGGCAAGGCCTTGGCCGACACCAAGGCCGACGCCGTGCAACTCGCGGCCCTGGACACCAGCCACGATGTGCATCTGTCCGGCTGTCCCCGCTCCTGCGCCGCCGCGCACACCGCGCCGGTCACTTTGCTGGCGGTGAGCCCCGGCCACTACGACCTCTATTTTCGCGATGCAGCCTGGCCCGGCTTTGGCCGGCTGCACGCGCGCAATCTTTCTATTGAAGCGACGGGCGCCCTGCTGCGCGCTCGCCCACGGAGCAACACCGATGATTGATTACATCCGCGACGGTCAGGAGATCTATCGCAACTCCTTCGCCATTATTCGCGCGGAAGCCAAATTGGACCGCATCCCGGCTGATTTGGAAAAACTCGCGGTGCGGGTGATTCATGCCTGCGGCATGGTCGACGCCATTGACGGCCTGCAGTTCTCGGAAGGCGCAGGCAAGGCAGGGCGCGATGCGCTGGCCGCGGGCGCGCCGATTTTGTGCGATGCGCGGATGGTCTCCGAAGGCGTAACCCGTGCGCGCCTGCCGGCCAATAACGAAGTGATCTGTACCCTGCGCGACGATAGCGTGCCGGAGCTGGCGCGCGAACTGGGCAATACCCGTTCCGCTGCAGCCCTTGAACTGTGGCGCCCGCACCTGGAGGGCAGCGTGGTCGTGATCGGCAACGCGCCGACGGCCTTGTTCTACCTGCTGGAAATGCTCGACGCTGGCGCACCGAAACCGGCGTTGATCCTAGGATTCCCGGTCGGTTTTGTCGGCGCCGCCGAGTCCAAGGCCATGCTGGCCGCCGACAGCCGTGGCGTGCCGTTCGTGATCATGCAGGGTCGCCTGGGCGGTAGCGCCATGGCCGCCGCTGCGGTGAATGCCCTGGCCACGGAGGTCGAGTAATGCCGGCAGGTGGACGTTTGATCGGCCTGGGCGTAGGCCCCGGTGATCCGGAACTGATCACCCTCAAGGCCTTGCGCCTGCTGCGCGAATCGCCGGTGGTGGCGTATTTCGTGGCCAAGGGCAAGAAGGGCAACGCCTTTGGCATCATCGAGGACCATCTGGTGCCGCAACAGACTTTGATGCCGCTGGTGTACCCGGTGACCACCGAAGTGTTGCCGGCGCCGATGTCCTACGAGCAGGTGATCAGCGATTTCTATGACGCCGCCAGTGTCGACGTCGCGGCGCATCTGGACGCCGGCCGTGATGTGGCGGTGATCTGCGAAGGTGACCCGTTCTTCTACGGCTCTTACATGTACCTGCACGACCGCCTCGCCGAGCGCTATGAAGCGCAAGTGATTCCTGGCGTGTGTTCGATGCTCGGCGGCGCCTCGGTGCTGGGCGCGCCGTTGGTGTATCGCAATCAGAGCCTGTCGGTGCTCTCGGGCGTGTTGCCCCACGACGACCTCAGGCGCCGCCTGGCGGATGCCGACGCGGCAGTGATCATGAAGCTGGGTCGCAACTTCCCGAAAGTGCGCCAGGTGCTGGAAGAACTCGGCCTGGCCGGGCGCGCGCTGTACGTGGAGCGCGCCACCATGGCTAACCAGAAGATCGTGCCGCTGGATCAGGTGGATCCGGCCTCGTCGCCTTACTTCTCGCTGATCATCGTGCCCGGTGAACGGTGGCAAGGTTGATGACCCCGGCGATTGTCATCCTCGGCCAGGGCAGCCTGGCGACTGCGCGCAAGATCCAGCAGGTGTACCCCGACGCGCTGATCCACGGCCTGGCCGGACGGGTTGAAGGCGCGGACCAGACCTACAGTGAATTCGGCGCGACCTTGCGTCTGCTGTATCAGCAAGGCTCGCCGCTGATTGCGCTGTGCGCGGCCGGCATCGTCATTCGTACCTTGGCGCCGCTGCTGCTGGAAAAGGGCGAGGAGCCCGCTGTGCTGGCCGTGGCCGAAGACGGCAGCGCCGTGGTGCCGTTGCTCGGCGGCCTGGGCGGTGTGAACGTGATGGCGCGCGAAATCGCCTCTGCCTTGAACGTGGCTGCCGCGATCACCACCAGTGGCGAGCTGCGTTTCGGCACTTGCCTGCTCAATCCGCCTGCGGGTTATGAGCTGGCGGATCTGGAGCTGGGCAAGCGTTTCGTCTCCGACCTGCTGGCCGGCGAAAGCGTACGCATCGAAGGTGCTGCCCCGTGGCTGGACCAGGCCAATCTGCCCCAGGATCAATTGGCGCGCCTGGCGATTCACGTGGGCAGTGCCGAGCGCATACCAGCACCCCATGAATTGCTGATTTATCCGAAGAACGTGAGCGTAACCTGCAAGCCTGGCGCGCAATTGGCCGAGCGTGTGCGCACGGCATTGCATGAGGCCGGTATCGCCGTGCAATCCCTGGCCTGCCTGCTGGCCAGCGATACGCAGATGGCCGCAGCATCGTTGCGTGAAGCAGCGTTGGAACTGGGTGTGCCGCTGCGTTTTGCCAGCGTCACCCAGGACGCGGATATCGTCATCAATGTTGCCGAGCACCCCCTGGACTTATCGCAAGTCGGCCGCCCGCGTGGTCGCCTGGCCGTGATCGGCCTGGGCCCCGGCGCCGCCGAGTTGATGGTGCCCGCCGTGAAAGCCGAACTGGCACATTGCACCGACGTGCTTGGCTACGAAACCTACGTGCGCATGGCCGGGCCGTTCCGCGACGACCAGGTGCAACACTGCACCGACAACCGCGAAGAAATGCAGCGTGCGCGGCACGCCTTCGAGTTGGCCGCCCAAGGGCGTTCGGTCGTCGTGGTGTCGTCCGGCGATCCTGGCGTGTTCGCCATGGCGGCCGCCGTGATCGAGGCCTTGCACGAGTCCAGCGACCCGGCGTGGCATCAGGTAGATCTGGAAATCCTGCCGGGCGTCTCTGCGTCACTTGCCACTGCCGCTCAGGCGGGTGCTCCGCTGGGCCATGACTTCTGCGTGATGTCGCTGTCGGACAACCTCAAGCCCTGGTCGATCATTGAAAAGCGCTTGGACCTCGCGTCCCAGGCTGACCTGGCCCTGGCGTTCTACAATCCGATTTCGCGCTCGCGGCCGTGGCAACTGGGGCGTGCCCTGGAAATCGTCGCGCTGCACCGCACGCCTGATACGCCGGTGGTGCTGGGCCGCGATATCGGTCGCCCGGGCCAGACCCTGCGGGTTACCACGCTTGGGCAACTGACGCCTGGGCAGGTGGACATGCGTACCATGGTGCTGATCGGCTCGTCCACGACCTGCACTTTTCCGCGTGCCGGTGGCGGTGAGTGGGTGTACACGCCGCGTTGGTACGGCGAGAAACCGGCCAGCTGAAAACGGCCCGTAGGTTAGCGGAAAGCTCCGAATGATCCAGGGAATCTCCTGGCGTCATTCGGGGCTTTTTCTTTTTTTTACGACGAAATGTGGAAGCTTGCCAGGCACGCCACGCGATTGCTGGGTGCTGCGGTTTGACCCGTAGCGCCAAGGGATGTTTGTCGTCTGGAAAACCCTACAACCTGTGGACTAGGGTGGACATAAGCCCCGAGTTGGGGTGCTTGTGGAGAACCAAAAATGGAGCGACATCACAGAAGGATCAACAGTAAAAAACGGCGCAAGCTGATTGCCGCCTACAAGTTGCCGGGTGCACCAGGAGCGCACACGTCTGTGCCGCTGGACACCGAGGACGACTTCAATGCAGCCGTGGTCAACAACAGCGTGATTTCGTTTGCCGACGGTCTGTCCGGGCTGAACAGGGAATACATCCGCAAGAGCTATCTGCTGGCCAGCAGCTACGTGAGCGATGTGTTGAAACTCCAGCGCGGTACCGAGAGTTGGTACGACGAATTTATTCAGGTGATGATCAGCCTGGGTTGGCTGCCGGTGCGCAGCCGCTTTGAGCGGGTCTCACGTTCGGGCAAGGGCCTGACGGTGCAATTGGCGGCGTTGAATATGATCGCCGCGATGTTGGCCTCTACCTCATTGTCCGGGCCGTTGCTCGCCGCACTGCCGAAATTGGCGGCGGATGCATTGGCGTCGTTGAAGCAGACGCCTGCGACGTTTGAGTTGTTCAAACGCAACAGCACGGTGCACCAGGGAGGTGACTTTGGGCTGGCTTCCTGTGCTGAAACAGACGGCGAATTGATGATGGTGCTGGTGACCTACAGCACCCACGGCGTGAGCAAACAGGTAGGGCTGCCCTTCCTGGAGTGGGACAGTTCTTCATTCGAGGCCTTCAGCGGGCAGACGTGCCTGGTGCTGAACACCTCGGTAGTCAACGAGAAAACCATCCAACTGATGCGCGAAAGCGCGGGTGACAAGGTGCAACTGGCAATCGCAAAGTACCGAATCTAGGGTACTAGGTAGCCGCGCACGCCGGTAAAGATGATTTGCGCGGCAAGTGCGCACACGAACAACCCCATCAACCGACTGACAATCTGCAAGCCCTGGTCACCGAGAATACGTTCGATCCGGTTGGACAGGTACAGCACCACGCCCACCGTGAGGCTGGCCAGGGCGATGCTGAGGATGGCGGTGATCTTGTCATCCCAGTGTGGCTGGCTCACGCCCATCACCAGCAACGCACCGATGGTGCCGGGGCCGACGGTGAGAGGGATGGTCAGCGGTACGATGGTGACGTCTTGCTGCACATTGTCGGTCTGCACTGCCGACTTGCCCTGGGCCATGCCCAGTGCAGAAATAAACAGCACGCTGCCGGCACCAATGCGGAAGGCATCGACGGTAATGCCGAACACACTGAAAATCACCCGGCCAAACAGGTAGAGCAACACGCTCGATACCAGGGTCGCCAACGCCACCTTCCACGCCAGACGCCGCCGCTCTTTGCTGGAGTAGCCACGGGTGAGGCTGATAAAGCAGGACAACACGAAGAACGGGCTGTAGAGCACCAGCATTTTCAGGTAGACGCTGAATAACACGTGGAGCATGAGGGCGGCTCGCGGTGAGTGAAGTGCGTCGAGTCTATCAGGCGCCAGAGATCATTTGTGAGACTGCATTTCAGCTCAGGAAGGGGCGTGTTCGGGCCGTTGCTGACGCTGCGCCACCCAGAACTCCACCAGCTCGCGCAGCTGCGACAACTCCACCGGCTTGGCCATATGCCCATCCATTCCGGCCTGGCGCGCACGCTCTTTATGTTCCGACAGAATGTGCGCCGTCAGCGCCACCACTGGTGTGCGAATACGCTGGTGGCTGACTTCCCACGCGCGCAGTTGCTGGGTCGCCGAGAAGCCATCGAGAATCGGCATTTCACAATCCATCAGCACCAGGTCATAACGCTGGGCTTTCATCGCTTCCAGCGCCTCTTCGCCATTGCTGGCAGTGTCCGGGTTGAGGTTGAGCTTGCCGAGCATGCCACGGATCACCTTGGTGGAGATGCTGTTGTCTTCGGCCACCAGGATACGGAAATCCGTCGGCACGGTGACGGCCGCCGGGGCGTTGAGAATCGGGCGTGGTGGCACGTTGCCCTTGCTGCGCTGGGTCAGTTCGTCGGCCAGGGTGGTCTTGAGTGTGTAGCCGGCCACCGGTTTGGCGAGGATGCGCTTGATCCCGCAATTGCGCGCGATGATCTTGCTCGGCGCATTGCTGATGCCGGTGAGCATGATCAACAGGATGTCGTGGTTCAGGCTCGGGTCTTCCTTGATCTTCGCCGCCAGCTGCATGCCGGTCATGCCGGGCATGTTCTGGTCCAGCAGCACCACGTCAAAGTAGTCACGCAGGTGCGCCTTGGTGCGTAGCAACGCCAGGGCTTCCTTGCCCGACGGCACCGCGCTGACGTTGAGGCCCCAGGCCGAGCATTGCTGCACCAGCACCTTGCGGCAGGTGTCGTTGTCGTCCACCACCAACACCCGCGCGCCTTTGAGTGGACCGTCGAGGTCGGAGGTCGGGTGTTCCAGGCGTTCCGGGTCCAACGGCAGGGTCAGCCACAAGGTGCTGCCCTGATGACTGCCGCTCTTGATACCGAACTCGCCATTCATCAGCAGGATCAACTGGCGAGCGATGACCAGGCCCAAGTGACCGTTCAGGCGGGTGGCCGAGAAGAAATTCTTGCTGTGCAGTTCGCTGTGCAGCAGGGCGTCACGCTCGGCGGGCTCCATCGGCAGGCCGCTGTCTTGTACGGCAATGCGCAGGCGCGGCTTGGTGCTGCGGTCGTCCAGTGCGACGACGATGAGTACTTCGCCTTCGTCGGTTTTTTGCAGGGCGTTTTCCAGCAGGCTCAGCATGGCCTGGCGCAGGCGCGTTGGGTCGCCGCTGATGACGCGAGGCACCTGGGGCTGGATAAAGCTGATCAGTTCGACGTTCTGTTGCTCGGCCTTGGCGCGGAAAATACTCAGGCAGTCTTCGATCAGCGCGTTGAGGTCGAACTGCACGTCATCCAATTCGATCTGGCCAGATTCCAGCTTGGAGATGTCGAGGATTTCATTGATCAGCGTGAGCAGTTCATTACCGGCGCTGTGTATGGTTTGCACATAGTCGCGCTGTTTCACAGAGAGGGGCGTGCCCAGCAATAATTCGGTCATACCCAGCACGCCATTCATGGGGGTGCGGATTTCGTGGCTGATCTTGGCCAGGAACTCGGCCTTGGCGGCGATCTCGGCATTGCTCGCCGCCAGGTCGCGGCTGAGGCTGAAGCGCGCTTCGACAATCGCACGCTGGCGTTCGCCCAACGCCAGGCTCATCAACAAGCCGCTGAGGCAGATAAACGCCAGCAGCGTGACGATCAGGCCCTGTGGCGAAACCATCGTCAGGCCCAACAGCGCCGGCAGGATGATCAACGTACCGATGTTGAACACCACCATCGCCGCCACGAACAGGCGTGCCGGGCGGTAGCCTTTCTGCCAGTGATAGGCCGAGACGAACAGCATGCTCAAGCCGGCCAGGGCCACCAGGGCATAGGTGATGATGTTCAGTGGCAAGGTGTTGACGAACAACAGCAGCAGGCCGCACAGCACGATGAACAGGATGTCCGCCATCAACAGCTTGTTCAGCGGGTGCGCGCCCAAGGGCATGAAAAAGCGGTAGGCGAACATCAATCCGCACGGCGCGGTCAGCAGCAGAGCCAGGTAGGCGCCCGGTGTCTGGATTGCGTGCCAGTTCGGCAACCATGGGCCGATCAGATTGAGCAGCAGCGCAAGGCTGAGCATCAGCAGGCTTTCGCAGGCCGCCAGCCACAGGCTACTGCGTGAGCGGTGGTAAGCGAAACGGGTGATGTTGTGCAGGATCAGCATCAACAGGCAGCCGAACAACAGGCCGTAGATCAGCGTCTGAGTCTGGTCAGCGGCGGCGAGTACGGCCGGCTCCAGGGTGATATAGGGGCGCAGCTCGTGTTCCGACACCAGGCGCAGGTAGACCTCTAAGGGTTTCTGACTCTGGGGCATCGCCAGCATGAAGTCACTGCTGGGTAATGGGCGCTCAGCCTGGGGTTGGCGTGTGCCGGTGCTCTGTTGTTCCACCAGGGTATCGCCGTCAAGTACATAGAGGCTCAGGTGGGACAGATCCGGGGCAAATACCCGCAGCACTTGCTCGTGCTTGCCGGGTTGCAACTTGAAACGCACCCACAACGCACCGTTCGGTTCCGCGGCGGTAATGCGGTCCAGTTCGATGGGGCTGAATTGATTGGTGTAGCGCGAGGAACGGATGTCGCTCAGTTGCAGGTCGGCCTGTTCATCAAGCAATACTGCCCAGCCACTGCCTTGCGCGGCGGCCTGGGCCGGGAGCAAGCAGAGCAGTGTCAGCAGGCTGACAGTGAAACCTATGGCGATCCTGAGCCAGCGCACGGCGAAATCCCTTCGTAGGTTGATGCACGGTTAACTATGCGCGGGTAGGCCTGCATACGGCAAGGGCCAGAGGCCCCTGCCTAGCCGAACGGATAGCGGCTTACTGGCTCTCGCCGCGCTCTCGCGCAATGGCGCGATAGCCAATGTCCTTGCGGTAGAAACAGCCTTTCCAATCGATCTTCGCGGCCAGCTTGTACGCCTGTTGCTGCGCGGCGTCGACGCTGGCGCCCATGGCAGTAGCGCACAACACACGGCCACCGGCAGTCACGACCTTGCCATCCTTGAGCGCGGTGCCCGCATGGAACACCTTGCCTTCCAGCATAGCCGCCGCGTCGAGGCCTTCAACCACGTCGCCCTTGGCGTAGTCGGCAGGGTATCCGCCGGCGGCCAGCACAATGCCGACGCTCGGACGTGGATCCCATTGCGCTTCAACCTTGTCCAGGGCCTGGGCCAGGGCAGCTTCCACCAGCAGCACCAGGCTCGATTGCAGACGCAACATCACCGGTTGGGTTTCCGGGTCGCCGAAGCGGCAGTTGAATTCGATGACTTTCGGGTTACCGGCTTTGTCGATCATCAGGCCGGCATACAGGAAGCCGGTGTACACATTGCCTTCGTCAGCCATGCCGCGCACGGTCGGCCAGATCACCTGGTCCATGACGCGCTGATGCACATCGGCGGTGACCACCGGGGCAGGGGAGTAGGCGCCCATGCCGCCGGTGTTCGGGCCGGTGTCGCCGTCGCCGACGCGTTTGTGGTCCTGGCTGGTGGCCATCGGCAAGACGTTCTTGCCGTCGACCATCACGATAAAGCTGGCTTCTTCGCCATCGAGGAATTCCTCGATTACCACGCGCGAACCAGCGTCACCGAACGCGTTGCCGGCAAGCATGTCGCGCACGGCGTCTTCGGCTTCCTGCAGGGTCATGGCAACGATCACGCCTTTACCGGCGGCCAGGCCATCAGCCTTGATCACGATTGGCGCACCTTTTTCACGCAGGTAAGCCAGGGCCGGCTCGATCTCGGTGAAGTTCTGATAGTCGGCGGTTGGGATCTTGTGGCGAGCCAGGAAGTCCTTGGTGAATGCCTTGGAGCCTTCCAGCTGCGCTGCACCAGCGGTAGGGCCGAAGCAGTCCAGGCCACGGCTGCGGAACAGGTCCACGACGCCGGCAACCAATGGGACTTCCGGACCAACGATGGTCAGGGAAACATTTTTTTCAGCGAAGTCGGCCAGTTGCTCAAGGGCCAGCACGTCGATAGCCACGTTCTCGCACTTGGCTTCAATGGCGGTACCGGCGTTGCCGGGTGCAACGAATACTTTCTGGACCCGCGGGTCCTGGGCAACTTTCCAGGCCAGGGCGTGTTCACGGCCACCGCTGCCAATGATAAGGACGTTCAAGTCAGACTCCTTCGAGGGAAGTTAAAAGCGGCAAGCGGCAAGCGGCAAGTTAAAAGCAATCTGTATCGATCCAACTTGCGGCTTGCAGCTTTGAATTAGTGAGGCTGCAAACGAAAGCAAAAGCGACCATGGTCTGCTCTCACTTGGCGCTTGCAGCTGAAAACTTGCCACTCCACACCAGTGGATCAGTGACGGAAGTGACGCATACCGGTGAAGACCATGGCGATGCCGGCTTCATCAGCGGCAGCGATGACTTCAGCGTCACGCATCGAGCCGCCCGGTTGGATCACGGCGGTCACGCCTGCCTTGGCGGCGTTGTCCAGACCGTCACGGAACGGGAAGAATGCGTCGGAAGCCATTACCGAACCCACCACCTGCAAACCCGCGTGCTCAGCCTTGATCGCGGCGATACGCGCTGAGTTCACACGGCTCATCTGGCCGGCGCCGACACCGATGGTCTGGCGGTTCTTGGCGTAGACGATGGCGTTGGACTTCACGTACTTGGCCACTTTCCAGGCGAAGATCAGGTCATTGATCTCTTGCTCGGTCGGGGCGCGCTGGGTCACAACTTTAAGGTCCTGGCTGCCGATCATGCCGATGTCACGGCTCTGTACCAGCAAGCCGCCGTTGACGCGCTTGTAGTCCCAGGCGGCGGCACGCTCAGCCGACCACTCGCCGCAGGCCAGCAGGCGCACGTTGGCTTTTGCCGCCACGATGGCGCGGGCTTCTTCGCTGACGCTTGGGGCAATGATCACTTCAACGAACTGACGCTCGACGATCGCCTTGGCGGTCTCGGCATCCAGTTCACGGTTGAACGCGATGATGCCGCCGAACGCCGATTCGGTGTCGGTGGCGTAGGCCAGTTCGTAGGCCTGGCGAATGCCGCCTTCCGCGTCCGGGCTCACGGCCACGCCGCATGGGTTGGCGTGTTTGACGATCACGCAGGCCGGCTTGACGAAGCTCTTCACGCATTCCAGCGCGGCGTCGGTGTCGGCCACGTTGTTGTAGGACAGCTCTTTGCCCTGCAGTTGGGTCGCGGTAGCGATGCCCACTTCGGCGGGTTTGGCTTCTACGTAGAATGCCGCGCTCTGGTGCGGGTTCTCGCCGTAGCGCATTTCCTGGGCCTTGATGAACTGGCTGTTGAAGGTGCGCGGGAACTGGCTGCGCCCTTCGGTGCTCAGGGTTTCAACCGTTTGGTTAACGGTGCCCATGTAGTTGGCAATCATGCCGTCGTAGGCAGCGGTGTGTTCGAAGGCCTTGAGCATCAGGTCGAAGCGCTGGGCGTAGGTCAGGCCACCGGCTTTCAGGCTTTGCAGCACGTTGGCGTAATCGCTGGCGTTAACCACGATGGCCACGTCTTTGTGGTTCTTGGCCGCCGAGCGCACCATGGTCGGGCCACCGATATCGATGTTTTCGATGGCGGTCGGCAGGTCGCAACCTGGCTTGTTGATGGTGGCTTCGAACGGATAGAGGTTAACGGCCACCAAGTCGATCGGCTTGATGCCGTGCTCGGCCATGATCGCGTCGTCGGTGCCGCGACGGCCGAGGATGCCGCCGTGGATTTTCGGGTGCAGGGTCTTGACCCGACCGTCCATCATTTCTGCGAAACCGGTGTAGTCCGCCACTTCCACTGCGGCCACGCCGTTGTCCTGCAGCAGTTTGAAGGTCCCGCCTGTGGAGAGGATTTCCACGCCCAGGGCTTCCAGCTCCCGGGCAAATTCGAGGATCCCGGTCTTGTCGGAGACACTGATCAAGGCGCGGCGGATCGGCAGGCGGGTAGTCTGGTCGGTCATTTCAATTTCCATCAAAAGCAAAGGAGTCAGCAAAAAAGGCGACCGTTTTTTACGCGGGCGCCTTTCTGGTTTGATTGAATGCTTACAACAAATCGTACTGCTTGAGCTTTTTGCGCAAGGTGCCACGGTTGAGGCCCAGCAGCTCACTGGCTTTGGTCTGGTTACCCTTCACGTAATTCATCACGCTTTCGAGCAAGGGCGCCTCGACTTCGGAGAGCACCAGGTTGTACACGTCCGTGACGGAAGCGCCCTCAAGGTGGGCGAAATAATTGTGCAGCGCCTTCTCGACACTCCCGCGAAGGGTCTGGCCTTCTTCGCTCGGCGTGTTGAGGTGCTGTTTCAAATTGACGTTGTCGCTCACGGGTGTTGTTCCACTCACTAAAGTCTCGGTCATCATCGTCATGCGGCCACCCCCTTTGCATCCCCTGTTCCCAGGCTCTTGTCACGTTCGGCGAAGAACTCACGAACGGTGGCGACCTGTGCCTGCGTTTCATCCAAACGATTGAACTGAGCGCGGAATTCCTTGGCGCCCGGCAAGGTGGCGAGGTACCAGCCGACATGCTTGCGAGCAATGCGCACGCCCATCACGTCTCCGTAGAAAACATGAAGTGCGGCCAGATGCTCTAGCAGAATACGTTCCACCTCGATCAGCTCCGGTGCCGGCAACACTTCGCCGGTACGCAGAAAATGCTCGATCTCACGAAAAATCCACGGCCGCCCCTGGGCAGCCCGGCCAATCAACAAGCCATCGGCACCGGTAGCGTGCAGTACGCGCCGGGCTTTCTCGGCGGAGTCGATGTCGCCATTGGCAAACACCGGCATCGACACCGTCTGCTTGATCGCGGCGATGGTGTCGTACTCGGCTTCACCGGTGTAAAGGTCGGCGCGGGTGCGGCCATGCACCGCCAGCGCTGTAATGCCTGCCTGTTCAGCGATCTTCGCCACTGTCAGGCCGTTCTTGTTGTCCCGGTCCCAGCCGGTACGGATCTTCAGGGTGACCGGTACATCCACTGCGGCGACAACGGCCTGCAGGATCTCGGCAACCAACTGCTCATCTTTCAACAGCGCGGAACCGGCGGCCTTATTGCAGACCTTCTTGGCCGGGCAGCCCATGTTGATGTCGATGATCTGTGCCCCCAACTCCACGTTGGCCCGGGCCGCATCCGCCAGCATCTGTGCATCTCCACCGGCGATCTGCACCGAGCGCGGCTCGGGATCACCTTCGTGGATCATGCGCATCCGCGATTTGCGGGTGTTCCACAAGCTCATGTCGCTGGTGACCATTTCCGAGACTACTAGACCCGCGCCCAAACGCTTGCACAGCTGACGAAAGGGCTGGTCGGTAACCCCCGCCATCGGGGCGAGGATCAAGCCGTTCTGCAATGTGTATGGGCCGATGCGTACCGCCGACATAGGACTTCCCTGTTGTGGGGCCGGATCATTAGAGTTCGAAAAAGGGTTGGCATGATACCCGCTCTCGATGACTGGATAAAGGCTGAATTGGATAAAATCTGAACAGTTATTTCTTTATCGCCACCGGTTTGGTTGCGCACAGTAAAGTCAATAACCTGCCGTCAAATCTCAATGCATGAGCCGATTCACTCCGGCGAGTGAAAGCTCAGGCTGTAATTCACGGCTTTGTTGCCCGGATCGAGGATGTCCAGGGAGATATGGATCGGGGTTTGCGAGGGCATTTCGCTAACACCGGCCAACTCGCCGCTGAGGTATTCGGCGGGTTTGAAGCGACGACTGGCAATCAGGCTGCCATTCAAATCGGCAAATCGCAGCTCCAGCAGCGGGAAGGGCTGGGTGAAGGTCGCGCGGTTATAGATGATCGCATCCACTACCAAGGCCCCGGCGAAGTCCGGGTGGCTGCGCACGACCAGGTTGCTGCTCTTGATATGGGCGATATCGACCCGTGATGGCACCGTGCAGCCCAGTGTGGGGCACACTTGTTGGAACCACGGGCGATAGGCGTCCTGGCGAGCCAGGTCGTCGAATTGATAAGCGATGTACTGACCGGCAAGGCCGCCGGCAGCGATCAGTACCAGCAACAGCCAGACCAGCCGACGGCCCCAGCCCGATGGGCGTTTTTGCGCGTAGAGGTGCAGCGGGTCATCTTCCAGGTCCTGGAGCACATCGTCATGCACGCTGGCCTCTGCGCGTGGGCGTTTGCGGCGAGGTGGCAGTCGATCTTCGGGTTCGGCCGCTTTGGTCAGTGGCGTGAACGGCGGGTCGATGTCGTCATCGTCCGGCGTTGAACGCAGTGGCGGCTCATCGTCGAGATCGTCGGTGTGGAGCGACATGGAGGGTTCGGTGCGCTGCTTGGTCGCAGGTTCAGGCTCGTCTTCGGTGACGTGGAGGCGCTCTTCAGGCGGGTCGCTGAACAGGCTCGCCGCCCATTTTTCCTCTTCGGCCTTGACCGTGTCACGGCTGGCGCTGAAGGATTCTTCCTTCTGGCGGCGGTCGGTGCCGGGCTGGCGACGATCTGCACCCACGGGCAGCGTGTGCTGAATCTCGCGGCGTTCCAGCTTGGCCAGTTCTTCGTCCAGGTCAAGGTTGTCCAGGTCCAGCTCTTCGGCGGTCCACTGCTTCTGGCTGATGGCGCGCGGGGCCTCGGGAGCGGCGTCGGGCGCCGGCTCAATGAAGGCCGGCGGCTCGGGCAGCGGCTCCTGTGCCTGGCCGCGTTGCTCCAGCAACTGGCGAGCGGCATTGAACACCTGCAGGCACGAGCCGCAGCGCACCACGCCGCGGGCCACGCTCAATTGAGCGTGGTTGACGCGAAAGCGTGCTTGGCAGTGTGGGCACTGGGTGACGAAACTGTCGGTCATGCGGCCATCCGATTCAGGCAAGCGCTCATTCTAGCGCCGACGACCGCTGATGCGTACCCAGCCGTCACGGTTGGCGATCGGATCCAGCTCGAAATCCTGCGCGTAGGCGGCAGCGACGTCTTCGCCTTGCTCGGCCAGGATGCCCGACAGCGCCAGGCGACCACCCGGTTTGACCAGGCTCGACAGCTGCGGCGCCAGGGACACCAGCGGGCCGGCGAGGATGTTGGCCACCAGCACGTCGGCCTGCACCTGGGGCAGGTCTTCAGGCAGATACAGTGGGAATTTGCCTTCAGGGATGTTGTTGCGTCCGGCGTTATCGCGGGAAGCTTCCAGGGCTTGCACGTCGATGTCGGTGCCCACGGCTTGCTTGGCACCCAGCAATAGCGCGGCAATTGCCAGGATCCCCGAGCCGCAGCCGAAGTCCAGCACGTTACTGTCAGTCAGGTCCTGGCCATCCAGCCATTCCAGGCACAGCGCAGTGGTGGGGTGGGTGCCGGTGCCGAACGCCAGGCCCGGGTCGAGCAGCAGGTTGACCGCGTCCGGCTCAGGCGCGGCATGCCAGCTCGGCACGATCCACAGGCGCTGGCCGAAACGCATCGGCTGGAAGTTGTCCATCCAGCTGCGTTCCCAGTCCTGGTTTTCGATGACTTCACTGTGATGCTCGGGCAGCGGGCTGCCAGTGAGCAATTCCATATGGGCCAGCACAGCGGCGGCATCGGTACCGTCTTCGAACAGGGCCAGCAAGTGGGTGTGGGACCACAGCGGGGTGGTGTTGAGTTCCGGTTCGAAGATCGGTTGGTCTTCGGCGTCCATGAAGGTCACCGAAACAGCGCCTACTTCGAGGAAAGCGTCTTCATAGGTTTCGGCTTGTTCTGGGCTGATGGCGAGACGGACTTGCAGCCAAGGCATGGCGGGCACCTTTGAAAAAATGAATGTGCGACGGGTGGGTCGCGAAAGCGCGCAAGTTTACGCGAGCAGCGGGCAGATGACGACTGTCCAAGGGGTGTACACCGATCAAATGTGGGGCTTGCTCGCGAAGGCGTTGGGTCAGGCGCCTCATGTGCCTGCTGACGCACCGCATTCGCGAGCAAGCCCGCTCCCACAGGGGGAGATTGCACCCATCCAGCAAAGTCAGTGCCGCAGAAACAACAAAAGCCGCCCGAAGGCGGCTTTGCTGGGTGGAGCACTTACTGGTTGGCCAGCTTGTGTTCCAGGTAGTGAATGTTCACACCACCTTCGCAGAAGCCTTCATCACGGACCAGGTCCCGGTGCAGCGGGATGTTGGTCTTGATGCCGTCAACCACGATTTCGTCCAGGGCGTTGCGCATACGGGCCATGGCCTCGTCGCGGGTGGCGCCCCAGGTGATCAGCTTGCCGATCAGCGAGTCGTAGTTGGACGGAACCTTGTAGCCGCTGTACAGGTGCGAATCCACACGTACGCCGTTGCCGCCGGGCGCGTGGAAATGCTTGACCAGGCCAGGGCTTGGGATAAAGGTTTTCGGGTCTTCGGCGTTGATGCGGCACTCCAGGGAGTGGCCGTGCATCTTCACGTCGTCCTGGGTGAAGGACAGCGGGTTGCCGGCGGCGATGCTGAGCATCTCCTTGACGATGTCGATACCGGTGACCATTTCCGACACCGGGTGCTCTACCTGCACGCGAGTGTTCATCTCGATGAAGTAGAAACGACCGTTCTCGTACAGGAACTCGAAAGTACCCGCGCCACGGTAGTTGATGTCGATGCACGCCTTGACGCAGCGAGCCAGTACTTCCTGGCGCGCTTTTTCGTCCAGGCCCGGTGCCGGTGCTTCTTCCAGGACCTTCTGGTGACGACGTTGCAGCGAACAGTCGCGGTCGCCCAGGTGGATGGCGTGGCCTTGTCCGTCGGACAGAACCTGAACTTCCACGTGACGTGGGTTGGTCAGGTACTTCTCCAGGTAGACCATCGGGTTGCCGAACCAGGCGCCGGCTTCGGAGCGGGTCTGCTTGGCGGCTTCGATCAGCTCTTCTTCCTTGTGTACCACGCGCATGCCGCGACCACCACCGCCACCGGCGGCCTTGATGATCACCGGGTAGCCGACTTCACGACCAATGCGCAGAGCGGTTTCCTCGTCCTCAGGCAGCGGGCCGTCGGAACCTGGAACGGTGGGCACGCCGGCCGCGATCATGGCGTCCTTGGCCGACACCTTGTCGCCCATCAGGCGAATGGTTTCGGCTTTAGGACCGATGAAGGCAAACCCGGATTTTTCCACCTGTTCGGCGAAATCGGCGTTTTCCGCGAGGAAGCCGTAGCCCGGGTGGATGCCATCAGCACCGGTCACTTCCGCGGCCGCGATGATGTTCGAGACTTTCAGGTACGAGTTCGTGGCCAGGGGCGGGCCGATGCAGATGCTTTCGTCCGCCAGTTTCACGTGCATCAATTCAGTATCGGCCGTCGAGTAAACAGCGACGGTCTTGATGCCCTCTTCCTTACAGGCGCGCAGGATACGCAGCGCGATCTCGCCGCGGTTGGCGATCAGGACTTTTTGCAGTTTCTTCGCAGGTTTCAACATCGAAGGCGCTCCGCGGTTCAAACGATGGTGAACAGCGGCTGGTCGTACTCAACCGGCTGACCGTTTTCTACCAGGATGGATTCGATGACGCCGGCTTTTTCAGCAGTGATGTGGTTCATCATTTTCATCGCTTCAACGATGCAGATGGTGTCGCCCACTTTCACGGTTGCGCCGACTTCAACGAAGGCTGGCGAGGTCGGTGCCGGGGTGCGGTAGAACGTACCGACCATTGGCGACTTGACCACGAAGCCGTTCAGCGCAGGAGTGGCTGGAGCGGCAGGTGCAGCGGCGGCAACTGGGGCGGCGGCAGGTGCGGCAGCGGCTGGAGCCGGTGCTTGCATCTGTGGCGCGTAGAACTGCTGGGCCGGGGTCTTGCTGTGGCGGCTGATCCGTACGGACTCTTCGCCTTCCTTGATTTCCAGCTCGTCGATACCGGATTCTTCCAGCAGTTCGATCAGTTTCTTAACTTTACGGATATCCATGAATCATCAACTCCCAAGGGTCGGTCAGGGGCGCTTGGCCGGTTGTTCAAGTTGTTCCAGGGCGGCCTCCAGGGCCAGTCGGTAACCGCTGGCGCCAAGGCCGCAGATCACACCTACCGCTACGTCGGAGAAGTAGGAGTGATGGCGGAAAGCTTCGCGTTTGTGCACGTTCGACAAATGCACTTCGATGAATGGGATGCTCACCGCCAGCAACGCGTCACGTAATGCAACGCTTGTGTGTGTAAAAGCGGCGGGATTGATCAGGATAAAGTCCACGCCTTCGCCGCGCGCGGCATGGATGCGATCAATCAATTCGTACTCGGCATTGCTTTGCAGGTAGAGCAGATGGTGGCCGGCCTCACGCGCCCTGCGTTCCAGGTCGAGGTTGATCTGGTCCAGGGTGACTGCCCCGTAGACGCCCGGTTCACGGGTGCCGAGCAGGTTCAGGTTGGGTCCGTGAAGAACCAGTAAGGTCGCCATCGGCTGTTCCTTGTTTTGATGTGGGTACGGCAGAACCCGGCGACTATGCCGCAAAGCCTTTGTGACTGTCCAGTTCTATGCAGTAGGCAGCACGATTAGCGAGGATAGCGCGAAATTTGTGACTGTGAGGCCGGATTCGGTCAGTTACACACGAAACGCCTGTACGGCAGTGTTGAGCTGCCCACCGAGCACCAGCAGATGCTCGCCCTGGCTGCGGCCTTGGCCGATTCGCAGCAAGTTATCCTCACCCAACTGATGAATCCGCTCACTGTTGTCGCGAATCTCGCTGACGGCTCCGCTCTGCTGTGCGGTCACATCGGCGATGCGCACGGCGGTGTCGGAAATGGTCTGGATAGCCCCGACGATTTCATCCAGCGCGCCGTCCGCTGCCTGGGCTTGCTGGGCGGTGGCTTCGGCGTGTTCGACCTGGGCGCGCATGCCTTGCACCGATTGATGGGCGGCGCTTTGCAGTCCGGCGATCAGGGTCTGGATCTCTGCGGTAGCGCCCGCAGTCCGTTGGGCCAGGGAGCGGACTTCGTCGGCCACCACGGCAAAACCACGCCCGGCCTCACCGGCACGGGCAGCCTCGATGGCGGCGTTGAGGGCCAGCAGGTTAGTCTGGTCTGCGATCGCGCGGATCACCGTCAGCACGCCGCCGATGGTGGCGGATTCTTCGGCGAGTTTCTCGATCATCTGTGCGTTTTGCTGCACTTCACCCACCAGGGCGTGCAGCCCGGTCAGGCTCAGGCCAATCACGCGCTGGCCTTGCTCAACTGCTTGGCCGGCACTGCGACTGGCGCCCGCGGCCTGGCTGGCATCACCCGCCACTTGCTGGATGGTCGCTTCCAGTTCACCCAGCGAGTCACGGATCTGTGCGGTGTCCCCGGCCTGGCGTTCCGCGCCGTCGTGCAGGCCGCTGCTCAGCTCGGCCAGCGCACGGCTACTGCCGGCGACTTCCTCGGCGTTGCCGCGAATAGTGCCCACCAAGTCCACCAAGTAGGCACGCAGGCGGTTCAGGGATGCTTCGATATCGTGCAGTTCGCGGTTGGTCTTGCCCAGGGTAATCGGCTGGCTGAAATCGCCCTCGGCCCAGATCGACAGGGCTGGTGCCAGGTTGGTCAGCACCCGCGCCAGGCGACGTTGCAGGGTGTCGATCAGCAGCGCGATCAGCAGGATCAGCCCAATCATCACGCCTTGCATCAGGCGCACTTCGCCCTGGATCTTGCCGTGCTGCGCGCGCACCACGGGCTCGAGTCCGGCGATGGCTTGTTGCACGGTGTCGATTTTCTGGTTCGTTTTGGCGGCCAGGTCGGTGCGCTGCTGGATCTGCTCGCGGGTGCGCTTGAGTTCGGCGGGGTAGCGGGTCAGCAGGCTGTTGAGTTCGCGCTTGAGGTCGACCCCTGTGTCCTGGGCTTCGGTTTTTTCGGCGTTTTCCAGGCCCATCAACGCGGAAAAATCGTCGGCGCTGGATTCTGCGCTGGCTTTCACGCCCAACAACGGTAGCTGCCCCAGCACATCGGCCTGGCTGCGGATATTGCCGACTTCGCGCTCCACATCATCGGCCAGTTCCGCACGCCCGCTGCTCACCAGTTTGTCGCGGGCCAGGGACAGTTTGCCCAAGTGCTGGGATGCAGCCAGCAAGGGGGGTAGATAACGGGCGGCGTCAGGGGCATTCACGCCGGTGGCGTACTGGCTCAACTGCTCCAGGTTCGCGCCCAATTCGCGCTCGGCCTGCAACAACAAGGCTTGTGGATCTCCGGCCAGCTTGCCGGCCGCGAGCAAGTCGGTTTTGCTGAACGCATCCAGGTCCACCAGACTCGGGCGCAGGTTCTGTGCAAGGTCCGTCGGCAACTCGTCCAGATGCTGCAACAGGTTTTCTAGGCTCTGGCTGGCGCTGCTCAAGCGCAGGGCATCGCCGCTGGCAAGGTAGTCGTCGATATTGCGCGCGGCCTGGTTCTGAAAGGTCTGGGATAAGCCCAGGTAGCGTTCCATCAGCAGATACGGCCGCTCCAGCGCACGCTGCGACCACCACAGCGTCGCCCCCAGCGCCAGGCACACGGCCACCAGAAGAAGGGTGTTGAGATTCGTCAGCAGCTTCAGGCGCATGCGTGGTTTCAACCGACAGCAAAAGATAAGTGCCTGAAGTTATTGCGTTTCCATTACAGGGTTATGACCGAATCGGTGAATTCTGGTGAAAAGATGGCACTTTGCTTTGATGTCCGCGCGGCTTGCACGCGGTTACGTCCGGCATCCTTGGCGCGGTACAGCGCTTCGTCGGCCTGAGCCGCCATCATCAGGCTGTCGGAACCGTCGCACAGCTCCACCACCCCGGCGCTGAAGGTGCACCACAAATCCTGGGGTTGGGCGGGGTAGTGAATTTCCGCAAAGCGTCCGCGAATCTCATCCAGCACCCTGCACGCCGACTCCAAGTCGGTATCGGGCATCACGATGGCGAACTCTTCACCACCGTAGCGCCCGATGTAGTCGGTCTTGCGCAGACGTTGCTTGAGAAACAGCGCCAGGCTCTTGATCACACGGTCACCCATGGGGTGGCCGTGACTGTCATTGACCCGCTTGAAGTGGTCGATATCGAGCATGGCAAAGCTCAGCGGTTTGTTCTCGCGGCGCGCGCGGAAGCTGCAGTCTTCGAGCAATTGCAGGATATGGGTGTGGTTGTACAGGCCGGTCAGGCTGTCACGCACCATCCGTGCCTTCAGGTTGCGCGCCCGCGCCGCACGATTGCGTACGGTGGTGATCAGGTGACGTGGCTTGATCGGCTTGGTGAGGAAGTCGTCGCCGCCTTCGCTCATGGCATCCAGTTGCTTGTCCAAGTCGTCTTCGGCGGACAGGTAGATGATCGGCACGCTCACATAACGGTCGTTATGGCGGATGACCTTGGCCAGTTCGGTACCGGTACAGGCTGGCATATACATGTCGAGGATGATCAGGTCGGGCTGGAAGTCCGCCAGTTCGGCCATGGCCTGAATCGGTTCGATCAGCGTGCGGGTAACGATGCCGGCACTGTTGAGCAGGCGTTCGGTGTGCAGCGCCTGGGCCCGCGAGTCGTCGATGATCAGCACTTTGTAAGGCTCGTACTGGGCGACACAGGTCAGCACTTCGATCTTTTCCAGCAGGCTGGAGGCTTCCAGCGTGCCGGTGAGGAATTCCTGGCCTCCGGCGCGTACGGCGGCGAGGCGGGTCGGAGTGTCGGTTTCGTGCAGGCTGAAAAACAGTAGCGGCAGCTTTTGTTCCAGGCCTTCCTGGGCTTCGGCGGCGAGCTTGAGGCCCAGGCCGGCACCGCAGAAGTCCACGTCCATCACAATCGCCGAAGGTAGCCGCTCGGCCATCGATGCGCGGAACGCCGCCACACTGTCCAGGGACTGGGCGCTCATGCCAAAGAATTCCAACTGCTTGGCCAGGCGCTCGGCGCGGTCGTGATCGGCCAGCATTACGTAGATAGGCTTGCGCATCGGCGGCAGGAGCGTTTGCTCAAACTGGTCGCCTTGGCGCAGGCCGGTGCGTGACAGGCGCTGCATCAAGCGGTTGAGTTCGGTGATCAGGTGGCTGCTCAGGCGCCCACGGTTCTCATCCACCGCCTTGAGGGATTCACCGATGTGTCGCGCCAACTGACCGTGCTCCGGCTGTTCGAAGCGCTCGGCAAAACGCAGCAGGCGTAAATTGGCCTCGCTGAGTTCGGACAGGTCGGCGCCGGACCACTCGCTGCGTTGCAGGCGCTGCCAGATCTCAAGAATTTGACGTGCCTGATGAATTACCCGCTGGGCAAAATGCTGCTTGAGACGCTCACGGCTGGGGTCTTCTGGCTCGGTCATATCCTGACTACTAGTTAGGGTGCATGCTGAGGTCGACTGATGGCTCTATGCTAGCACCTCTTTTCCCTGGGATGAGTGTCATACGTCAATAAACTGTGTCCAGGTAGTATTCAGTTGCTGACTGGGTGGTCGCGCGCGGTAAAAAGCCCCGCACGGGTGGGCACGATACGGTAGGGTTATGGTCGGAGTGTTTGAACGTACGCCCTGAACTCAAGTGATTGAAAGGATATCGCCATGCTGGACTGGAAAAACCGTGCAGGCAGCGCCAAAGGCCCCGCGCCTGAGCCCAAGTCGGCCAACCGTGGCTATTTTCGTACCGTGCTGATGAGCCGTGCCGTGCTCAGCGTGCTCGGCCTGTACCTGTTGGTCACTGGTGGCCTGGGTTGGTATTGGAGCCAAGAGCCGGCACTGTTTCCGGTCCAGCAGAATGCGCAGCTTGCCGCCGAGAAAGAAGGCAAGCAGATGGTGGTGGGCTACACCACGGTCGAAACCCTCAAAACCGTGGTCGGCACCTTGCTGAACAAGCCCGGTGGTTACATTTCCAACGATCGCTTCCCGCCAGGCCTGTGGATGGACAACATGCCAAGCTGGGAATATGGCGTGCTGGTGCAGGTGCGCGACCTGACCCGCGCCCTGCGCAAAGACTTCGCCCGTTCGCAGTCGCAGTCGGCCGAAGACGCGGATCTGGCCAAGGCCGAGCCACGCTTCAACTTCGACAACAAGAGCTGGGTGCTGCCCTCCAGTGAGTCGGAATATCAGGAAGGTATCAATTCCCTGAGCCGCTACGAAGCTCGCTTGTCTGACCCCAACCAACGCGGCGCGCTGTTCTATGCGCGTGCCGACAACCTGAACAACTGGTTGGGCGACGTCGCCACCCGCTTGGGTTCGCTGTCGCAACGCCTGTCGGCCAGCGTGGGTAGGGTGAAGCTGAACACCGCGCTGAAAACCGAAGCCTTGGCGCCGGGTGAAGTGCCGCAAGTCGATGAAGAGGTGGTGGAAACCCCATGGATGCAGATCGACAACGTGTTCTACGAAGCCCGTGGCCAGGCTTGGGCCTTGTCGCACTTGCTGCGCGCCATCGAAGTCGACTTCGCCGACGTACTCGCCAAGAAGAACGCCACCGTCAGCGTGCGCCAGATCATTCGTGAGCTGGAAGCCTCGCAGGAACCGGTTTGGAGTCCTATGATTCTTAATGGCAGTGGCTTCGGCGTACTGGCGAACCATTCGCTGGTGATGGCCAACTATATTTCCCGGGCAAACGCTGCAGTGATCGACTTGCGTCAGCTCCTCAATCAGGGTTGATGATGGACGCTACTCAAAAGGAGGCCGCACACCGCGCGGCTTCCGACGCTGAACTGATCTGCTGGGTCGACGAGCAGGACAACCTGCTCGGCACCCTCGTCAGGTCCGACCTGCGCCAGCGCGGCTTGATCGGCCGTTGCACCTTTATCTTCCTGTTCAACTCCAAAGGCGAGCTGTGTGTGCATCGACGTACCCTGAGCAAAGCCATGTACCCCGGTTTCTGGGACACGGCGGCGGGTGGGATGGTAGCGGCGGGTGAGTCCTATGCCTTGTCGGCGGCCCGGGAGTTGGAAGAAGAACTGGGTGTCGGCGGGGTCGAATTGATCGAACATGACCATTTTTACTTCGAAGATGGCGACAGCCGGCTCTGGTGCAAATCCTATTCCGCCGTTTGGGATGGGCCGCTGCGCCTGCAGCCGGAAGAGGTCATGGAAGCGCGCTTCTTGTCCCTGGAAACAGTCCTGCAGGAAGCTGAACAAAAGCCTTATTGCCCGGATGCCCAGGAAGGCTTGCGGCGCTATCTGGCTTCACGTCGCTAAAGTTGCAGAAATTGGCGCCATTTGGCTCTTAGCAAGTCGGCTTTTTGCCGTTACACTGCGCGACTTTTCACCCGAACCACCTTGGCGGTTCGGTAGCGCTGCCCCTGCCTGAGTGGGGCTTCGCGGTCGGTTGTTCCCTTTGCGGGCGCCGATCAGTCTTCATCCTCCCGAGAGGATTGCCGGTGGCCAAAAAAGCCGCATCCTTCGCCGCCCTTGGTGGCCTGGTATTTTCCACCGACGCAGGTCGACACTGCCCGGACTGTCGTCAGCCCGTGGATTCGTGTACCTGCAGACAAACCCTGATCCCTGAAGGCGACGGTATTGCCCGCGTGCGACGCGAGAGCAAGGGCCGTGGCGGCAAGACGGTGACCACCATCACTGGCGTGCCGTTGGCCGAAGAAGCGCTGAAGGAACTGGCCACGACGTTGAAAAAACGCTGTGGCACAGGAGGCTCGTTGAAAGACGGCGTCATCGAGATCCAGGGCGATCACGTCGAGTTGCTGTTGGCCGAGCTGATCAAGCTCGGGTACAAGGCCAAGAAGTCCGGCGGCTGAAAGCCTCTTCCCGACCTGTGTCTAAACTCTGTCCTGCGCATGGGGTCCTACCTTGCACGCAGGCAAATCGTCATTTTCATTCTTTAGACTGCGCCAGCCTCTGATAGGGGCGGTGCCTTCGACTTCATTTATAGGGGACTTCGATGTCCGTACGACGCACACGCAAAGACGATGGCAGCCAATGGACAGTTGCGGACAGCCGCAGTGTTTACGGGATTCGCCATTGGGGGGCCGGGTATTTCGCGATCAATGAAGCCGGTCGCGTAGAAGTCCGTCCGAACGGCCCGAACAGCACGCCTGTCGACCTTTACGAACAAGTCGACGAGCTGCGCAAGAGTGGCCTGTCGCTGCCGCTGCTGGTGCGTTTCCCCGACATCCTGCAAGACCGCGTACGCCAGCTGACCGGTGCTTTCGACGCCAACATCGAGCGCCTGGAATACCAGAGCAAATACACCGCGCTGTACCCGATCAAGGTGAACCAGCAGGAAGCGGTGATCGAGAACATCATCGCCACCCAGAACGTCTCCATTGGCCTGGAGGCCGGCTCCAAGCCTGAGCTACTGGCCGTGCTGGCCCTGGCGCCGAAGGGCGGCACCATCGTGTGCAACGGTTATAAAGACCGTGAGTTCATCCGCCTCGCGCTGATGGGCCAGAAACTTGGCCACAACGTGTTCATCGTGATCGAGAAAGAATCCGAAGTTGAACTGGTGATCGAAGAAGCGGCGAGCCTCAAGGTCAAGCCACAGGTTGGCTTGCGTGTGCGTTTGTCGTCGCTGGCATCGAGCAAATGGGCGGACACTGGCGGCGAAAAGTCCAAGTTCGGCCTGTCGGCGGCACAGCTGTTGTCCGTGGTCGAGCGCTTCCGCGCCGCCGGCCTGGACCAGGGCATCCGCCTGCTGCACTTCCACATGGGCTCGCAAATCGCCAACCTGGCCGACTACCAGCATGGTTTCAAGGAAGCCATTCGTTATTACGGCGAACTGCGCAACCTCGGCCTGCCGGTGGATCACATCGACGTCGGCGGCGGCCTGGGCGTGGACTACGACGGTACGCACTCGCGTAACGCCAGCTCGATCAACTACGACATGGACGACTACGCCGGCGTGGTCGTGGGCATGCTCAAGGAATTCTGCGACGCGCAGAGCCTGCCGCACCCGAACATCTTCTCTGAAAGCGGCCGTTCCCTGACCGCCCACCACGCCATGCTGGTGGTGCAGGTGACCGACGTCGAGAAACACAACGACGAAATCCCGACCATCGAAAACAAGGAAAGCCTGCCGGAAACCGTGCAATGGCTGGTGGACCTGCTCGGCCCGACCGACATCGAGATGGTCACCGAAACCTACTGGCGTGCCACTCACTACATGAGCGATGTGGCCACCCAGTACGCCGACGGCAAGCTGACCCTGGCCGAAAAAGCCCTGGCCGAACAGTGCTATTTCGCTGTGTGCCGCCGCCTGCACAACTCGCTCAAAGCCCGTCAGCGCTCGCACCGCCAGGTGCTGGACGAGCTCAACGACAAGCTGGCCGACAAGTACATCTGCAACTTCTCGGTGTTCCAGAGCCTGCCGGACACCTGGGCCATCGGCCAGGTGTTACCGATCCTGCCGTTGCACCGTCTCGACGAAGAGCCGCTGCGCCGTGCGGTACTGCAAGACCTGACCTGCGACTCCGACGGCAAGATCAAGCAATACGTCGACGAGCAGTCCATCGAGACCAGCCTGCCGGTGCACGCTTTGAACGAAGGCGAGGACTACTTGCTGGGTATCTTCCTGGTCGGTGCTTACCAGGAAATCCTCGGCGATATGCACAACCTGTTCGGTGACACCGACTCGGTGAATATCTACCAGCGTGAAGACGGTTCGGTGTACAGCGCCGGGATCGAGACCCACGACACCATCGAAGACATGCTGCGCTATGTGCACTTGTCGCCGGAGGAGTTGATGACGCATTACCGGGATAAATGTGCGAGTGCGAAGATCTCTGCCTCGGAGCGTACTCAGTTCCTGGATGCGCTGCGTTTGGGCCTGACGCGTTCTTCGTACCTGTCCTCGTAAGTCGGGTTGATGTAAATCCCCTGTGGGAGCGGGCTTGCTCGCGAAAGCGGTACATTCAGTCACACATGTGTTAACTGACCCACTGCTTTCGCGAGCAAGCCCGCTCTCACATTTGGTTCTCCATCTTGGTAGTACCTTCTGTGTGGGGGCTGAAAGATGTCGAGCAAACTCTTGCAAGCCTTCACCCTGGCATTCACCGCGCGGTGGCTGAGCGTTGTTGATATGTCGCCATCGATGCTCAAGGGCCGGATCGGTCTGGCCGGGCCGTATGACTTTCTGCCGATTGAAAATCCTGACGTGAAACCGGTGTTTTTCTTCCCCGATTCACCGCCGGATTCCCAGCCGATCAACCACGTCAGCCGTGATGCACCGCCAAGCCTGTTGATCGCCTCAACGGACGACAAGCTCGTCAATCCCGAGCGCAATACCGGCGGGCTCGCTGTGAGATTACGGGCTGCGGGTGTGCCCGCGGAGGCGTTCTACTTCGGCAAGACCAATCACCAGACACTGGTGGCGGCCGTGGCTAAACCGTTGCGGTGGCTGGCGCCGGTCTTGGATCGCGTCACAGCATTTATCCAAGCCACTGATCCTGTCGGTTCAAGCGCCAGGCAATCGCCCACAAAGTAAGGCTACGCAAGGCCATGAACAGCAGGAAGGTTATCCACAGTCCGTGGTTGCCCAAACCCTGCAGCGCCAAGGCAAGGGGCAGTGTCAGCAAGACCGTCAGCAGCATGCCATTGCGCATCTCCCGCGCGCGGGTGGCGCCGATGAACAGGCCGTCCAGCAAGTAACTCCACACCGCAATCAACGGCAGTACCGCCAGATAAGGCAGGTAGAGGTCGGCCGTCTCGCGCACGCTGGGGATATCGGTCTGCATGGCGATAAACAGGTGGCCGCCGACGGTGAACAGCAGGGCAAAGCCGACGCTGGCGATCAACGACCAACCTCCGGCCACCACCAGTGAGCGGCGCAGGGATTGGCGGTCGTGGGCGCCAATGGCGTGGCCGCACAGGGCTTCGACGGCGTGGGCCAATCCATCCAAGGCGTGAGCGGTCAGCAGCAGGCCGTTAAGCAGCAACGCGTTGGCGGCCACGGTGGCATCGCCCAGGCGTGCGCCTTGCACCGTGATCATGAAAAACACCGATTGCAGCGCGAGGCTGCGGATGAAAATGTCGCGGTTGACCGCCAGCAGCGGGCGCCAGCTCTCCCAGAGTTTAAGCGCAGCCCAGGCGATATGGCCGGGGTAGGCACGCAGGGCTTTTTGCGTCATCGCCAGGCCGAGCAGGGCGCCGGTCCATTCCGCCAAGACGGACGCACGCGCCGAACCGACCACCCCCCAATCCAGACCGAGTACGAACCACAGGTTCAGGGCGATGTTGACCAGGTTGGTGGTCAGCAGAATCGCCAAAGGCGCGCGGGCGTTCTGCGTGCCCAGGAACCAGCCGACCAGCGCGTAGCTGGCCAACGCAGCCGGTAAGCCGAAGAGGCGGGTGTGGAAGAATTCTTGGGTCAGTTGACTGAGTTCGGCAGAAGGCTGCATCCACTCCAGCGCGAGATGGCTCAGCGGAATGCCCACCGTACCCAATAGCATCGCCAGCCCCAGTGCGAGCAGCAGGCCTTGCAACAGGATCTGCCGCAGCGCGGCCCCATCATTGCGTCCGGCAGCCTGAGCGGCGAAACCGGTGGAGCCCATGCGCAGGAAACCCATGGCCCAGGCGAGAAAGGTATACAGGCTGGCCCCGACCGCAACGGCGCCCAACTGGTGCGCGTGGGGCAGGTGGCCGATGACCATGCTGTCGACCAGCGCCACCAACGGCACCGAAATATTCGACAGGATCATCGGCGCGGCCAGGGCCCAGACGCGGCGGTGGGTGGGGCGGTGGCGCCAGTCGGTGAGTAAGGTGGGCATGCAGGCTCCTAGGGGGGGTGGCATTGTAACTGGCTGCCCTTGGCTGTGGGATTTTGCTTGATCAACGACGGCCTCAGAACCAAACCACCCTCTGTCGGTCAATGTGACCAGCACCACATCGGCCTCTTGCGGGCTGATATATAGTCACTTCTCGGCCCCCTTCACAACGAGTGCCCCATGCTTAACAAAGGACTGTTCCTTGCCTGCGCGCTGGCCCTGCTGAGCGCCTGCGATTCCTCCGATAAACCGGCTGCCCCGACCGCTCCCCCAGCAACGACGGTTGCGCCCAAACCGGCCAAGGCGGCAGTGGATGTGGCGGCGCTGAAACAGCGTTACGCCGGACGTGACTTGAGTGTGGTGGACGTGTCCGAGGTGCAACTCGACGGCGCCAGCACGCTTTCCGTGAGCTTTTCCATCCCGTTGGATCCTGATCAGAAATTCGCCGACAAACTTCACTTGGTGGACAGCAAGTCCGGCAAGGTCGATGGCGCCTGGGAAATCTCCGACAACCTGATGGAACTGCGCCTGCGCCACCTGGAGCCGCAGCGCAAACTGGTGCTCACGGTCGATGCCGGCGTAAAGGCGGTCAATGACAACAAGCTTGCCGCCGAATACACCGCGCGCCTGGAAACCCGTGACCTGCAAGCCACCGTCGGCTTCGCCAGCCGTGGCACCTTGTTGCCGACGCGCCTGGCCGAAGGCCTGCCGGTGATCGCGCTGAACGTCGATAAGATCGATGTCGAATTCTTCCGCATCAAACCCGAATCCCTGCCAACATTCCTCGCGCAGTGGGGCCGCAACACCAGTCTGCAAAGTTATGAATCCCGCGAACTGCTGCCCTTGGCCGACCTGGTCTATGGCGGTCGTTTCGACCTGAACCCGGCGCGCAACACCCGCGAGACGCTGTTGCTGCCGATCGCCGGCCTCAAGCAACTGCAGCAGCCAGGCGTATACCTGGCGGTGATGCGCGCCTCGGGCACTTACAATTATTCCCAACCGGCCACGCTGTTCACCCTGAGTGATATCGGCCTATCGGTACACCGTTACGCCAATCGCCTGGACGTGTTTACCCAAGCGCTGGAAGGTGGCAAGGCGTTGGACGGCGTCGACCTTGAAGTGCTCGATGCCGAGGGCCGCGTATTGGGCCAGGGTAAGACCCAGAAGGGTGGCCACGCTGAGTTGCCATTGCCGAAAAAAGCCCAGGTGTTGTTGGCCAAGCAGGGCGAGCAAACCAGTATGTTGCGCCTCGACAGTGCCGCGCTGGACCTGGCTGAGTTCGACATCGGCGGCCAACCGTCCCACCCCTTGCAATTTTTTGTGTTCGGCCCGCGTGATCTGTATCGACCTGGGGAAACCGTGCTGCTCAACGCCCTGCTGCGGGACAAGGATGGTAATGCCGTCAAACCGCAACCGGTGAGCGTCGAAGTGCGTCGTCCGGATGAGCAGGTCAGCCGCAAGTTCGTCTGGGATGCCGATGCATCCGGCCTCTATCAATATCAACTGCAACTGGCCGGTGAAGCGCCGACCGGACGCTGGCAGTTGGTGTTTGACCTGGGCGATGGCAAACCGCAGTTGTATGAATTCCTCGTCGAAGACTTCCTGCCTGAACGCCTGGCGCTGGAGCTCAAGGGCAGCGACACGGCGTTGAGCCCGGCAGACAATCCGGTGATTCAGGTCAACGGTCGCTATCTGTATGGCGCACCTGCGTCAGGCAACCGGGTCAGTGGGCAAGTCTATGTGCGCCCACTGCGCGAGGCGGTCAAGTCGCTGCCGGGCTACCAGTTCGGTTCGGTCACCGAAGAAGAACTGAGCCAGGATTTCGAGCTGGACGAAAGCGTGCTCGACGCCAAGGGCCAGGAAGTACTGACCCTGGAAAGCAAATGGGCCGAGGCCAAGTCGCCGCTGCAACTGATCGTACAGGCCAGCCTGCAAGAGTCGGGCGGACGGCCGATCACCCGACGCCTGGTGCAGCCGATCTGGCCGGCCGAGCAACTGCCGGGTCTACGTGGGTTGTTTGACGGCAAGGAAACCAATGGCGATGGTCCAGCGGAACTCGAAGTGTTGCTGGCCAATCAGGACGGGCAGAAACTCGCCGCGCCAAATCTCAAGGTGCGCCTGGTGCGCGAGCGTCGCGACTACTACTGGAACTACTCCGAGAACGATGGCTGGAGCTATCACTTCAACGAGAAATTCCTCAACCTCGACGAACAGACCCTGAACATCAAGGCTGGCGATACCGCCAAGGTCAGCTTCCAGGTGGAGTGGGGCCCATATCGCGTCGAAGTCGAAGACCCGCAGACCGGGCTGGTCAGCAGCCTGCGCTTCTGGGCAGGCTATCAGGCCCAGGACAACACCGAAGGCGGCGCCGTGCGGCCTGATCAGGTGAAACTGGCGCTGGATAAACCCGCCTATGGCGACGGCGATACTGCCAATGTCACCGTGACGCCGCCGGCGGCCGGTAAAGGCTACCTGCTGGTGGAATCCGCCGAAGGCCCGCTGTGGTGGCAGGAAATCGATGTGCCGGCTGAAGGCAAAAGCTTTGCCGTGAAGCTTGACCCGAAATGGTCGCGCCATGATTTGTATGTCAGCGCTTTGGTGATCCGTCCCGGCGAGCGTAAAGCCAACATCACGCCTAAACGTGCGGTGGGTCTGCTGCACCTGCCGCTGGATCGCACCCAGCGCAAACTCGGCGTGACCCTCACCGCGCCGGAAAAAATGCGCCCCAAACAGCCGCTCACCGTGAAAATCGCCGCCAAGAATGCCGATGGCAGCGTGCCGAAACAGGTGCATGTGCTGGTGGCAGCGGTGGACGTGGGCATCCTGAATATCACCGAATACCCGACGCCCGATCCGTATTCCAGCCTGTTCGGCCGCAAAGCCTATGGTGTCGATCAGTTCGACATCTATGGCCAGTTGATCGAAGCCGGCCAAGGTCGATTGGCCAGCCTGGCATTTGGTGGCGACGCGGCATTGGCCAAGGGCGGCAAGCGCCCGGACACCAGCGTGACCATCGTCGCCCTGCAAAGCGCACCGGTGACCTTGAATGAGCAAGGCGAGGGCGAAGTCAGCGTCAATATCCCCGACTTCAACGGCGAGTTGCGGCTGATGGCCCAGGCCTGGAGCGATGATCGCTACGGCATGGCTGAAGCCAAGACGGTGATTGCGGCACCGTTGATTGCCGAGCTGTCGGCGCCGCGCTTCATGGCGGGCGGTGACCAGACAACGTTGGCGCTGGACTTGTCCAACCTGTCGGGCAAGGCGCAGAAACTCGATGTGCAATTGACTGCCGAGGGGCAGTTGGAATTGGTCAACAGTGGCGCGCAAACCGTTGAACTCAAACAAGGCCAGCGCACCACCCTGCGGATTCCGGTGAAAGCCTGGGGCGGGCTGGGCCAGGGCAAGGTCAAGGTGACGGTCAATGGGCTGGACCTGCCGGGTGAAAACCTGCCGCCGTTCAGCCGCGAATGGACCCTGGGCGTACGCCCGGCGTATCCCGCGTTGCTCAAGCATTATCGTGCGGTGCTCAAAAGCGAGCCATGGAGCCTGCCTTCCGGCACTCTGGATCAGTTCGATACCTCGGGCCGCCAGGCTTTGCTGAGCTTATCGAGCCGTCCACCGCTGAACCTCGGTGCACAGATCAGTGCGCTCAAGGCCTACCCCTATGGTTGTCTGGAGCAGACTGCCAGCGGCCTGTACCCATCGTTGTATGCCGATGACGCGTTGCTCAAGCGCTTGTCAATCAAAGGTGAGTCGGACAGCGAGCGCAAACGCAAGATCGAGCTGGGCATCGAGCGCCTGCTGGGCATGCAGCGCTACAACGGCAGCTTTGGTTTGTGGGGCGCCGATGGCGAAGAAGAATATTGGCTGACGGCTTACGTCACCGATTTCCTGTTGCGTGCTCGCGACCAGGGTTTTGCCGTACCGCCTGAGGCTCTGAAAAAAGCCAGTGAGCGCCTGCTGCGCTACGTGCAGGAACGCAACCTGATCGACGTCGATTACAGCGACAACGCCGACCACACCCGCTTTGCCGTACAGGCCTACGCGGGCATGGTGCTGGCGCGCAGTCAGCAGGCGCCGTTGGGGGCGTTGCGCAGCATTTTCGAACGTCGCAGCGATGCGCGCTCCGGCCTGCCGCTGGTGCAGTTGGCCATCGCGTTGCAGAAGATGGGCGACCAGCCACGGGCTGATCAGGCCTTGCTCGCCGGCCTGGCGGCACAGCGCAATGCGAATGAATGGCTGGCCGACTACGGCAGCCCGCTGCGCGACCAGGCAATGATCCTGGCGTTGCTGGAAGAGAACGACTTAGCCAAGGGCAAGCGCGAGGAGCGTCTGTTTACGCTGTCGGATCAACTGGCGACCAGCCCGTACCTGTCGACCCAGGAGCGCAATTCGCTGTTCCTGGCCGGGCGTCTCGGGTTTGCCAAGCCGGACTCGAACTGGCAGGTATCATTGACTGGCAGTGGCGGTGTGCAAGAACTGAACAATCAGCAGTCGACGCTCGAATTGGAAGGTAAGTTGCTATCCAGTGATTTGACCATGAGTAATCAGGGCGAGACACCGGTTTACCAACAACTGACGATTTCGGGTTATCCACAGGTGCCTCCTGCACCGGGTGGCGACAACCTGAGCATCCGCCGCGAATACTTGGGCATGAACGGCCAACCGTTGAACCTGCGCAGCCTCAACAGCGGCGATTTGGTGCTGGTGCATCTGGCGGTCAGTGCCAAGCAGCGTGTGCCGGACGCGTTGGTGGTGGATTTGCTGCCCGCTGGTCTTGAGTTGGAAAACCAGAATCTGGCGCAAAGCGCCGCCAGCCTGGAAAACGCCAGCAGCCAGGTGAAGGAGTGGCGTGAGTCGATGCAGAACGCATCGCTCAAGCACCAGGAGTTCAGGGATGACCGCTACGTGGCGGCGATCAATATGGAAGGTTCCGGCACTACGCACCTGCTGTACCTGGCGCGTGCCGTGACACCGGGCACCTACCGCGTGCCACCGCCGCAAGTGGAGTCGATGTACCGGCCGAACTGGCAGGCGGTGGGCGAGACGCCGGCGGATCTGGTGATCAAGGGGCGGTGAAGGCCTCAATTTGAACTGGGATCAAATGTGGGAGCGGCTTGCTCCCACACGGGATTCGTGGTGTTTTTGGGTTAGTGGACGACCCAGCTCAATAGCCATAGGCCCAGCAGTAACCAGATAATCCCCATGATGATCGATGCCCGCATGAAAGCGCGCACCGCCGAGTACAGCAGCATCAGGCCGATGATCAGGGTGATGATGCTGATGATCGAGGTGTCCATGCCCAAGGTGCGGGACAGGCCATCGATGAAGTTGCCACCGGCATGGGTCAGCGCGCCGAACAGGCCGCTGAGTCCGTCGACGATAAAGCGGATGATGGAGCCGAGCGCCTGGCCCAACCATCCGAAAAAGCTTTCTACCTGCATATGTATGTCCTGATGAGAAGGTGGCGTATCTGTGCCTTTGGTTGTTATTGCAACAGGCTAGTTCCCTACCAGCATAGAGGTTTGCCCGTTTGAGTTTGCGTTTAGTTGCCCGCTGGATCCTGACCAGCCTGTTGTTGGTGGTGGCGTTGCTGTGGCTGGCCGACCACATCTGGCCGCTCCCCCTGCCCAAGGATGATCTTGCGCGGGTCGTGCTGGCTGAGGATGGCACGCCGTTGTGGCGGTTTGCCGATGCCAATGGCGTGTGGCGCTATCCGGTACAGACCAGCGAGGTGTCGCCATATTACCTGGACGCCTTGCTCACTTATGAGGACCGCTGGTTCTATCAACACCCCGGCGTAAATCCGCTGGCGCTGGCGCGGGCGACGTGGCAGAACCTCACCGGCGCACGGGTGGTATCGGGCGGCAGCACCTTGTCGATGCAGGTGGCGCGATTGCTGGATCCGCATTCGCGCACGTTCCATGGCAAGTTGCGCCAGTTGTGGCGTACGGCGCAGTTGGAATGGCACCTGTCCAAGGAAGAAATCCTCAACCTCTACCTGAACCGCGCACCGTTTGGCGGCACATTGCAGGGCGTGGCGGCGGCCAGTTGGGCGTACTTGGGAAAATCCCCTTCGCAACTGACCCACGCCGAAGCCGCCTTGCTCGCCGTGCTGCCCCAGGCACCCAGCCGTTTGCGCCCGGATCGCCATCCCCAGCGCGCCCAGGAAGCCCGCGACAAAGTGCTGCGCCGTCTCGCTGAGTTCCAGGTCTGGCCGCGGTCTGCAGTCGATGAAGCCCTGGAAGAACCGTTGCTGCTCGCCCCACGCCTGGAACCGAGCCTGGCGCCCTTGCTCGCGCGCCGCCTGAATCGCCCTGACAGCCCGCCGCTGATCCGCACCACCCTGGATGCCACGTTGCAACGCCGTCTTGAAGACTTGCTGCTGGGTTGGCGGGCGCGCCTGCCGGAACACACGTCCGCCGCCATCCTGGTGGTTGAAGAGGAAAGCATGGCCGTGCGCGCCTACCTCGGCTCGGTGGATATCAACGACGCCAAGCGCTTTGGCCATGTGGACATGATCAGCGCCCTGCGTTCGCCGGGCTCCACCCTCAAGCCGTTCCTCTATGGCATGGCCCTGGATGATGGGCTGATCCACTCCGAATCCTTGTTGCAGGATGTGCCCCGGCGTTATGGCGATTACCGGCCGGGCAACTTCTCCATGGGCTTTACCGGTGCCGTGCCGGCGAGTACGGCGCTGTCGAGTTCGCTCAACTTGCCGGCGGTGCAGTTGCTGGAAGCCTACGGGCCCAAGCGTTTTGCCGCCGAGATGCGCATCGGCGGCGTGCCTTTGGCGCTGCCGGCGCTGGCCGAACCGAACCTGGCACTGATTCTGGGCGGCGCAGGCAGTCGCCTCGAAGACCTGGTGAGTGGCTACAGTGCCTTTGCCCGGGACGGCAGGAGCGCCACAATCCGATTGCAGCCGGACGATACGCTCAGGGAGCGGCCGTTGTTGTCGCCAGGGTCCGCCTGGATTGTGCGACGCATCCTCAGCGGCCAGGCGCGGCCCGACCGTGACCCGCGTGCCGAGCTAGTGCAGCGCCCGGTGCTGGCCTGGAAGACCGGCACCAGCTACGGTTTTCGCGATGCCTGGGCCATCGGCGTGGGGCCGCGCTATTTAATCGGCGTGTGGATCGGCCGCCCGGACGGCACGCCGGTGCCGGGCCAGTTTGGCCTGGCCTCGGCCGCGCCGTTGATGTTGCAGGTGCACGACGTGCTGACCAACCGCGACAGCCAGCGCGGTATCAGCGCGCCCGTCAAGCCGGTGCCGGCCAATGTCGGCGTGGCGGCGATCTGTTGGCCCCTGGGCCAGCCCATGAGCCGCGGCGACCCCAATTGCCGCCGCCAGCGGTTTGCCTGGACCCTGGATAACACCACGCCGCCGACGCTGCAGGCATTGGACCAACCATTGAGTATGGGCTTGATGGAAAGCGTGTGGGTCAATGCCAAGGGCTTGCGGGTAGACGCCCATTGCCCCGGCGCCGAGCGCAAAAACATCGCCCTGTGGCCCGCGCCCCTGGAACCCTGGCTGCCACGGGCCGAACGCCGCGAAGCACGCATCCCGGCCGCCGACCCGGATTGCCCGCCACCCGCGCTGGCCGCGTCGTCGCCGCTGTCGATTGTAGGCGTGCGCGAAGGCGATCAACTGCGCCTGCCCGTCGCCAGCCAGCAGGCCCTTCATCTGAAAATATCGGCCTTGGGCGGCAGTGGCCGACGTTGGTGGTTCCTTAATGGCGCGCCGTTGGGGGACAGCGCCAACCAGGACTTTATCAACACCAGTTTCGAGCGCCTGGGCCGCTATCAGTTGAGTGTGCTGGATGAGGCGGGGCAGACGGCCAGGATCGAGTTCAGTGTGGTGGATTAACTTGCCTTCCGGCGCTTTCGGCCCGAAGCTATCCACCTTCAGGAGCCCCGCATGAACCTCGACCACCTCACCGAACGCCTGCACCGCATCCGCGATAACAACGACTGGAAGCAGTTTCACAGCCCGAAAAACCTGGCCATGGCCGCCAGCGTGGAAATGGCCGAGCTGGTGGAAATCTTCCAATGGCTGACCGAAGACCAATCGCGCCAGCTACCGGCCGACAAACTCGCCCATGCCGGGCAGGAAGTCGGCGATATCGTGCTGTACCTGCTGTTGTTGTGTAGCGAGTTGGGCCTGGACATGAACGAGGTGGTGCGCGCCAAGTTGGCCGACAGCGAACGGCGGTTTGCCCATGAGTGATCGTCATTTCGACCAATTGGCCACGCGTTTCGCCGAGAAAATCTACGGCGGTGCCAAAGGCGCGATTCGCCTGGCGGTGCTCCAGGCCGACCTGACTGAAGTGCTGCCCAAGCGCCCTATGCGCGTACTGGATATCGGCGCTGGCCTGGGCCACATGTCGCTGTGGCTGGCCGAGCAAGGCCATGAGGTCACCCTGGCCGAGCCTGCCGAGCCGATGCTCGAAGGCGCCCGGCAACGCTTCGCGGAGGCCGGACAGACCGCTACTTTCATCCATGCGCCCTGGCAAGAGCTGCTCGGCCAACTCACCGAACCCTACGACCTGGTGCTGTGCCACGCCGTACTGGAATGGCTGGCCGAACCCCATGCGATCCTGCCGGTGCTGCACCAGCTCACGGCCCCTGGCGGCTGGCTTTCTCTGGCGTTCTACAACCGCGATGCGTTGATTTACCGCAACCTGCTCAAAGGCCACTTCCGCAAAATGCGCAAGAACGACATGGCCGGCGAAAAGCAGAGCCTCACACCGCAACAGCCGCTCGACCCACGTGAATTGGCGGCGCAACTCGAAAGCCTTTGGCAGGTCGAAAGCCAAAGTGGCGTGCGAGTGTTCCACGACTATATGCCGTTGGAATTCCAGGCCCGCGCCGATTTGCAGGACCTTTTGGAGATGGAACTCGCTCACCGTCGTCACCCGAGCTTTGCCGGACTTGGGCGTTATTTGCACTGGATCTGCCGTCCGGTTTAAGCGGCCCAGTTTGCGGAGGTCGAAATGCGTCGTCTCTGTTTGATCCTGTTCTCCCTGGGTTTGGGCGCGTGTTCCAGCCCGAACCCCTATGTCGCCGCTTCGGCACCTATTCCTCCGGCGCCGCCCCAGGCGGCCAACACCTTTGATGCCAGCGCCTACCCGGCGCCGGTGCGCGATTATGGCGCCTATCGCAATTGGGCCTGGCGTAACGGCCAGCTCCCGGCGGGCACAGCCTGGGCGGATTCGGCGCAGATTGCCGAAGCGGTCAGCGGCGCCCTTGATCAACGCGGACTGCGCCCGTTGCATGACAATCGCCCGGCAGACCTGTTTGTCAGCGCTGATGTGCGCCTGGAGAAGCGCCTCAAGCAGGTCCAGGATGACTACGGCTACGGTTACGGCGGCTACAACCGCTATGGCAACGGCTACGGCATGTACAACTCGGTGCCGATCGTGCGCACCTATGAAGTGCAGGTCGTGGTGGTTCGCATCAATCTGTTCGATGCCCGCACCGGCCAGCCAGTGTGGAGTGCCAGTGCGGAAACTGGCAGCCAGGGAAGCCTCAGCGAGCGGAGAGATGCTTTGCGCCAGGCGGTGCAAAAGGCAATGACGGCGTATCCTCCCAGTTAACAGCTATTCTCATCTTTAGCGCGGGTCTTTCTTCGGAGAAAAACCATGTTTCGTTGTATCGCTACGCTTGCTGTTGTAGTGCTGCTGGGCGGTTGCCAGACCAGCCAGGTCAACCACGATTTTGACGCCAGCCGGGATTTCGGCGCCTACCGCAGTTGGGTCTGGAAAGACCCGGCCCTGCAATATCGCCCGGATGACCCGCGCATCAGGAGCGACCTCACCGAACAACGCATCCGCCAAGCCGTGGGCGAACAACTCGACCAGCGCGGCCTGCGTCCAGCGGCACCGGGCAGCAGGGCTGACCTGAGCGTGCAGGCCTACCTGATCGTCGAGGACCGTCAGCAACAAGTCACCACCAACTACGGTGGCGCCTGGGGCGGACCGTGGAACGGCTATTGGGGCGCGCCGATGTATAATGAAACGCGCAACATCACCTACAAAGTCGCCACCCTCCAGATCGACCTGCTCGACGGCAAGGACGGCAAGTTGGTGTGGCGCGGCAGCGACGAACAGATGATGGCCAGCTCGCCCAACCCCCAGGACCGTGACAAAGCCATTCGCACCACCGTCACCCGCGTCCTCTCCAGCTACCCTCCGCACTAGAAAAAACACCCGCCAGTCGCCAATGTGGCGACTGGCCAGCGCGCACCTGAAGCCTTGTCTACACTCCAACCCAACTACGGAGAGTAAGTGCTAAGGAGTGCCTGATGTCTCCCCGACTTGGTTCCCGGCAGCGTGGTGCAATTGGCTTGATGGCGGCAGGCACCCTGGCGGTGGCCATGGTTTTTATGCTGCTGGCGGTGGACAGCGGCCGCCTGTACCTGGAAAAACGCAGGTTGCAGTCCATCGCCGACACCGCGGCGTTGGAGGCGGCCAGTCGTGGCGGCCTGTGCACACCCACCACCACGGCCAGTGACTACGCCAAGGAAAACGCCGCACGCAACGGTTTCACCGTGGTCGCCGGCGACAACAGTCGGGGCCTGGCCGTGACCTGCGGCACCTTGCCTACCAATGCCAGCAACATCCGCGTGTTCGTCGCCGATGCGACCAAGAATGACGCCGTGCGCGTGGTTGCGTCGCGCAGTGTCATGACCAGTCTCGCCAGCGGCATCTGGAATATGTTCAGCGGCGCGCCGGGCGCCACCCGGACGATCTTGAGTGCCACCGCCGTGGCCGCGACGGCGCCACCAGTGGCGCAACTGACGATTCGCAACAGCCTGGCATCCGTGAACTCGGGTAATTCTGCGCTATTGAACATGGTCATCGGCAATCTGTTGGGCGGCAGCCTGTCACTGACGGCCGCGGGCTGGAATGGCTTGCTGACGACCAATGTGAATCTGCTCAATTATCTGGATCAATTGGCGATTGAATTGAATGTGAAAGCGGGGGACTACGATGCGCTGCTGAGCACCGCTGTCTCTGCCAGCCAGTTGCTCGACGCCGCCGTGAAGATCCTGCAAAAAAACGGCGCGGTGGCCACGGCAGTCATCAACGATCTGATTACAGTGAAAGCCATCGCTGCGAATACCCAGCTTCTGAAAGTTGGAGACTTGCTGAAAGTCGCCACCGGAACGCCGGCTGCCGCCTTGAACACCAGCGTGCAATTGTTTCAGTTGTTGGAGACCGTGGCGCAGCTCTCCAGTAGCAAAAGTGCGGTCAGTGCGGCAGCCCAGGTGAATATTCCGCTGGTCGGTACCGTCTCGATCCAGACCAAAGTCATCGAGCCGCCGCAACTGTCGGCGATTGGCAATCCGGACAAGGCCAAGATGGGGCTTTTGAATAATCCGGCGACGGATCAGATCTTTGTACGTACGGCCCAGGTACGCACGTTGGTCACGATTGATGCGCCGATCATCAAGGTGGTTTCGGGCGTCACATCGATCCTCTCGGGGCTGGGGACGCCGGTGTCGAAGGTGGTCAGCGGTCTTTTAAACCTGAATATTCCGGCGGTCGTCGGCGGTGTCTTGTGCCTGGTGGCGTGCAATGTCACGGATGTCGACATTAATAAAACCCTGTCCATTTATATCGAGGCGGCCAGTGCGCAAAGCTATGTCACGGACTACAACTGTGCCACGCCCGCCACCAAGTCGTTGACGGTTAAAACCACCACGTCGTTGGCCACATTGGGCGTAGGTTCTGTGGACCCGGTTGCCGCATTTTCTTCATCGGCGCCCGCCACCGTGCAACCCCTCAGGCTGATCGACTTTGGCGAGCGTCATTGCGTTGTGCTCACGCTGATCTGCGGCCCGCGTACAGCCGGCGTAGGCGGGGGGTTGAATGTGAAGGCGTTGTCCAATGTGGCGGCGCAAACCAACTCGATGCTGTTTTTACCTGTGGCCGAAATGAACATGGCGCCGACCTATAAAAACGCGCCAGGCACCGCCAATATCCTTTATAGCCTGGGGGATACGTTGAACGGTCTGCAGGTAACCTACGTACCGCCAAGCGGCAGCACACCCAACCCGGCGAACGGCACCGTTACCAATGCACTGGCAACCATTGTCAGTTCGGTGGTGACCCTGGTGCAGAATGTCCTGGCGCCTATTCTCGATCCTATCGTCAACACTCTGTTGAAAGCCCTCGGCATCAGCCTGGGCAACGCCGAAGTCGGCGCCAACCTCAGTTGCCACATGGGCCGCGCCTACCTGGTGATCTAATTCACCGGCAACTCCACACAAAACCTCGCGCCGTGCTCCCCATTGGCGACGCTCAGGCGTCCGCCCATGTTTTCCACAATTCCGTAGCTCACCGACAACCCCAATCCCGTACCCACGCCAATCGGCTTGGTGGTAAAGAACGGCTCGAAAATCCGCTCCAGCAACCGTGGGTCAATGCCGCCTCCGTTATCCTCCACCCAGATGCGCACATGCCGGCTGTCATGCTCGCAATGCACGGCGATCCACGGGCGGAACCCGGGATCCTTTTCCCGCTTGTTCGCCAGCGCATCACGGGCGTTGACCATCAAGTTGATCAGCACTTGCTCAAGCTGGTCGACATGACCTTTGACTTGCACCTCGAAGTCCGCGGGGGTGATGCGTAGTTCCACACCCTTGCCGCGCAGGCCTTCGCCGAGCAGCGACAGAGTGCCTTCCACTGCCTGAGACGGGTCGAAGGGTTGTTGCTCGATTTCCGAGCGGCGGCCGAACACGCGCATGTGGTCCACTACCCGTGCCGCGCGCTGCACCTGGGTGTCGATGCGCTGGAGCTTTTCGGTGAGGTAGTCGATCTGCGCATCGCCGTGGCTCAGACGCTTGAGCACATTGACGATGGCCATGCGCATCACGTTGAGCGGCTGGTTGATTTCATGGGCCAGGCCGGTGGCCATTTCGCCGAGGGTGGCCATTTTGGCGCTTTGGGTCAGTTGCTGCTGGGAGCGGCGCACTTCGGTGTTATCGCGGCCCACCGCTTGCACTTCCACCAATGTGCCTTGTTCGTCGAATACGCCACGGTCCGACCACACCCACCAGGCGTGTTCGCGTCCGGGCAATTGCAGGCTGATTTCGGCGGTGCTGACCGGGAATTCCGGGGTCAACTGACCGATACGTTGCACAAAGGCCTGACGCTGTTCGTCCGACAGCCAACGCCCCAGATTCAGCCCCGGCAATTGCGCCGGCGGGCATTCCAGGTAGTTGGTCAGCGGTGTATTGCCGAAGGTCAGGGTCAGGTCCGGGCGGTAGCGACAGATCATCGCCGGGGAGTCTTCGACCAGGATGCGATAGCGTTCTTCGCTCTGTTTGATCTGCTCGGCAGCCAGCGTCGCCTCGGTGACGTCCAGCCACAGGCCAACAGCTTCCACTGGCAGGCCGAGGTCGTCGCGCAGCAGCTTGGCTTCGTCCAGCAGCCAATGGTAATTGCCCTGTTTATCGCGCAGGCGGTAGCGGCTGCGTACGCTACCTTCGCGCAACAACTGGCGGCTGCGTTCGAAGTACAGTTCGCGGTCTTCGGGGTGGATCAGCGAGGCCAGGCTGTCGTGGTTGCAGTCGGCCAGAGACCAGCCCAGCAGTGGCAGGAGGCTGTCGCTGAAGAACGACGAGTGCAGGGCGCCGCTGGCATAACGTTGCACATAGATCACCGCCGGTGAGCTGGCGATCAGGTTTTCCAGGCGTGCATGGGCGGCGGCGGCTTGCAGTTGCTGGTTCTTGATGTCGCTGATGTCGAGCATGAAGCCGATCCAGCGCCGGTTATCACCCACGCCCAATACCTGGCCCTGGACGCGATACCAGAGAGGATTTTGCTCGGCGTCGGTACGCTGCAGGCGCACGCTGCTCAGTAGGGGTTTGCCCAGGGCCTGCAGGTCGTGGAGGCGGCTGTTGAGCGCCTGGCGATCGGCGGGGTGGACCAGTTCAAGCCATTGGTCCAGCGGCTGGCGGGGTGGACCGTCTTCCAGGCTGAGGCTGCGCAGCAACTGCGGGGCGAGCTGGATCTCCTGGGTGGCCGGCAACAGTTCCCACCAGCCGGTGCCGAGCAGGCTTTGCAAGGCCTCCATACGGTCGAGCTGTTGGTGGTAGCGCTGCTCGCGCAAGCGACTCAGCAATGGGGCGGCGAGGGCGGCTGTGAGGTTCAGCCAGTCGCGTTCGCTGGTGTGTTGCTGGCCGCTGTAGACGCCGCACAGCAACCAGGCGGCGACGCCCTGGCTGTCACGATAAGGCACCAGCAATCCATCGGCATTGCCAAAGATGCTGTGCAGGCGCGGGTTGTCGCTGCGTTCCTGGGCCAGGCTCACCGGCATGTTGCCATTGGCGCTGTCCAGGCTGTTGCCCAGGTGCTGACCGGTCTGCCACAACGCCGGGGCATCGTGGGCGGCGTAGCTGTTGTAGACCCGCCAGCTTTGGTCTTCTTCATCAAGCAAGGCCATGGCCACGCAAGGGATTCGCCAGCGTTGGGCCAGGCTGCGCAGGTGCTCGTTGAACACCTCGGGCAGGCGGGTCAGGCTGCATACCCGTAACTGCTCGCTCATCTGGCAGGCCAGTTGATGGTTTTGCTCGCGGTGTTGGGTCAATTGCCTGCCGGCCAGCAAGTCGCTGACGTCCAGCAGGCGCAAGCTCCAGCCATCGTCCTCGGGTTCGACCCAGCCACGGGTGTGCAGGATCTGGCCCGCGGCGCCCTGGAAGTCGAGGTCCAGACTCTGGCGTTGCCAGTCGGCGGGGTTGCCTTCGATGCTCAAGGCGCTGCTGGCGCATAACAGTTCGCGCAGCAACGGGCGTGGTTCATGGGGTGCGAGCAGTGGGCGCAGGGTACCGCTGACGCCCAGCACGTGGCCCACAGCGTCCAGTTGCAGGTGCAGCCCTGGCGTGGGTGTGCCGGGCGCGTCGAGTGCGAGCGCGTTGCTGCGGCCGAGCAGACGCCCGAAGAGCTTGTCCCCCGACGTCAAAACTGCAGACTCGAACTGACCAGCAGGTTAGCCGGTAGATTCGGCACGGTACCGATGACCGGCAACACCAGCGTCGGGAATACCGAATTGAGGCGTCTGGTGGGGTATTTGATCGTGACGGTCAGCGTGGTGCCGGTGTAGGTGGCGGTGATTAAGTCGTCAGAAAACTGGAAGCTGGCCGGAATCCACTTCAACTGGTTTTTCACTGTTGTTTTGGCGACTGTGGTCACCTGCGCGGAGTAACCGGTGCCAGCCGCCACCGGGTCCACCGACATGGCCCGGCGCACGCCCTCCGCCGCCGCCTGGTTGAACGACTGCACCATCAGCAGCGGCAGGCTATAGCTGATCAACCCATAGAACACCGCAAAAAAGATCCCGAAGACCAGGGCGAACTCAATCGCCGCTGCACCTTTTTGTTTTCTAGGGAGGCCTGTTTTCATGACTGCGTCTACCCTGACGGCTACTACTTGATATCAGCATAGAATCATTCAGCGAAAAGGGATGTTTTTTACGTGATCCATAGCGTGGTGATTCTGATCTGGCTGGGGCTCTGTGCGTTGCAGGACATCCGTCAACGGCAAATCGCCAATGGCCTGACCCTGGGGGCGGCGCTGCTGGCATTGATCTACCTGCTATGGAGGGGCACGACCTGGCTCGGGGCGCCCGCTGGCGACGGGGGGTGGGCCTTTGCCGTGGCCTTGCTGTTGACCTTGCCGGGCTATGCGCTGGGCCGATTTGGCGCAGGGGATGTGAAGTTGCTGGTCGCGCTGGCTTTGTCGAGTCATCTGGATGCTTTGTTGTGGTCGTTGATCGGTGCCGCAGCGTGTCAGGGCGCCTGGGTGCTTATCCATCAAAGGCTTAGCGCACACCGACAGGTATCGTCGCTGCGCGCGTCAACAAAGCAGCCTTTTGCCCCCTTTGTATGGATAGGATTTACGCTCTACTGGTTTTGGATCCATTAGTCGAACAAGGCCTCTATTGCTATGTACATAATCGGAAAGTGGTCTACGTTTATTGAGTAGATGTGTAGGAAATTTCGTCAAAAAGGATAGGTCAATCTTTTGGCTTGCCAGGCATGGAGTAGCGCGTGAACAAGCTTACCTCGGCGGTGAAAGTGCTCGTGGTCGACGATCAACCGTTGATCGTGGAAGAGCTTTGCGAATTTCTTGAAACCAGTGGTTACCGCTGCGTGCCTTGTGAGTCCAGCCGACACGCCTTGCAGCGCTTCAGCGAAGACGCCGAGATCGGCCTGGTGTTGTGCGACCTGCACATGCCGGACATCGACGGCATCGAGCTGGTACAAGCCATGCAAAAGATGGCAGGCAAGGCGCGGGCATTCGAGGCGATCATGCTCACCGGACGGGCCGACAAGCAGGACGTGATCAAGGCCCTGCGCGCGGGGATCTCGGACTACTACCAGAAGCCGATCAACCTCGATGAGTTGCTCGAAGGCCTGCAGCGCCAGGAAGCGGCGCTGGAAGAGCGGCGCAAAGAGCTGCAACTGGGGCACCTGAACCAGAAGTTGCAATACCTTTCCGAATCCATCAATGACCTGTACCAGGACCTCGACAAAGTGCGTCGCAGCCCAGGTGCCACCTTGGCAGATGATGCCGACCTGCCCGGCGAAGAAGCCGGTCCGGTGGAAGTCCCGACCATCTTCAACCAGCTGTCGCCACGCCAATTGGACGTTGCGCGGCTGGTGGGCAAGGGCCAGACCAATTACCAGATCGCCTGTGAGCTGGGGATCACCGAAAACACCGTCAAGCTGTACGTGTCCCAGGTGCTGCGCTTGACGCATATGCATAACCGTACCCAACTGGCACTGGCCTTGTCGCCGACCAACTTGGCGATGCGCCAGCGGGTGACTGCCCATTGAGCATCATTGGCCCTTCCCGCCTTTAGACCCCCCGCCCGACTCCGATTCAAAAAAATCCGGAATCGGATGTTTGTAACTGTCCAGCCAACGCTGCGAGGCCTGCTCCCGTTCTGCGGGCGTGGCCCTTTGCGGTGTCGGTGAAGCGGCCCGTCCGTTGATCTGCAAGGCCATCCAGTTTTCTGTTTCCGCCTGTTGCGGGGACGACGGACCAGGTTCGATGGCCATAACGCCCAGCGGTAACAGCGCCAGGCCGATCAGGTAGTGTGCTTTCATCGATCACTCCTTACTTGAGGCTCACCGGCAGGACATTTGGCCCCCCCGCGATTTTGCGCGCCGCTGTGCGGGCACCCTTGAGTTTTTCCGCGCGGGCCTGGGCATCGGTGACTTGCTCGCGGCTCAGGCCCAACTGGCTGACGACCTTGGCCGCTTGCCCCCAGTCGTTCTGGTAGATCAACAACGTCACCAGGTTGACGGCGGCCAACGGGTCGCCCTGCTTGAGTTCGATGGCGGTCATGAATTCAAAGCGGGCGTCGTCCATGCGCAATTGGTTGAGGTAAACCACGCCCAAGTCATTGCGGATCTTTTCGTCCGTGGGCGCCAGTTGGGCCGCCCGTTGCAGGTGGGTCATGGCCAGGCCATTGTCGCCCTTGGCGGCCGCCAATTGCCCCAGGCCGTGCTCGCCTTCGGCGGTCATACAGGTGCCGAGCAAACTGCGGTACAGCGGTTCGGCTTCGCTGCGCCCGAGCAGGCGGTAAGTGCGGGCCTTGCGCTGGCGCACCTGGGGCAAGCCCTCGGGCAGGCTTTGCAGGTTGGCCAGGCTGGCGTGCAGCTTGCCTTCGTTGGCCAAATCATCGGACAGGTTGAGCGCCAGTTCCTGCTCCGAATTCGGCTTGGCGCAACTGCCTGGTGAGGTCAATGCTGCCCAGGATGATTGGCCATTGGTGGCGCAGCCGCCTAGCATCAACAAGGCCAAGCCGGCAATCAGTACTCTCATCAACATCTCCTCAAAAATGCGCCAACGCACGGGCGATGCCGATAAAGGCCGGGCCGCCGAGCACGATCAGTAACGCGGGGAACAGAAACACCATCATCACCACCGACATCTTTGCCGACATCTTTGAAATGTATTCCTGCAGGCGAGTCAGGCGTCGGTCGTCGAGCAGTTGCTTGAGCGCCAGCAAGGACTTCATCGCACCGCCGCCTTGCTGGATCAATTGTTGGAGGATGATGCAGGTGTCGGTGAACTCATCCACTTCCAGCATGCGCGCGGTCTTGCCCAGTTCTTCGCCCAGCTCCAACCCGGAGTCGACCCGCGCCAGGATCAGGCGCAATTCGTGGGTGAGGTGGGGGAGTAGGCGCTGTGCTTCGGTGCCCAATACGCGCAGCGACTGTTCAACCGCCATGCCCGACTCGAACAGGATGCGCAGCAGCGGAATGAAGGTAGAGATTTCCTTGGCGATGGTCTGCTGACGATGTTTGGCAGCGGCGGCCAGCACCCGTTTGGGCAGCAGGTAGCCGATGCCCAGGCCAAACAGGGGAGCGATCCAGGCGGGGTCCATGCCAGGGAAAAAAATCGGCTGGCCGAGGAGGGACAAGCCTAAGAAAACGACGGGCAAGCCGATCTGAAAGGCTGCATACAGCGAGCGTTGGCTGGCCTTGCGCCAACCAATGCGGTTGAGCAGCGCCTGGGTCTCGTTGTCCAGGCTGACCGAGCGCTGAGCCAGGGCGCTCCCGCCGAGTTGACGCATGAACGTGCCGAACCTGGCGTCGCCGGCCATGCGCCCTTGCAGGCGTTCAGCCACCCGACGCTCGCGGCGGCGATTTTCGAGCAACTGGCCGCCCACCAGGACCAAGGCGGCGAGCAACAACAAGGCACAGGCCAGCAGCGCCATCTCAGACACTCCTCAGCATGCGCCACATGAGCACGGTGCCGCTGATGTCCATGGCCAGTGCGCTGAACAACATGATCCGCCCTGTATCGTCGTTCCACAGGGTCATCAGGTAATCGGGGTTGACCATGATGAAATAGCCCACGATCAGTATCGGCAACCCGCCCAGTACGTAGGCGGTCATGCGTGTTTCGCCGGTCATGGCCTTGAGTTGACGCGCGCCCTGTTCCCGTTCACGGATCATTTTGATCAGGTTTTCCAGCAGTTCGCTGGCATTGCCGCCGTAGCGGTGGTTGACCTTCAGCCCCAGGGCGAACAGGCGGAATTCGTCCTGTTCGTAAAACTCGGCAAAATCGCTGACCGAGTCCGGCAGGCTGACGCCCATGCGCACATTGCGCTGCACACGGCCTATGGCTTCCTTGAGCGGGTCTTCAACGCTTTCGACGCCGCCCAGTACCGCGTCGGCCAAGGTTCGCCCGGATTTGAGGCTGCGCACGCTGTGGTCGAGCAATTGAGGCAGTTGCTCGACCATGCGTTGCACGCGACGTTGATAAGACCAGCCGATGTACACCCGCAGAAACAAGGGCGGCCCGACGATCATCGCGATCAGGCCCAACACGTCGGCAAACAGCCAGCCCAGCAGTGCGCCGATCACCCAGGCGCTCAGCCATAGGCCAAGGCGGTCCGTGGGTGTGCCCATCCCCGCGCGCTGAAACATGCGCTCAAGGCCCGTCCAGGTGGTGTTGGCTTTCTGAACCTCGGGCTGACTGTCGCCGAGACGTTCCAGCACGCGGTCCGTCTGGGCCTTGCGCAGGCCGTGCTGGAATTGCCAGAACGACAGGCCGATCAGCAGCAGGCAGAGAAGGAGCAACACGGGTCCGATCATCTGGTGCTCCCTAGGATTGCAAGGCCGATTCGCGGCGCAGTTTGTCGCCAGCGGGGTTGATGGCTTCGCGCAGGAAACCGAAGCCGGTGCGTCGGTCCAGCCGGAACAGGGTGTTAGTGACGTACACGTCTTCGCGCACGCCGACCACTTCCACCACTTCGCTCACGCAGCGGCGTCCATCGGGCATACGTGTCAATTGGATGATTACGTCCAGCGCGGCGCAGATCATCTGGCGCAGGGTTTTTTCCGCGACCACACGACCGGTCAGTCCCACCAGGGTCTCCAGGCGCAGCAAGGCATCCTGGGCATTGTTGGCGTGCACGGTGCTCATGGAACCGTCGTGACCGGTGTTCATGGCCGTCATCACGTCGAGCACTTCCACTCCACGGATTTCACCAAGGATGATGCGGTCCGGGCGCATCCGCAGAGCGTTGCGGATCAGGTCGCTGGAGCGCACTTCGCCATGGCCTTCGGCATTGGGCGGGCGGGTTTCCAGGCGCACTACGTGCGGATGGCCCAATTGCAGCTCGGCGACGTCTTCGATGGTCACCAGGCGCTCATGGGGGTTGATCAACTGGCTTAGGATGTTCAGCAGCGTGGTCTTGCCGGTACCGGTGCCGCCGCTGATAAGGATGTTACAGCGCTTGCCCACGGCCTCCTGGAAAAATTCGAAAATGCTCTGGTCGATGGTCTGCATGGCGACCAGGTCGCTGCTCTTGAGCATGTCCTTGCGGAATTTACGAATCGACAGGCATGGCCCGTCCAGGGCAATCGGCGGGATGATCGCATTGACCCGGCTACCGTCCGGCAAGCGTGCATCCACCATCGGCGAGGACTCGTCCAGGCGCCGACCCAGCGGCGCGAGGACACGTTGCATCACACGCTCCACATGGTGGTCGTCAATGAAACGCAGGTCGCTCTGGTGCAGCAGACCATCGCGTTCGATAAACACGCGATGCGGGCCGTTGACCAGGATTTCAGTCACCGACGGGTCACGCAATAGCACTTCCAGCGGGCCGAAACCGGTGAGCTCGTCGACGATCTCTTCGGCCAGCCGTTCCATCTCATAACGCGAGATCGCCAGGCGCATGCGTGTGATGTATTCGGAGACCTTGTCGATGACAAATTGCGCCAGGGACTGGCGCGTGCCTTCCAGCAGGTTTTTACCCGACTCCTCGATGGCGTCGATGATGTAGCGGTGCAGCACCAGCTTCAGGCCATCGTGATCGCTGTTGCCACCGGCAGCGCGGGCCGGGCCGCCAAACAGTTTTTCGCCGTTCATCGTCCTGACCCCAGAATGCGTTCAAACCAGCGCATAGAGGGCTTTGCCAGGCCCTCGGAGCGTTTTGCCAGGCGCTCGCCCAAGGTGCGCACGGCTTGGGTCAAGGGTTCACGGGGGGCCAGGGCAAACAGGGTCTGGCCCTGGTTTTTCACATTCAGGCGCAGCTCGGCACTCAAGGGCAGTACGGCGATGCACTCAAGGCCGAAGCTTTTTTCCAGGGCTTCTGTGTTGGGTGCGCAGGCCTTGATGTAGCGGTCCACCACCAATTTGGCGTGCTCCAGCTTCATGCCTTTTTCACGCCAGCGGCTGAGTATCGCCAGGTTGCGGCGGCAGTCCAGTACGCTCTGGTCGGTGCACCACAGCAGCTTGTCGCAGTGACTGACGAAGGTGCGCAGGGCTTCGCTGTCGGGTTGCCCCGTGATATTTACGACGATGTGCTGGAAGTGTTGGCGCAGCGCACTGAGCAACATGAACAGTTCGGCGGCGCTGGTGAGTTTGAGTGGCTCATCACCGGTGGCATACGCCAGGATGCGCAAGCCATCCAGGGCAGTGGTGAAGGCGCTGTTGATCAAGGTGGTATCGAGACGACGCAAATGCCGCAACGCATCACCGAAATTGAACGTGCTCTCCAGGCCCAGCAATGCCAGGCTGTCGCTGCGCGGCAGGCCGAGGTCGAGCAATAGGGTTTGCTGCCCGCTTTTCTGTACGACCAACGCCAGGTGGGTGGCCAGCATTGCCCCATCGGCGTTGCTTTGGGTGCCGAACAATACGGTCAGGCCGCCCAACTGTGTGCTGGGCGTGACGGTGGGCAGGCGCTTACTCAAGCGTCGCACCAAGCCTGCCACTTCACTGGAGCGCGAGCCGTAGGCGACGAAGTCGCGGGCGCCGGCCCGCATTGCATTGAGCACTAGCTGGTTGTCCATGCCATCGCCCAGGGCGACCACGGCAAGCATCGGCTTGGCTTCCAAGGCGCCTTCGATCAGCGCGCTCTGCGCTACGACGTTTTCGCGGTCGAGACCGACGAATACCAGGCTGGCGAAGGTCACGTCCACCAGGGCCAATAGCTCGTCCAGGCTGCCGGTGCCGGCGCTGACCACTTGGCCAAGAGGCGCCAGGGCGCCCTGCAGCCACTCCAGGTCAGTGGTGTTGCGGGTGATGGCGAGAAAGGTCTGGCTCAGGCTATCGCTCATTGGGAAAGTCCACTGCGACGGTCGAAATTGCCGTTTTCGAGGAAAAACAGGCGATACCAGTTTGGGTCATAGCTGCGCAGTTTTTCGCCGGGCAAAGAGGGCAGTTGGGCGTTGGCCGCCAGCGGCTGCACCAGATGCGGCGTGACGATCATCAGCAGTTCTTTTTCTTCACGGCTGATATTGGAGTCGCGGAAGAACGCACCGAGGATCGGGATATCGCCCAGCCCTGGAAACTTGTTGATGGTGGAGCGGTTATTGCTGCTGATCAGGCCGCTGATCACAAAACTCTCGCCATCGGCCAGGGACACGCTGGTGTCGGTGCGGCGCACGGTCAGGGCCGGCACCTGGATGCCTTGGATCTGTACGGCGTTGCTATAGTCCAGCTCGCTGACCTCGGGTGCGACCTTGAGGGAAATGCGATTGCGGTCAATCACCGTGGGAGTCAGGGTCAGGCGGATGCCGAACTCCTTGTATTCAATAGAGATGGTGTCGCTGCCGGCGCTGGGTACCGGCACCGGCACCTCGCCGCCGGCGAGGAAGGAGGCACTCTGGCCGCTCATGGCCACCAGGCTCGGGCGCGCGAGGGTGTAGGCAAAGCCGCTGCGTTCCAGGGCGTTGATCATGGCTTTGACCCGACCCCCGCCAAAGCCGACGTTGAAGCTTTCTGTATTCACCGGCAGTTTGAACACGCCTTCCGAGGGCGATAACAGGTTGGGGCTGCCGAGGAAAAAGTTTGCGCCCGAGCCCAGCAGTCGAGTACTGGCTTCCTTGAGTTTGGTACGGCTGACCTCGACAAAGCGGATATCCGTCTGCACCTGGTTGGGCAACAGCGGATCTTCCGACGGCGACAGCGACAAGCTGGTCAGCGCCGACGTCGCTTTGCCTTTGACGAACACCATGCTTTGGCGCGGCGCGCTGGCGCAGGCGGTCCATACCATCAGGCTGGTGGCACCGCTGGAAACACCGGTCAACAGGAAGTTCCGGTCGCCGTTGACCCGCACATCGGCAATTTTCGGGTCGCCGATAGCCAGGCGCGTAATTGCCACCGGTGATTGCAGCTCTTGTTGCAGGCCTTCTCCCACCTCGACCACGGCGGGCAACTGGCCCAGGGCGCTGCAGTTGCCCGGCGCCGCCAACGCTATGCCGACCGGCAGGCTCGACAGCATCAGGGCCCAGGCCATGTGCGTGAACAGGTGGGCGTAGCGATGGCTCATTCACGGCATCCTTGCTCGATTACGGGTTTTGTGGCGCTGTTTGGGCACCGCGAATCACTTCAATGCCACGGCGTACGACGGGCCCCGCGGTGGCTTGTACGACGCGTTTGGGCGGGCCGGTCAGGGCCAGCTGGGCAAATTGGTAGAGGTCGCGGTTGGCGCTTTCCAGTCTTTCTGACGCGTCGCTTTCGCCGGCCCAGTAGCGGCTGAGTAGTTGTTCCTCGGCGCTGCGTACGGCCAGGCGCAACACGCCGGCTTGCGCCGCGAGCATCAGGCGGCTTAACAGTGGTTCCGGCACCGCCAACACCACCGTGCGTGCGCCAGCTCGGCGTTGGGCGGCCTGGGCGCGTTCTTCAGGCGTAGCTGGGGGCGGAACAGCGGGTTTGCCATCGTTGGCCAGGCCCAGTTGATCGCCGACGCTGAGCAAGCGCATGGCCGGAAGGACGATCTGCGCCGACTGTTCGGCGTTGCCGGCATCCTGGCGCAGGAACAGCAGCACATCTACGTAATCACCGGGCGTCAGTTGGCCTCCGGCGCCGCTCACCTCATCCACGGCCACGGCCAGGGCGCGTTCGTTGGGGCGGATCATGCGTGCGAGCGGGCCGCCGCCGCTGAAGCTTTCTTCGGTGAGCCAAGCGCCTGCGCCCAGGGTTCGCAAGGGAATACGACCGATGGCTTGGTCGAGTTGGGTCAGGCTGCCGGCAGGCGCGGTGAGCAGTTTTTCTACGGCCAGGTCGGCGGCGGTCAGCGGCATAAAGGCGGGCACGTCATGCACCAGGACCACCACCGGTTGGCGGGTCTGATCTTCAACGGCAGCGACGGTATTACCAACGGAAACGACAGGTTCAGCCGGGGCTGCGACGGGCACCGGTGCGCGGCTCAGAACAAGCCCCCAGTACCCTGCGATCAATGCCCCGATCAGCAGCAAGCCGGCCAGGACCATGCTGATGCGACTGTTCATGACGGCTCTCCCTTTCCTGTTGCACTGCACACCCGTTTAATCCAATTGGGTTATTCCGCAACCTGGCTGTGATGAACATCTAACGATTTGGCTATTTGAAGGTAGCTCAGCTAGGACGAAATGCCATTACCCCCAGGAAAAATTTATCTGAACTCTTGAAGTGCCCGTTCAAATTACAGATTTGTGGCGTCAACGTTGCGACTAATACTTTGTGATTAATCCGTTATTACAGTTGTGAGGCTGCGCTTTGTTGACAATGCTCTAATGGCACGCCGCGATCATCTGGTACTAGAGCCCTTTCGGCTTCCAGTGGCGTTTTAGGGAGAAGTCTTATGTTCCTTGAGCTTATGTTGAAAGTGTATGTCCAAACCCAACTTTTTTTTGGTCGCAAAGAGGGTGCTTCAGGTATTGAGTACGCGATTGTTGTAGCGTTGGTTGCACTGGTTATTGTAGGTGCAGGGGCGGGGCTTGGAGATAAGATAAAGACCATTTTCACCAACATGACGTCTAGCATGCCGACCGGGACTTGAGTTAGTTGGGGTGGCCGTTATGATTATCTCCTCTTGCAGGTGATGCCATGAGCGCGTCTTCACGCCAGCAAATTTTATTGGTGGACGACGAAGAGGACGCCTTGATCGAACTCGCCGAATCCCTCGAAAATGAGGGATTTGTCTGTTTCACCGCCACTTCCGTCACCTTCGCCCTGCAAGAATTGACACTTCATCCGGATATCGCCTTGGTCATCACTGACCTGCGCATGCCCGAGGAAAGCGGCATCTCCTTGATCAAGCGCCTGCGCGAGCACACTTCGCGCTCACACCTACCGGTGATTGTGATGTCGGGTCATGCCGAAATGGATGATGTAAGCGACATGCTGCGCCTGCAGGTGCTGGACCTGTTTCGCAAGCCGATCTACCTGGTGCGGTTGATCGATACGTTAAACACCCTGTTTCCGAAGAAAGCAGCTACCAGCGTCAAGCGATAAGCGATAAGCGGCAAGCGGCAAGCTGGCGGACACGGCCTTTGCTTGTTGCTTGCCGCTCTCGTCAGAGCTGATAGCTGAAACTCAACGAATACCGCGGGCGGCGATTAAAGCTGTCCAGCGCGATATCCGACATCGGCTTGGCCGCTTCCAGGGCTATGTTGTAGTACTTGTTGTCCCCGAAGCGTAGCCCTACCGCAGCCGACGACATGTCGTTGCTCTTGACCGGTAGATCGTTGAACCAGGTCTTGGCGCGGTCGAGCACGATGTAGGGCTGCAGAATCCTCACCCAGTCGCCGGCTCGGTTGTAGCTGTAATTGACCTCATACGCCACCCCCCAGCCCTTGTCGCCGGAACCCTGATCGTCAGGGTAACCACGACCAAAGTTCTGCCCGCCGAACGTGGCGCGTTCGCTATCAGGCAGGGTGTCATTGCTCCAGTAAAAAGCCCCCGATAGGACGCCTTGCCAATTATCGAAGAACTTGTCGCTTTGTACGCCGGACAGGCGCAGGCGGAAAAAGTCCAGGTCGGGCTTGAGCCCTTCGAAATCGCTGTGAATCCTGGCGCCCATGCCATTTATGCCCTGATACAGGCCGGCGCTGAGAATACGCAGTTGGCGGGTGTCGGACTTGCGCCAGTCACCCTCGAAGGCCAGGGCGCGTAGGTCGGTTTCAATGTCGAAACGCTGGGGGTAGCCCAACAGTTTGTAGCGTGTGGTCTGGTCCACAGCGTAGAGGCGCGTGCCGAGGGTCAGCGATTCATTCGGTGAGGCAATCAGCGGGTGGCTGAGGCCGATGGAATAGCGATCAATGGATTGGTGCGGCTTGAGCTCGAAGCCGCCATCCAGTTGCAGGTGGGTCTTGGGGTCGGCGCGGTAGCGTTCGGCGGCGAGCGCCAGCTGGGTACCTTCGGCATTGATGAACTGGCTGTAGCCCACGCGGTAGTAGTGCTCTTTATCCTCACCAGGTGGGAACAGCCCGCTGATGTTGAGCTGCTCGCCCATTGATGTCTGGGAGTTGCTTGTGCCGGTGAGCAGGGCCTGCAGGCCACCGCGACTGTCGTCGGTCATGCTCATGCTGCTGGTGAAGGGCTTGCGGCTGGCGGTAATCTGCATGTGCGTGCCGCCGTCGGTGGTGCCGGGCGGCGGTACTTGCGCTTGCAGCGTGACGCCGGGGATACGGCCCATGAGTGTGGTGTAGCGTTCGAAGGTCTTGCGGGTCAGTGGGCGTTCGGCCAGGAGTTTATTGGCCAGTTTGTCGACGTAAACCGAGACCGAGCCGATATCGCCACTTTGCTGGTAGTCCCTGATATAGCCTTCCACCAGAACCACGCGCACCAGGCCATTTTCGAAGTTCTGTTGTGGCAGGAATGCGTAGGACAACAGGTACCCGTCTTGCTGGTAGCGACGTGTAATACCCCGGGTGGCTTCGATGAGTTGCGCCAGGTTGGTCTCATGGCCAATCAACGGTTCGTAGGCCTTGGCGGTCTCGGCGAGCGGGTAGATCGTGCCACCCTCGATCTGCAGCTTGCCAATCGTGACCTTGGTGTCCATCAACAGCGGCTCGCCTTGGGTGGGCGGTGCTTCGGGCACCTGGGTTTGCGGCGTGACCGGTCGATAGGCGTCGGCGGGCAGGTTGGGCACTGGCAAGGTGCGGATGGTGTCGTTGCTGTTGAGGAAGTTGGGAAGGGTCTCGGCCTGAACGTAGGCACTCAGGGTAAGCAATAACAACGGGGTCAACACGCGCATAGGACACTCCATGGTCAAACTGCAGCAGCGTTTTTCGGCCCGCCGGGTTCTTGGACGCGGTTCGGGGGAGGCCATGTCCATTCCAGCGGCGGCCATAAAAAAGACGAGAGACTTAGTGGGGTCTCTCGTCTCAACCAAGCGTAGGCGCTGTAGGTGAGGCCGTCTAATCGGCCAGGTGCATTTCTATTGGCCGGTCAGGCCTTTCAACAGACCGCCTACACCGGTGTTCGTGTTCGCACTTGCACTGCCGCTGGCAGTGGCGTCGACGTTCAAGCCGCCGAGCAGACCGCCACCGCTGCCGGTACCGCCAGTGACCAGGCCGCCGACCGAGCTGACGGTGCCACCGACTGCACTGACGGTACCGCCCAGGGCGTTGGTGATCGGGTTGGCATTGGCTCCGGTCAGCGCAGCGCCGACGTTAGCCACAGCACCTCCCACGTTAGTCACCAGACCGTTGACTGGGGCGCCGATGCCGGTGGTGGTGCCAATGTTTTGCGTCAGGCTGGCGACACCCGAAGTCACAGGGTTGAGGGCTGCGCCGACGTTGGTGGTCAGGCCTGCGACTGGCGCCGTGGCGGCCGTATTGGCGACGCCAGTGCCTCCGATGAGGGTGCCGAGGGAGGCGACGGTGCCGCCCAGTGCGCCACCGGTCACGCCTGCCGCGCTGACGGTGCCATTGGTGTTGCCGGCATTCAGCCCGCTGCCGACGTTTGCCACCAGGCCGCCCACCAGTTCAGGCAAGCCAGGTGCCGAGGCGCCACCCGTCGGAGCGACATAGCCCCCGGACTTATCGAGCACGCCACCCACCCCGCTCAGCGCACCGCCGACGATGCTGGTGACGGGGTTGCCGGTGCCGCCCGCGCTGGCTACTTGGCCACCCAGGCCGGTCACTGTCGAACCGACTTTATCCAGCAGGCCGTTGACCGGGGTGCCAAGGCTGGTGGCCTTGCCGAGGTTGCCGGTGGTGTTTTCCACCAGCGAGACTACAGGCACCAGCACTTTGCCGCCGACCGTGTTAGTGAGAGAACCCAGCGGCCCGGTGGTGCTGGCGGTGCTCAACGTATCGCCTAGCATGGTGACGGTCTGGCCCACCTTATCGACCACGCCGCCGGCGGCACCGCCGACACCGCCGGTCAAACCACCTACCACCGGAATGCCGCCCAGTGTGGTCGACAGGGATTTGCCGGTAACCGAAAGGCCGTCGCCCAAGTCGGCAACGCCGTTACCGACTCCCGCCACGGTGATGCCGAGGGAGTTGGCGTTGGTGCCCAGAGAGCCCAGGCCGCCAGTGACCCCGGTGCCAATGCTGGTAACGGCGTTGCCGGTAGCGGTGACGAGACCGCCAGCGGTAGTGCGAACGATGGGAATGTTGTTCAAGGTGTCGCCAAGGTCGCCGACCGCAGCGCCCACATTACCCACAGTACCGCCCAGAGTGCCGGCAATCTGGCCAGTCACCAGAGGAGTGGTTGTCGAACCCGTGCCGCCACCGGTGCCTCCGCCAGTGCCGCCGCCAGTGCCTCCGCCAGTACCTCCGCCAGTTCCACCATCACCGCCGCCAGTACCGCCACCGGTTCCACCATCACCGCCGCCAGTACCGCCACCGGTTCCACCATCACCGCCGCCAGTACCGCCACCGGTTCCACCATCACCACCGCCGGTGCCACCACCTGTTCCTGCACCCGCATCCGGTGAGGACGCTGCCACGCTGGATTTGTGGCCACCACCTCCGCTGCTGCAGCCGCCGAGTGCCAGTGCTACTGCCAGGGCCAGCGCGGTACTTGCTTTCCAAAACACGACTTGAGTTTTCATGATTGAGTTCCTTGCACCTGTACAACCTTGGTTGTCTTCAAACACTCACGACTTCTCGGGTAGCGATGTGTTTGTCCGTGTGGCTATCACAGCCTCGGCGGTGCTTTCTCTCAATGCTCTACTTGGTATTAACGATTTGTATACGGCAGCGGTATACCGGTTAAGCGACTAATACCAAGGGTGTATGGGTGGGATGTATCAAGATGTAAATATCCTATAAATCAATAGGTTGAATAAAAAAGCGGACGTAAAAAAGTCCGCTATTACTTAGGGTGTATATATACAATTAATCAGTTTGTTTCAGGCGATCGGCTGCCACTTCCCTATCATATGTTCAATATCACCAGCGCCTTTCAACCACAACTCACCGTTGGAGCCAGCGGCGCTGGACAATAACGTCACTTCACCGGGCAGACGCACGGGTTTCCTGAATTCGACGTCTATCTCGATATTGGCGGCGGGCAGGTGTTCGCCGAGGGCGGCGAGGGTGTGCGCCTTGTTCCACAGCCCATGGGCGATGGCCTTGGGGAAACCGAACAGTTTGGCGGTCAGGGCACTCAAGTGAATCGGGTTGTAATCGCCGGACACCCGCGCATAACGGCGGCCGATATCGGCGGGGGCTTTCCAGCCGGTCAGTTCGCTGACCTGGTTAGGGGAGGGCTGGGCGTGATCCTCAGGTTCACCTTCCAGTTTTACGCCCCGACACAACATGCGGCTTTCTGCTTCCCACAGCAGGCCGAGGGCGTCCTCAACGGTGGTGACCAAATCGAAAGTCGCGCCCTTGGGGTGGGGCTTGAGGTTCTGCGTGTGTACGGCGACGGACAGCTCGCTTACGCCACCAAGGGGGCGATGGATGCGGATGCGGTTACTCAGGTGAATCAACCCCAGCAGCGGGAAGGGAAAGCTTTTGTCCGTCAGCAACTGCATCTGCAGACCAAACGCCAGGATATGCGGATAGGTCGCCGGCAAAATCGGACTGTCGGCGAAACCACAGACTTTGCGATACGCCGCTACCTGTTTGGGATTGATGTTTACCCGGCAGCGCAACCCCTGCTCGGGCAACGTGCTGCCGGTGATCTTGCGCTTGAGCGCCGCACGCCAATACAACGGCGGCAGAAGCGGCGAAGAGCCTAATGTCTTCCATTGCATACCTACGCTCCCAAAAGACTTTGACCACACACCCGCAGTGCTTGACCACTGACTGCACCGGAACCCGGTTGACCCAGCCAGGCCACCGCTTCGGCGACGTCTTGCGGCAGGCCGCCCTGGCCCAACGAACTCATGCGCCGCCCGGCCTCACGCAAGGCAAAAGGAATGTGTGCGGTCATCTGGGTTTCGATAAAACCGGGGGCCACCGCATTGATACTGATACCACGCTCTTTGAGCAGCGGTGCCCACGCTTGTGCGAGGCCGACCAACCCCGCCTTGCTGGCGGCATAGTTGGTTTGCCCTCGGTTGCCGGCAATGCCGCTGATCGATGCCAGCAACACCACGCGGGCGTTGTCATGCAGGGTTCCGCTGTCGAGCAGCGCCTTGGTCAGCACCTGCGGCGCATTGAGGTTGACCGCCAGCACCGCGTCCCAGTAATCCGGCGTCATGTTGGCCAGGGTCTTGTCACGGGTGATCCCGGCGTTGTGTACCAGGATGTCGAGGCCATCGGGCAGGTGTTCAATCAACTGGCTGGCGGCGTCTTCAGCGCAGATATCCAGCGCGACGGTGCGAGCCCCCAAACGTGCGGCCAGGGCTTCGAGATCGGCCTTGGCCTGGGGCACGTCGAGCAGGATCACCTCGGCGCCGTCGCGGGCCAGGGTTTCGGCGATGGATGCACCGATGCCTCGGGCTGCGCCAGTGACCAGCGCTTTGCGCCCGGCCAGGGGCCGCGTCCAATCCTCGACCGGCGTGTCGCAGGCTTGCAGGCGAATGACCTGGCCAGAGATGTAGGCGCTTTTGGGTGAGAGGAAGAAACGCAATGCGCCTTCCAGTTGGTCCTCGGCTCCGTTGCCCACATAAAGCAATTGCAACACGCCGCCGTTGCGCAGTTCCTTGGCCAGCGAGCGGCTGAAACCTTCCAGGGCGTGCTGGGCACTGGCGGCGAAGGCATCACCGAGGCTTTCCGGAGCGCGCCCGAGGATTACCAGGTGTGCGCTGTTATCCAGGTTTTTCAGCAGCGGCTGGAAGAATTCGCGCAGTTGCTTGAGTTGGTCGGTGTGCTGCAATTCGCTGGCGTCGAACACCACGGCCTTGAGCTTGGGGCCGTGGCCGGGGATCCACGTCGATGTCTGGGCGCCGTAGGTATAAGTCGCATCGGTGAGCTTGTGGGCAAACGCCTGGACCTTGCCCGCCAGCGCGCCGCCGCCTAGCAACAACGCACCTTCCACTGGGCGCAGACGCCCGGCTTGCCAGCGTTCCAGGCGTACCGGTGACGGCAGGCCAATGGCGGCGACCAGGCGATGGCCGAGGCTTGAGTTGGCGAAGTCGATATAACGGTCAGACATGGAACGCTCTCCGAAGGCTGGGGTTCAAAGGGTTGACCACCCCGGGGTGGCAGTCGTTCGATCAGCCTAGGCTAGGCTGGGTGATTCCACCCACAACCATCAGGGAGCTTTCCATGACTCAATTGCGCCGTGTGGCGATCATTGGCGGTAATCGCATTCCTTTCGCCCGTTCCAACGGCCCCTATGCCACGGCGAGTAACCAGGCGATGCTGACCGCCGCCTTGGAAGGCCTGATCGAACGCTACAACCTGCACGGTCTGCGCATCGGCGAAGTGGCTGCCGGGGCGGTGCTCAAGCATTCGCGGGACTTCAACCTCACCCGTGAATGTGTGCTGGGCTCTCGGCTGTCGCCGCAAACGCCGGCCTATGACATTCAGCAGGCGTGCGGCACGGGCCTGGAAGCGGCACTGCTGGTGGCCAACAAGATCGCCCTGGGCCAGATTGAGTGCGGGATTGCTGGCGGAGTGGACACTACGTCTGACGCGCCCATTGGAGTGAATGAAGACCTGCGCAAGATCTTGCTGCAAGCCAATCGCAGCAAATCCGTGGCGGATAAATTAAAAGTCCTGTTACAACTTCGTCCTCACCACCTCAAACCGGAACTGCCGCGCAACGGCGAACCCCGCACCGGCCTGTCAATGGGCCAACATTGCGAATTGATGGCACAGACTTGGCAGATCCCCCGCGCCGAGCAGGACCAACTCGCCCTGGAAAGCCACCAGAAAATGGCCGCCGCCTACGCCGAAGGTTGGCACAACGATTTGCTGACACCTTTTCTCGGCCTGACCCGCGACAACAACCTGCGCCCCGACCTGACCCTGGAAAAACTCGCCGCCCTCAAGCCGGCCTTCGAACGCAGCGAAAAAGGCACACTCACCGCCGGCAACTCCACGCCGCTCACCGATGGTGCGTCGTTGGTGTTGTTGGGCAGTGAGGCCTGGGCCCAGGAGCGGGGTTTGCCGATCCTCGCGTATCTGCGCGATGGCGAAGCGGCGGCAGTGGATTTCGTCAACGGCGCCGAAGGCCTGCTGATGGCGCCGGTGTATGCGGTGCCGCGCTTGCTGGCAAGGAACGGTCTGACGCTGCAGGACTTCGATTACTACGAGATCCACGAAGCTTTTGCCGCCCAAGTGTTGTGCACGCTCAAAGCCTGGGAAGACGCGGACTACTGCAAAACGCGCCTGGGCCTTGACGCCCCCCTGGGCGCCATCGACCGCAGTCGACTCAATGTGAAGGGCAGTTCCCTGGCCGCCGGGCACCCATTTGCCGCCACGGGTGGACGCATCGTTGCCAATCTGGCCAAGTTGCTGGATGCGGCGGGCAAGGGGCGAGGGCTGATTTCCATCTGTGCGGCGGGTGGGCAGGGTGTTACAGCGATCATTGAGCGCTGAAACTGGCATGTAGGATGCATTCTTAAGTGATCAATGGTCGGTAGCCTCTCCCACCGGCGAGCTGATTGCCGTATAACGAGTGCCATACGCGTATTTGGTAATAAAGGACCCACAATAAAAGCTGATGAAGACTCCTAAACGCATTGAACCCCTGATCGAAGACGGTCTGGTCGACGAAGTGCTGCGCCCACTCATGAGTGGTAAAGAAGCAGCTGTTTATGTGGTGCGCTGCGGCAACGAATTGCGTTGCGCCAAGGTTTACAAGGAGGCGAATAAACGAAGTTTTCGTCAAGCGTCCGAATACCAGGAAGGCCGTAAGGTCCGTAACAGCCGGCAGGCCCGGGCCATGGCCAAGGGGTCAAAGTTCGGTAAGAAAGAAACCGAAGATGCCTGGCAGAACGCTGAAGTGGCGGCGTTGTTCCGCCTGGCCGGTGCGGGCGTTCGCGTGCCTCAACCGTTCGACTTCCTCGAAGGCGTGCTGCTGATGGAGTTGGTGGCCGACGAATACGGTGATGCGGCCCCACGTCTGAACGACGTGGTACTGGAACCGGACCAAGCGCGCGAATACCACGCCTTCCTGATTTCCCAGATCGTACTGATGCTGTGTACCGGCCTGGTGCACGGCGACCTGTCCGAATTCAACGTGCTGCTCACCCCAACCGGTCCGGTGATCATCGACTTGCCCCAGGCGGTGGATGCAGCGGGCAACAACCACGCATTCAGTATGCTGGAACGGGATGTGGGCAACATGGCTTCGTACTTCGGGCGCTTTGCCCCGGAGTTGAAGAAGACCAAGTATGCCAAGGAAATGTGGGCGCTATACGAAGCCGGTACCTTGCACCCGGCCAGCGTGTTGACCGGCGAGTTCGACGAGCCGGAAGAACTGGCGGATGTGGGCGGCGTGATCCGGGAGATCGAAGCGGCTCGGCTGGATGAAGAACGTCGCCAGGCGATCCGCGCGGCGGATGATGCGCCACCGAGCAAGGTGCCGGACGAGCCACCGCCACCGCCGTGGATGCAGTGATTTTTGGGTAGATGAAGATCAAAAATGTGGGAGCGGGCCTGCTCCCACATTTGGTTTGCATGTATTCAGATAGACTCCCTCAGGCGCAACAATTCCCCGAAGCCAACTCTTTGAGAATCGGACAATCCGGTCGATGATCGCCCTGGCAGTGCTCCACCAGGTCCTGCAAGGTATCGCGCAGTTGCCCCAGTTCCAGAATCTTCTGGTTCAGCGCATCGATATGCTGGCGCGCCAACGCCTTCACATCAGCGCTGGCCCGTTGCCGGTCCTGCCACAGGGTCAGCAGCTTGCCGACCTCTTCCAATGAAAACCCCAGATCCCGCGAGCGCTTGATAAACGCCAGCGTGTGCAAATCATCCTGGCCGTACACGCGATAGCCACTGTCGGTGCGGTGGGCGGCTTTGAGCAGGCCGATGGATTCGTAGTAGCGAATCATTTTGGCGCTGAGCCCGCTCTGGCGTGCGGCTTGGCCGATGTTCATGGGCGTTGATCCTCCAAGTCCTTGGGTTTCCAAGTCTTCAACAGTAATGCATTGCTCACCACGCTGACGCTCGACAGCGCCATTGCCGCGCCCGCCAATACCGGGTTGAGCAAGCCGAACGCCGCCAGGGGAATGCCGATAAGGTTATACACAAATGCCCAGAACAGGTTCTGACGGATTTTTGCGTAGGTCTTGCGGCTGATCTCAAGGGCGGCGGGAACCAGGCGCGGATCGCCGCGCATCAGAGTGATACCGGCGGCGTGCATGGCCACGTCGGTGCCCCCCCCCATGGCGATGCCGATATCGGCGGCGGCCAGGGCGGGAGCGTCGTTGATGCCGTCGCCGACCATGGCCACCACGCCGGTTTTTTTCAACTGGGCGACGGTGGCGGCTTTTTCGGCGGGCAGCACTTCGGCGTGCACATTGTCGATGCCCAACGCCTCGGCGACGACACGGGCGCTGCCGCGATTATCGCCGGTGAGTAAATGGCTGCTGATGTGCTGGGCCTTGAGTTGTTGCACGGCTTCCAGCGCACCGGGTTTGAGGGTGTCACCGAACGCGAATAAACCCAGCACACGCGGTTGAGCACCTTGTTCAATCAACCAGGACAGCGTGCGGCCCTCGGCTTCCCAGGCGTTGGCGGAGTCGGCGAGGTCACCCGTGCTCAAGCCGCTTTCTTCCAGTAGGCGCCGATTGCCCAGGGCCAGTTGCCGGCCGTCCAGCGTGCCAGCGATGCCACGCCCGGTCAGGGATTGGCTGGCTGTCACATCCGCCACTGCCAGGCCTTGCTCCTTGCACGCTTCCTGCACCGCCTTGGCCAACGGGTGCTCACTGCCGCGTTGCAGCGCGCCAGCTTGTTGCAGCAGTAAAGCCTTGTTGGCATCCAGCGCCGCCAGGTGGGCGATTTTCGGCGTGCCGGAGGTGAGGGTGCCGGTTTTGTCGAAGACCACGGCGCTCACCTCATGGGCGCGTTCCAGGGCTTCGGCGTCCTTGATCAGGATGCCGTGGCGCGCGGCGACACCCGTGCCGGCCATGATCGCAGTCGGCGTGGCCAGGCCCAGGGCGCACGGGCAGGCGATTACCAGCACGGCCACGGCGTTGATGATCGCGGTTTCCAGCGGCGCGCCGTACAGCCACCAACCCACCAGGGTGGCCAATGCCAGCACCAGCACGGCCGGGACGAAGACCTGGCTGACTTTATCCACCAGCTTCTGGATCGGTGCCTTGGCGGCCTGGGCGTCTTCGACCAAACGGATGATCCGCGCCAGTACGCTTTCGGCGCCGAGGGCCAGGGTACGCACCAGCAGGCGGCCTTCGCCGTTGATAGCACCACCGGTGACTGTATCGCCAGGCTGTTTCGGTACGGGCAGGCTTTCGCCGCTGATCAAGGATTCGTCGGCATGGCTTTGGCCTTCGACCACTTCACCGTCCACCGGGAAGCGTTCGCCAGGCTTGATCATGACCAGGTCGCCCAGCTTCAACGCATTGATGGCGACATTTTCTTCACGGCCTTCAATGATCCGAATCGCGTGTTCAGGACGCAGGGCTTCCAGGGCGCGAATAGCGCTGGCAGTCTGGCGCTTGGCGCGGCTTTCCAGGTATTTGCCCAGTAGCACCAGGGCGATCACCACCGCCGAGGCTTCGAAGTATAGGTGTGGCGCCATGCCGGGCTGGGCGGTGAGCCATTCATACATACTCAGGCCGTAACCGGCGCTGGTGCCGATGGCCACCAGCAGGTCCATGTTACCGGCACCGGCACGCACGGCTTTCCAGGCGGCGATATAAAAGCGTGCGCCGAAGATGAATTGCACGGGCGTAGCCAAGGCGAACTGTGCCCAAGCCGGCAGCATCCAGTGCAGGCCAAACGGTTCCACCAGCATCGGCAGCACCAGTGGCAATGCCAGCAGGATCGCCAGCAGCAGCGACCAACGCTCGCGCTGCAGGTGTTGGGCTTGATGGGCCTCGGTGATCGTTTCACTTTGGGACAGGGTGGCGGTGTAGCCCGCTTTGTCGACAGCGGCGATCAACACACCGGGGTCCATCTGGCCCAGCACTTCAACGTGGGCGCGTTCATTGGCCAGGTTGACGCTGACGCTTTGCACCCCCGGTACCTTGCCCAACGCGCGCTCGACCCGGCCGGCACAGCTGGCGCAGGTCATGCCGCTGATGGGCAGATCAAAGGTGGTGGATCCATTCATGGGGCAGTCCTCCAAGAGAAGTTGCGCCTAGGATCAACCTTGACCTGTGGGGAAGGTCAAGCGCCCTTTAATATTCCAAACTGGCGGCTTTGAGGTACATCCCATCCGGACCCTGGGCGATACGCAATTTGCGCACGTCACCGGCCTTGAGCGTGATGTTCTGCGCCGGCGGCGCCAACATGCCCGGCAGGCAGCCAGGGGATTGGCCTGGCAGCAGCTTCAGGCGCAAGGACAGATTGCCTGCCGGCAGATTGAACGATGTGGCTTGCTCCTGGAACAGCCGGCCCGCCAGCTGGTCATTCAGGTACAGGCCGATTTCGCAGTTGGTCGGCACTTCCAGGCGTTCCCGGGAAATGATCAACACCGCATAGTCTTCTGCGGCGAAGGCTTGGGGCGCAGCGGCCGACAAACTCATCAGGCCCGCAAGGGCAAAAAACGACCAGCGCATGGCGAATGCTCCGTGGTGTGAATCAAAGATGGGTGAAGCTTGGCCTTTGAAGCGGCCAAATACCAGCCCGGCAGAAGTTTGCGGAACTTGACCTTGCCATCGTGGCAAGGTCGAGACTGGGTCCTACCTCATCAAAGGAGTCATGTCATGCAAGTATTCAGCGTTGAAGGAATGACCTGCGGCCATTGCGTTCGAGCGGTGACCCAGGCAGTGCAGAGCCAGGATCCGGCGGCCAGCGTGAAAGTCGACCTGGCGACCAAGGAAGTGGGCGTCGAAAGCCGCTTGTCTGCCGAGCAAGTGATCGCGACAATCACCGAAGAGGGCTATAGCGCCAGGCTCGCCTGACGCGAACAAATAGTTAGCGAGCTATCGTGTTCAATGCACCCAAGCGCGGCTAGACTATCGGGCTGCCGTCTCACTTGGGTGCCCGATGAACCTACGCATAATCCTGATTTTGGGTGCCTTGAGCGCCTTCGCGCCATTAGCGATCGATTTTTACCTGCCCGGTTTTCCGGCCATGGCCAAGGCCTTCGCGACCGATGAAAAACACATCCAACTGACCCTGGCGGTGTATTTCGGTGGCCTGGCCATCGGCCAATTGATCTATGGCCCGCTGGCGGACCGCTTTGGTCGACGCGGTCCGCTGCTCAGTGGTGTCACGCTGTTTACCCTGGCTTCGTTTGCCTGCGCCTTTGCGCCATCCCTGGAATGGCTGATCGGCGCGCGTTTCGTGCAGGCCCTCGGTGGCTGCGCCGGCATGGTGATTTCCCGCGCGGTGGTCAGTGACAAATGCGACGCGGTCGGCTCGGCCAAAGTGTTTTCCCAACTAATGCTGGTCACCGGGCTGGCGCCGATCCTTGCACCGCTGGCGGGCGGGCTGATGGTGGGAATATGGGGCTGGCAGTCGATTTTTCTCGCTCTGTCGATCTTCAGCGTGATGGCGGCCATCGCCGTGGCCGTCGGGCTGCCGGAAACATTCCCGGCCCATCAACCGCGTCAGCCGTTGTCCGGGTCGTTGCGTCGCTATGCCGCGCTGTTGTCGGACCGGGTTTATCTGGGGTATGCCCTCACCGGTGGTATTTCGATTGCCGGGATGTTTGCCTACATCGCCGGTTCACCTTTCGTCTTCATCCAGCTCTACGGCGTGCCTGCTGAGCATTATGGTTGGCTGTTTGGTTCCAACGCTGCGGGCTTTATCCTGGTGGCGCAAGTCAACGCGCGATTGCTGTCCAAGCGTGGCCCGGCGTTTCTGTTGTCGCGCAGTGTGTGGGTCTATCTGCTGGCAGCGTTGACTTTGCTGGGTATCGCGGCGTTGCGCACCGATGCGCTGTGGCCATTGCTGGTGCCCTTGTTTATCTGCATCGCCAGTCTGGGCTGCATTCTGCCCAATACCTCGGCCTGTGCCATGAGCGGGCAGGGTGCACGGGCCGGCAGCGCTTCGGCGTTGCTCGGCTGCATCCAGTTCGGCGTGGCGGCGGGAGCGGCGTCGTTGGTCGGGGTTCTGCACGACGGCACGGCGATGCCGATGGCCATGGTCATCAGCTTGTGCGGTGTGTTGGCGGTGACGATTGCGATGTCGACCCAACGCCTGCAACGCAAACGGGCTTTGCAGGCGCAGGTCTGAACAGTGGATCAGCCAGCGGCGGAGCGCTGCTGGCTGTTTGGAAAACGGTGAGGGGCCTGGATACGCGCTTGCAGGGTGTCGGCAAAGGCACGGGCCTCGGCCTCGGTGCGGAAGGTGAAGGCGTCCTGGTCGAGACGGACCTGCCATTTATTGCCTGCGGATTTTGCTAACGCTTTTATCAGGATTTTCATTGCTGACTTCCTCACGTAAAAGAATCGTGGCAAAGGCGGCCAATATAAACCCGAATACGCTCACAAAGATGACAAAGGTCAACTCTCTGACTAGCGGTGTCGTCCATTACTCACATGAATAATGGACGACCCTGACAGCTATTATTTCAGAAACCTTCCAGCACGATCTTGCCCTTGGCCTTGCCGCTTTCCAGCAATGCATGGGCGCGCCGCAGGTTCGCCGCATTGATCACACCGAAGTGCTCGCCCATCGTGGTTTTCAGGGTGCCGGCGTCGATCAGTTCGGCCACGCGGTTGAGCAGGTTGTGCTGTTCGATCATGTCCGGGGTCTCGAACATCGAACGCGTGTACATGAACTCCCAGTGCAACGACAGACTCTTGCGCTTGAGCTTGCTGACGTCCAGCGCCTTGGGATCGTCGATCAGCGCCAGCTTGCCCTGGGGTTGCAGAGCTTCGACCAACTGGTCCAGGTGATGATCGGTCTGGGTCAGGCTGGCGACGTGGGTCACCTGCGGGTGGCCGGCGGCTTTCAACGCTTCGCTCAGCGGTTGGCTGTGGTCGATCACCAGGTCGGCGCCGAGGGCCTTGGCCCACTCTTGGGTTTCCGGGCGAGAAGCGGTGCCGATCACTTTCAACGCGGTGAGCTGGCTGGCGAGTTGGGTCAGGATCGATCCCACGCCACCGGCAGCGCCAACGATCAGCAGGCTCTGGCCTTCATTCTGTTGACCTTCCTGGACTTGCAGGCGTTCGAACAGCAACTCCCAGGCGGTGATGGCGGTCAGCGGCAGCGCGGCGGCTTCGGCAAAGCCCAGGCTTTTCGGCATATGGCCGACGATGCGTTCATCCACGGTGTGCAGTTCGCTGTTGCCGCCCGGACGCACCAGTGAACCCGCGTAAAACACCTTGTCACCGGCCTTGAACAGCGTCACGTCGCTGCCGACGGCCTTGACCACACCGGCCACGTCCCAGCCCAGCACCTTGGCGGCGCCATTTTCCGGGGCGACGTTCTGGCGCACCTTGGTGTCCACCGGGTTGACCGAGATGGCTCTGACTTCCACCAACAGGTCACGCGGGCCAGCGACGGGCGCTGGCAGTTCGATGTCTTGCAGGGCGTTGGGATCGTTGATCGGCAGTGAGGCGTAGTAGGCAATGGCTTTCATGATGGCTCCAGAAAAGGGGGATCAGGCGAGAAACTTCAGGCGCTTGAGTTCGAAGTGTTCGATCACATCAGCGGCCTTGGCGCGAAAGCTCTGGATATGCGCGCTCTGGTCGTGGTCGGCCAGCGCCGCGTCGTCACTCCAGCGTTCGAGCATGTAGAAGGTTTCGGGGTGTTGCAGATCCTGGTGCAAGTCGTATTGCTCGCAACCGGCTTCCAGGCGAGTGGGTTCCAGCAGGCCGCGCAGCAAAGTTTCCAGGGTGGCCTGTTGGCCAGGTTTGGCGATCAGCGTGGCGATGACGTTAAAGGCGGTGGGCATCTTCAGCTCCAGACAGGTGATGAACGGGATGCAGAGATGATTGGCTATTTCCCGTACAGATAAAAGCGGCTAAAACAGCAGTCTGTTTCAACAAAATATTGAAAATTGGCGGGGATGCATGCTGCGTTTTGATGATTTGCAATTGTTTGTGCGTGCAGCTGACTTGGGCAGCCTGTCGGCTGCGGCACGGGTGATGGACTTGTCGCCTGCCGTGGCGAGTGCGGCACTCAAGCGTATCGAACAGCAACTGGGTACGCGTTTGCTCGCACGCTCCACCCGAAGCCTGCGCCTGACCGCCGAAGGTGAAGGCTTTCTGGAATATGCCCGCGCTGCGCTGAGCTCGCTGGACGAGGGGCGGCGCTTATTGGCCAGCGGCCAGGACCATGTCAGCGGGGTGCTGCAACTGTCGGCCCCTTCGGATTTTGGGCGCAACCAATTGCTGCCATGGCTGGATGAATTCCAGCGGGAGTACCCACAACTTACCGTGCGCCTGTTATTGGGTGATCGGATTGCCGATCTGTTCCGCCAGCCGGTGGACATCGCCTTGCGTTACGGTGAGCCAGAAGACTCCAGCCTAATTGCACTGCCCGTCGCGCCGAACAACGTCCGTGTGCTGTGCGCGTCGCCCGGCTACCTTGCGCGCTACGGCGAGCCCCGGCACCTGGAGCAACTGGCCCAGCACAATTGCCTGTTGTATATGCTCGGTAGCCGGGTCCACGACCACTGGACCTTTCACGACGGTAAACGCGAAGTCAGTCTGACCGTCACCGGCGACCGGTTCAGTGATGATGCGGATGTGGTCCGCCGCTGGGCGGTGGCGGGCGTGGGCATTGCCTACAAATCCTGGCTGGATGTGTGTACCGACGTGTTGGCCGGGCGTTTGCGCCTGATCCTGCCGGAGCTGCGTGGCGAGCGTACCCCGCTCAATCTGTTGTGTGCTCATCGCGCACAACTGAGCAAGCCCATCAACCTGTTGCGGGAAATGCTTGTCTCCCGTTGTGCGACGTTGACCGCTCAATTACCGGAACGATTGAGCTCTACGTAACGCCCTCCACCACAGCAGGAAATTTCACTCAGATCCCGTCCCTATCCAGGCTGTCAGACGCCGTGGAACCGGCGATTTGCGGTCCTATACTTTGGCGTCAACCTCATTAGAAAAATAAGCCAATAGGGAGTGAAACGATGGAAGAAGCACCTTGCATCAGTCGCATCGCCAGCTTGCTCGCCGAACCCAAGCGCACCGCCATGATATGGGCGTTGATGGATGGCTCGGCCAGGTCGCCGGTAGAGCTGGCGATGCTCGCCGGGTTGTCACCGACATCCGCCAATGCGCACCTGGCGCGACTGACTGCCGGTGGTTTGCTGCGGGTAGAGGCCAGGCGTGGCAAGCGCCTGTTTCGCGTAGCGGCACCTGATGTCAGCGCTGCCATTGATGCCTTGGCCAGGACCACCATGGCTTGCGCCGCACGCAATGCACCGGATGCCTTACCGCCGGCCCTGATTGCTCCGGCGCTGTTACGTCATGCCCGGTTGTGCCATGGACACCTCGGCGGGGAATTGGGCGCGCAGTTGTATCAACATCTGCTGGACGCCGGCTGGATCGAGCACCATGAGCAGCGTGCCGATATCACGGTCAAAGGCGCGCAGCGCCTGGCAAACCTGGGGATTTTTACCCAAGGCCTGGCGTCGCCGCTGGTATGTAATTGTTACGACTGGAGTCAGCACCAACCTCATCTGGGTGGTGCGTTGGGGGTGGGGTTGTTGCAATTATTTCTGCAGTCGAACTGGATCAGTGTGATCAACGAGTCCCAGGCTTTACGGGTCAACGCCGTAGGACATCGGGAAATTACGCGATTGGCCATGCCTGCGTGACATGGCCAATCCTTTTCTACCTGGTTACGGCTTTACGAGGCGTGCATCCAGGCTGTTCTGCGCCAGGCGTTTGGCTTGGTCCTGGGTCATGCCCAACGAGGTGTGCAGGGCGTGGAAGTTCTCGGTGACATAACCGCCGAAGTACGCCGGGTCATCCGAGTTCACCGTCACCTTCACGCCACGCTCAAGCATGTCGAGGATGTTGTGCTGGGCCATGTCGTCAAACACGCACAGCTTGGTGTTGGACAGTGGGCACACGGTCAGCGGGATCTGTTCGTCGATGATGCGCTGCATCAGGCGCTCGTCTTCGATGGCGCGCACGCCGTGGTCGATACGCTGGATTTTCAGCAGGTCGATGGCTTCCCAGATGTACTCCGGCGGACCTTCTTCGCCAGCGTGGGCCACGGTGAGGAAGCCTTCATGGCGAGCACGGTCGAATACGCGCTGAAACTTGCTCGGCGGGTGACCCATTTCCGAGCTGTCCAGGCCCACGGCCACGAATGCGTCACGGAACGGCAAGGCCTGGTCCAGTGTTTTCTCGGCCTCGGCTTCGCTCAGGTGGCGCAGGAAGCTGAGGATCAGGCCACTGGTGATGCCCAGTTGCTGCTCGCCATCTTTGAGTGCTGCGGCGATGCCGTTGAGCACCACTTCGAACGGGATGCCACGGTCGGTGTGGGTCTGCGGATCGAAGAAGGGTTCGGTGTGGATCACGTTCTGCTCTTTGCAGCGCAGCAGATAGGCCCAGGTCAGGTCGTAAAAATCCTGTGAGGTGCGCAACACATCGGCGCCCTTGTAATACAGGTCGAGAAACTCTTGCAGGTTGTTGAAGGCGTAGGCCTTGCGCAGGGTTTCGACATCGTTCCACGGCAGCGCAATCTTGTTGCGCTCGGCCAGGGCGAACAGCAGCTCAGGCTCCAGGGAGCCTTCCAGGTGCAGGTGCAGTTCAGCCTTGGGCAGGGCGTTGAGCCAATCGTACATTTTCTTAATTCTCATCAGGTGCAATGGCGGCATTCTACAGGCCATGGCCGAAATAATCGGCAAAACCTGACCAGCAGGATTGTTTTCGTTGCATTCGCGCAAAGGCTGCGTGAACTAAGGTGTAACGAAACGTTAGCGGCGTGACGCAGTCTGTACCCCATCAATGACTGATTTGCCGCACTAAAAGGCCCGGAATGCTCATATCCCTCAAGCAAGAAAAATTCATGCTGTTGGCGCTGATTGCCGCCATCGCCGCCTACCCGTTGGAACACTGGATGCTGCACAGCGGGCAGATCACGGCGTTGCTGGCCGGCGTGGTGTTGATCGGCTTTATCGTAGTGGCGTCGATGCGCGTGGCCCACCATGCCGAGCAACTGGCGGAAAAAGTCGGTGACCCCTACGGCACCATGATCCTCACCCTCGCCGCGGTGTTGGTGGAAGTGGTGATCCTGGCGATCATGATGAGCAATGAACCGTCGCCCACCCTGGTGCGGGACACTATCTATTCAGCGGTGATGCTTGATATCAACGGCATCCTGGGCCTGGCCGCGCTGATGGGCGGCATCAAACACGGCGAACAGTCCTACAACGATGATTCTGCTCGTACCTACAGCGTGATGATCCTCACCGCCATGGGCGTGTCGATGGTCGTTCCGGAATTCATCCCCGAAGCCGACTGGAAGATTTACTCGGCCTTCACCATTGGCGCGATGGTGGTGTTGTACACCCTGTTCCTGCGCATGCAGGTGGGGCCGCACAGTTATTTCTTCAGCTACAGCTACCCGGAAAAACGCCGCAAGAAACTGCCGGAAGAAGAGCAGGCGCCGCCAGTCAACCTGGCGTTTTCCATCGGCACCCTGGTGTTTGGGGTGATTGTGATCGGCGCACTGGCCGAGGTGATGTCCAAGACGCTGGACCTGGGCTTGGAAGGCACGGGGGCGCCGCCGGTGATTACGGCGATTGTGGTCGCGGCGATTTCAGCGGCGCCGGAGATCCTGACGGCATTGCGCGCCGCGTTGGCTAATCGCATGCAGTCGGTGGTCAATATTGCGTTGGGTGCTTCGCTGTCGACCGTGATCCTGACGGTGCCGGTGATGGAGGCGATGGCGCTCTACACCGGCCAGCCGTTCCAGATGGCAATGACTCCGGTACAGACCGTGATGGTGTTTATCACACTGATTGTCAGCGCAATCAACCTCAACGATGGCGAAACCAACGCCATCGAAGGGATGACCCATTTTGTGCTGTTTGCGACCTTTATCATGCTGTCGCTGCTGGGGTTGTAATCAGCCAGCGATCAACTGCCGCGCGGCCTGGGTGTGATCAGCGATCAGGCCTTTGAGGTCCAGGCCTTCGACCTGGCCGTCGATAACGCGCCATTTGCCTGCAATCATCACCCGGTCCGCACGGTCCGCGCCGCACAGCAGCAGCGCCGAGATCGGATTGTGGCTGCCGGAGAAGCGCAGCTCATCGAGCTTGAACAGCGCCAGGTCGGCCTGTTTTCCCACGGCCAGTTCACCGATATCCGTACGACCCAGCAACTGCGCCGAACCTCGGGTTGCCCAGCCGAGCACACCTTCCGGGGTGATCTTTTCCGCGCCGTAACGCAGGCGCTGGATGTACAAGGCCTGACGGGCTTCAAGGATCATATTCGACGCATCATTGGAGGCCGAACCGTCCACGCCCAGGCCGATGGGCGCGCCCGCCGCGAGGAGGTCCAGGGTGGGGCAGATGCCGGACGCCAGGCGCATGTTCGAGCTTGGGCAATGGCAGATACCGGTGCCCGCGGCGCCCAGGCGCGCAATTTCATCCGGATTGAAGTGAATACCATGCGCGAGCCAAGTGCGCGGGCCGAGCCAGCCGACGCTGTCGAGGTAGTCCACGGTGCGCAGGCCGAAGCGCTGCAGGCAGAAATCTTCTTCGTCGAGGGTTTCGGCCAGGTGGGTGTGCAGGCGTACATCCAGGCGGTTGGCCAGTTCGGCGCTGGCTTCCATGATTTCCGGGGTGACAGAAAAGGGTGAGCACGGAGCCAGTGCGATCTGGATTTGTGCGCCGTCACCACGCTCGTGGTATTCGTGGATCAGGCGCTGGCTGTCTTCAAGGATGACTTGGCCTTGCTGCACGGTCTGTTGCGGTGGCAGGCCGCCGTCGGCTTCACCCAAACTCATGGAACCGCGGGTGAGCATGGCGCGCATGCCCAATTCGCGCACGCTCTCGACTTGCACATCAATGGCGTTTTCCAGGCCGTCGGGGAACAGGTAGTGGTGGTCTGCCGCCGTGGTGCAGCCTGAAAGCAGCAATTCGGCCAACGCGACTTTGCTGGCGAGGGCGAGTTTTTCCGGGGTAAGCCGCGCCCAGATTGGGTACAGGGTTTTCAACCAGGGAAACAACGGCTGATTGACGACAGGCGCCCAGGCGCGGGTCAGGGTTTGATAGAAGTGATGGTGGGTGTTGATCAGCCCCGGCAGGACCGCATGTTCACGCGCATCGAACACTTGGCTGCAGGGCAGCGCGGGTTCTTGGCCTTGGGCCAGCACTTCGGTGATCACACCGTCTTGCAGCACCAGGCCGCCACGGGCGTCGAGGCCATTGGCAGTGAAAATCGCGAGGGGGTTTTTTAACCAGGTACGGGTCGCAGGCATTGGCCGGCTCCTCTGAATGATGGGTTCAGGTTTGCCAGCTCAGTGTTGCCCTGTCTGCTGATCCAGGGTCGCCGGTAAAGGCGAGGGGGCAGTCTACGCGCGGATCGTTACCGACGGCAATCGGTCGATAACGATCCCCAGCGGTTTACCAGGCGATGGTGTCGCCTTTGTAATCGACGAAGTGATGGCCGCCTTTACCGGTGTAGGCGTTCACTTGGTCCACCAGGCCGCGCACGCTGGTGTCTACGTCGATGTGCGCGTTTTCGCCGCCCATGTCGGTTTTCACCCAGCCCGGGTGCAGCGACAGCACCGTCAGCTTGTGGTCGCCCAACTGGGTGATAAAGCTGTTGGTCATGGAGTTGAGTGCCGCCTTGCTGGCTTTATACAGCGCCAGGTCGGAGCCGTCGGGGATGGTCACACTGCCGAGTACCGAACTCATGAAGGCCAGTACGCCACTGTCTTTGCGGATCTGCCCGACAAAGCGCTGGGCCAGGTTGATCGGCGCCACTGCGTTGGTGAAGAACAGTTGGCCGACTTCCGCCAATGTGGCGTGGCCCGGCTCCTGATTGGCAGGGCCTTTGACGCCGGCGTTGACGAACAGCAGGTCAAAGGTGCGTGCCTTGAGGCGCTGGCTCAGGGCGATCACGGCTTGCTGATCGTCCATGTCGAGTTTCTCGATCTGTACCGGGCCCACGGCTTTCAGGGCATCGGCCTTGCTCGGATCTCGCACGGTGGCGGTCACGTCCCAGCCGTCCTGGAGCAGTTGCTTGACCAGGCCAAGGCCCAGCCCGCGCGAGGCGCCGATGATCAATGCGGTTTTTGGCGTAGACATGAAAAGCTTCCTTTAGCGTCGCGTTTCAGGGAGTTCAGCGTTGTAGCAGGATACGCCCACGGCTGAGGTCGGCGAGTTGAATTTGCAGGGTGTCGATATGCGCTTCGCCCAAGGCGAGTTGTAGCTCGACGCCGTTGGCGGTGAAGGTTTCTTCGACCACCAGTCCGCCCATTTCAGCCACGCGCAGTTTCACCAGGTTCAGCTCGGCAAAACCGCAAGCGCAGCTCAAGGGCACGCGGCTGATCAGTTCGATACGTTCGGCAGTCTGCAGGCATTTATTGGCGCCGCCGCCGTAGGCACGTGCCAGACCGCCGGTGCCCAACTGAATGCCGCCGTACCAGCGGATCACCAGCACCGCGACCTGATCAAAGCCCTGGGCCTCGATGGCGGCCAGGATCGGTCGACCCGCAGTGCCGCCGGGCTCACCGTCGTCGTTGCTGCGGTAGTGGTCGGCGAGTTTCCAGGCCCAGCAATTGTGTGTGGCGTTCAGGTCGCTGTGCTGCTCGAAAAACGCCTGGGCGTCATGCGGACTGCTGATCGGTGCGGCGAGGGTGATAAAGCGGCTTTTGCGTATTTCTTCGCGAAACTCGCAAAGGCCGGTAAGCGTGAAAGGCATAAGTCGCTTCGTTTAATAGGCGGGCTTGATGCCGCAGCCCTTGAGAATGATGTGGATCAGGTTGGTGCCGGCGTCTTCCATGTCCTGTTTGGTCAGCTTGGTGCGACCGGTGACGCGGCAGATCTGAGTGGCAAAGTCGGCATAGTGCTGGGTGCTGCCCCACAGCAGGAAGATCAGGTGCACCGGATCGATCGGGTCCATCTTCCCTGCGTCAATCCAGGCTTGGAACACCGCCGCCCGCCCGCTGAACCAGGCGCGGTAGTCCTGGCTGAAATATTCGGTGAGGCATTCGCCGCCGCTGATGATCTCCATCGCGAAAATCCGCGAGGCTTGGGGTTGGCGACGCGAAAACTCCATCTTGGTGCGGATGTAGCGGCTGAGCGCCACGGCCGGGTCGTCTTCGGCGGTCAGCGCGTTGAAGGTGCTGTCCCACAGTTCGAGGATGTTGCTGAGCACAGCGATATACAGGCCCAGCTTGTTGGTGAAGTAATAATGCAGGTTGGCCTTTGGCAACCCGGCACTGGCAGCAATGGTGTTCATGCTGGTGCCTTTGTAGCCATGGCGCGCGAACTCATCTTCAGCAGCCTGGAGAATCGCTTGTTCGTTCTTTTGCCGAATGCGGCTGGCGGGTTTACCGGCGTGGTTGCTGTGGGCAGGAACTTCGAGGCTCATGGAGGTTTCCGTGCTGATCGATAGAGACGACGTGTGCACAGATAACCCACCCTCAAGCCTCAGACAAGTCCTGATGCAATAAAACCGTCAAAGCGGTTCCAGTGTGTCGCTTTCCGGCGCGTAGTTTGCGGCAGCCTCGGTTGCTTTGGCTTCGGGCAATAACAGGCACAGCACAATGGCGGTCAAGCCGCCGCTGGTGATGGCGGAGTCGAACAGGTTCTGTACCAGCGTTGGCATCAGGTGCAGCAGGTTCGGTTGGGCGGCGATGCCCAGACCGACGCCAAACGACGTTGCGATAATCAGCATGCAGCGCCGGTCCAGCGGCGCCTGGGCGAGGATGCGCACACCGGCGGCGGCCACACTGCCGAACATCACCAGAGTCGCGCCGCCCAATACCGGTTTAGGGATTTGTTGCAGTACCGCGCCAATCAACGGAAACAATCCGAGGCAAAACAGCACCACGCCTATATATAAGCCGACGTAACGGCTGGCCACACCGGTGAGTTGGATCACGCCGTTGTTCTGCGCAAAGGTGGTGTTGGGGAAAGCGCTGAACGTGGCGGCGATCATGCAGCTCACGCCATCGCCAAGTACGCCACCTTTAAGCCGGCTTATATAAGAAGGGCCGCTGATGGGCTGTCGGGCGATCATGCAGTTGGCGGTGAGATCACCGACGGTTTCGATGCTGCTGATCAGATAAATCAGCGCGATGGGTAGGAAAGCGCCCCAGTCGAAGTCGAACCCGAAACGGAACGGGATCGGCAGGCTGACCAAGGGCAGCTCGGGCAGGGCTTGGGGCACGAGCTTGCCGCTGAACCAGGCTGCAAGACTGCCGAGGGCCAAGCCGATGATGATTGCCGAGAGGCGCACCCACGGTGTGTTGGAGCGGTTGAGCAGAATGATCGTCAACACGACGAATACGCCCAGCGCCAGATTGGTGGGGGCGCCGAAGTCGGGAGCATTGAAGCCGCCGCCCAGGTCAGTGATACCTACCTTGATCAAACTGATGCCGATCAGGGTGATGACAATCCCGGTCACCAATGGCGTGATGACTCGGCGCAGTTGCCCGATAAAACGGCTCAGCACAATCTGCACCACCGCGCCGAAAAAGCACACGCCGAAGATCATCGCCATGATGTCTTCCGGGCTGCCGCCACGTTGTTTCACCAGAAAGCCCGCCGACAACACTGCGCCGAGAAACGCAAAGCTGGTGCCTTGCAGGCAGATCATCCCGGCACCGATGCCAAATGGCCTACGTGCCTGAATGAAAGTACCGACGCCGGAAACCATCAGCGCCATGCTGATCAGGTAAGGCAAATGGGCAGTGAGCCCCAGAGTGGAGCCGATGATCAGCGGCGGGGTGATGATGCCGACGAAGGCCGCCAGCACGTGTTGCAGTGCCGCGAGGAATGCCGGGGCGGGTTTCGGGCGATCGTTGAGGCCGTAGATCAGGTCGCTGGGGCTGGAGGATTCTGGTGGCATGGCGGGCAAACTCAAGGTCTATGTCCTTGGGGTGTTGCAAAAAGCTGTCCAACTGCTCAGTTTTCAGCTGTGAGGCCGGGTTAGCGGGTTGCCGCCAGACTTTCCAGGAAGCTTTCCAGCACCAAATGGGGGCGACGGCCCTTGCGCGTGACCGATGCGAGGCTTAAGTCGTAAAAACGTGTAGCCGGTTTCATCGCTCGCAGTCGGCCTTGTTGTACCCACAGGCTGGCGTAGTGGTCGGGCAGGTAGCCGATGTAACGGCCGGTAAGAATCAGGAAGGCCATGCCTTCGCGGTCGGAGGCGCTGGCGGTGCAGTTGAGTGCCTGGTAGTGGGCCTGGATCTCGGCAGGCAAGCGGAAGGTGGGGGCGATGGCGTCCTGACTGTCGATGCGAGCGTCGTCCAGTTGCTTATCGTCGGCATAGAACAGGGGGTGGCCGACTGCGCAGTAAAGCAATGAGCGTTCGCTATACAGCGGTTGATACTCCAAGCCAGACAGCGCGCTGGCCTGCGGTACCACGCCGACATGCAGGCGGCCGTCGAGTACACCTTGTTCGACTTCGTTGGGGGCGATCATGCGGATCTGGATCTGCACATCCGGGCCGCGCTCCTTCAATTGGGCGAGCGCGTGGGTGATGCGCATATGGGGCAGGGTAACGAGGTTGTCGGTGAGGCCAATGATCAGCTCGCCGCGCAGATGTTGATGCAGGCCGTTGACCTCGGTGCGAAAGCTTTCCAGAGCGCTTAACAGTTGAAGCGCGGACTGGTAGACCTCGCGACCTTCTTCGGTCAGCGAGAAACCGGCGCGACCGCGTTGGCACAGTCTTAATCCGAGGCGTTGTTCTAGATCGCTCATTTGCTGGCTGATAGCCGAACGCCCGATGCCCAGTACGGTTTCTGCCGCCGAAAAGCCGCCGCACTCCACCACGCTGCGAAAGATGCGCAGCAGACGGATATCGAAGTCGCTGACTTGGGCCAGAGGATCGGGTCGACGACTGCTCATGGTTTAGTGAAGTCCAGACTGAAGGTTAGAAGAGTTGGATTTCACCGACTTTATCGACATGGCAATTTAGCTGCAACAACGCTTTTCAATCCCGACGCTGCCGTTTGCCCTGCGAGGTTTTGCTGATGAACATGCCCGAAAACGCCCCATCGTCCCTGGCCAGCCAATTGAAGCTGGACGCGCACTGGATGCCTTACACCGCCAACCGTAACTTCCAGCGTGACCCGCGCCTGATCGTGGCCGCCGAAGGCAGCTGGCTGACGGACGATAAGGGCCGCAAGGTGTATGACTCGCTGTCGGGCCTGTGGACCTGCGGCGCCGGGCACACCCGCAAGGAAATCCAGGAGGCGGTGGCCAAGCAATTGGGCACTTTGGACTACTCGCCGGGCTTCCAGTACGGTCATCCTTTGTCCTTCCAGCTGGCGGAAAAGATCACCGACCTGACGCCGGGTAACCTGAACCACGTGTTCTTCACCGACTCCGGCTCTGAGTGTGCCGACACTGCAGTCAAGATGGTGCGTGCCTACTGGCGCCTGAAAGGCCAGGCCACCAAGACCAAGATGATCGGTCGCGCCCGTGGTTACCACGGTGTGAACATCGCCGGCACCAGCCTGGGCGGCGTTAACGGCAACCGTAAGATGTTTGGTCAGGCGATGATGGATGTTGACCATCTGCCACACACCCTGTTGGCGAGCAACGCCTTCTCCCGCGGTATGCCGGAGCAGGGCGGTATCGCGCTGGCCGATGAACTGCTCAAGCTGATTGAGCTGCATGACGCGTCGAACATCGCCGCTGTATTTGTCGAACCGATGGCCGGTTCCGCAGGCGTCTTGGTGCCGCCACAGGGTTACCTCAAGCGTCTGCGTGAGATCTGCGACCAGCACAACATCCTGTTGGTGTTTGACGAAGTGATCACCGGCTTTGGCCGTACCGGCTCGATGTTCGGCGCTGACAGCTTCGGCGTGACCCCGGACCTGATGTGCATCGCCAAGCAAGTCACCAACGGTGCTATCCCGATGGGCGCGGTGATTGCCAGCAGCGAGATCTATCAGACCTTCATGAACCAGGCGACGCCGGAGTACGCGGTGGAATTCCCACACGGTTACACCTACTCGGCTCACCCGGTCGCCTGCGCCGCTGGCCTGGCGGCATTGGACCTTTTGCAGAAGGAAAACCTGGTGCAGAGCGTCGTCGAAGTCGCGCCGCACTTTGAGAATGCGCTGCACGGGCTTAAGGGCAGCAAAAACGTGATCGACATTCGCAACTACGGTTTGGCCGGTGCGATCCAGATTGCTCCGCGTGACGGCGATGCGATCGTGCGTCCATTCGAGGCGGGCATGGCCTTGTGGAAAGCTGGTTTCTACGTGCGTTTTGGTGGCGACACCCTGCAGTTCGGGCCAACCTTCAATAGCAAGTCGCAGGACCTGGATCGTCTGTTCGATGCGGTCGGCGAAGTGCTGAACAAAATCGACTGATTTTTCTTTCTATATAGAACTACTTTTCAGGAGCCCCGCATGAGCCTTATCCAGCATTTGATCAACGGTGAATTGGTCAACGACAGCGGTCGCCGCGCCGACGTGTACAACCCGTCCACCGGTCAGGTGATCCACCAGGTGCCGTTGGCCAGTCGTGAAACTATTCAGCAAGCGATCGACTCGGCCAAGGCGGCGTTCCCAGCCTGGCGCAATACCCCTGCGGCCAAGCGTGCCCAGGTGATGTTTCGTTTCAAGCAATTGTTGGAGCAAAACGAAGCGCGCATCTCACAGTTGATCAGCGAAGAGCATGGCAAGACCCTGGAAGATGCCGCAGGTGAACTGAAGCGCGGGATTGAAAACGTCGAGTATGCGTGTTCGGCGCCGGAAATTCTGAAGGGCGAGTACAGCCGCAACGTAGGACCGAACATTGATGCATGGTCGGATTTCCAACCGCTGGGCGTAGTTGCTGGCATTACGCCGTTCAATTTCCCTGCGATGGTGCCGTTGTGGATGTATCCGTTGGCGATCGTCTGCGGTAACTGTTTTATCCTGAAACCATCGGAGCGTGATCCGAGCTCCACACTGTTGATCGCACAACTGCTGCAGGAAGCCGGTCTGCCTAAGGGCGTGCTGAGCGTGGTGCACGGTGACAAGGGAGCGGTGGACGCGTTGATCGAAGCGCCGGAAGTGAAAGCATTGAGTTTCGTGGGTTCGACGCCGATTGCCGAGTACATCTATTCCGAAGCAACCAAGCGTGGCAAACGCGTCCAGGCGCTGGGTGGTGCGAAGAACCACGCAGTGCTGATGCCGGATGCGGATCTGGATAATGCCGTCAGTGCTTTGATGGGCGCTGCTTATGGTTCTTGCGGTGAGCGCTGCATGGCGATCTCGGTGGCCGTGTGCGTGGGCGACCAGGTGGCGGATGCATTGATTGCCAAGCTGGTGCCGCAGGTCAAGGCGCTGAAGATCGGCGCGGGCACGTCCTGCGGCCTGGATATGGGGCCACTGGTGACTGGGCAAGCCCGTGACAAAGTCAGTGGTTATATAGAAGACGGTGTGGCGGCGGGTGCCAAGCTGGTGGTTGATGGCCGTGGGTTGAGTGTTGCCGGGCATGAAGAAGGCTTCTTCCTCGGTGGCAGCCTGTTTGACCGTGTCACGCCTGAGATGCGCATCTATAAGGAAGAGATCTTTGGGCCCGTGCTGTGCGTGGTTCGGGTGAATAGCCTGGAAGCGGCGATGCAGCTGATCAACGATCACGAATATGGCAACGGCACTTGCATCTTTACCCGTGACGGTGAAGCGGCGCGTCTGTTCTGTGACGAAATTGAAGTGGGCATGGTCGGCGTGAACGTACCGTTGCCGGTGCCGGTGGCTTATCACAGTTTTGGGGGTTGGAAGCGTTCGCTGTTTGGCGACCTGCATGCATATGGACCGGATGGGGTGCGTTTCTATACCCGTCGCAAGGCGATTACGCAGCGCTGGCCACAGCGGGCCAGTCATGAGGCGTCGCAATTTGCTTTCCCTAGCTTGTCTTAACGAAAGCTGAAAGCCGGCCCCTTGGGGCCGGCTTTTGCGTTTCTGAGGGATTT